>JBPYFQ010000215.1:0-17278 GCA_051985625.1 Solirubrobacteraceae bacterium
CGTCCGTCCGGCAGGCCACAATCGGCAGGACGATCTGTCGCGCCGGATTCTCGGCGAGGATCCGCCCGTCCACAAGCGTGACCGAGCCCGAAAAGCTGGCCAGCATCCGCGCGTACGGCTTACACCAATCGGCGCGACATTACGAGTACGACCATCTCATCTCCCTGGAGTTGGGCGGCGCCGCCAACGACCGCCGCAACCTGTGGCCGGAGAGCGGCGCGTCACCCAACTTGAAAGACAAGGTCGAGAACTACCTGCACGCCCGCGTGTGCGATCGCCGCATGTCGTTGGCGCGCGCGCAGCGCATCATCGCGCTCGGTTGGGTGGCGTACTACAAGCAGAACCTCGCCACTACGCCCAAGCCGACACCGCCTCCGACGCCGTCGCCACCATCCCCGCCTGATCAAGGCGTCGTGCACCCGGGCGCGTTCTGCTCGCCACAGGGCGCCACCGGCCACACGACCGCGGGCACGTCCATGGTGTGCGAGCCCGGCTCGGACGGACGCAATCGCTGGCAGCACAGCTAGAGCCAGCTATTACGCCCAAGAGGATTGCGGGCGGGCGCGACGATGGTGCCGCCGATCTCGCGCCCACCCGCTATCCCTAGGAGAGGGAGAAAGGGTTACTACCCACAGGTCGCTGCATCAATCAGATCGGTGCGCAATCGGACTCGCCCGGTTGCAATGCGACCGTCGGGCTTGGGGCGGAAGTCGGCGCGGCAAGAGCCCCGATGAGCGGGCCGACACATGCCTACTCGTCGTGCCGCCGGGCAATCGGCAGCACAAACCATAGGCCGGCGATCACCACAGCCGCCAAGCCTCCGACGATCACCGGCGCGGCCCCGCCGACGACCACGTCGGAGATCAGCACGAGGATCCCGACGAAGCCGATGCCCAGGCACGCCATACCCCCGATCGCGACGTAGTTGCCGACGAGGATGAGGAACGGCTTCTCGCCGTGGCGGAACAGCAGCCGGTGATGGATCGGCGGTGCCATCAGCAGAAACGCCGCCAGCGCTACGGCCAGCAGTGTCACGAAGTACACGGTCCGCTCAAAGCTGTCGACCGTCTTCCAGCCGGTATTGAACGGGACGATCAGCAGGAACGCGAACATGACCTGGATCCCGGTCCCGGCGATGCGCAACTCGTTGAGCAGTTCAACGGTGTTGCGGTCCAGTCGTTGCGGGGGCGTCTCGTCGCGTTGGGCCTCCGCCTGGTCAGATCGCTCTGTCATCGGTCGTCTGCTTCGGTGCCGTAACGCGCAGGGCGCTGCACACGCGACGCTGGTGGCAGCCAGCGTAGCGGGCCAGAGGGAGGTCCGGCCACCCTAACCGGAAGCTTCAGGATGAATCAGACCGGCGCTTCTGACCCACCGCTCGGATCAACTGGGCCTTGCCCATCTTGGAACGCCCCTCGATACCGAGCCGCGCCGCCTCGCGGCGCAGCTCGTTCACCGTCATCGCTCCGGCGCCGGTCCCAGTGCCGCTCGCGGCGCCACGCTTCCGGGCAGCGGCCTTCGCCCCTTCCCGCCCGAGCGCCGACCTGGTCCCGCTCGACAGGTTCGAGATCGTCCGCTTGCTGCGGGCGGCGCTCTGCGCCTTTCGGACGTTCTTCCGAGCAGCGTTACGTTGTTTTTCACTCGCCATGACGGCGGATTACCCGATCGATGCGGTCGCAATCCGCATCGCTGCCCCCCCGGGATCGACCTACCAGGACGCGGCGAACGATGCTCTCGCCCCACAGTGTGGTCGCAGCCAAGGGTGACATCAGCCAGGGTGGTTGCACGGGCTCGGGCGCCCATTGTGCGGTCCACGGCCGGCTGAGAGCGATCGATCTGTGGTGGCAGACGGCGAAGGCGCTGTGCTTCTCGCGCCAGCCGGGTGTGATCACAATCCACGCACTTCCGAGGGACACGCCAACCACGCGGGTCATCTGGTACCGCCACAGGAATCCGAGGTCGACCTCGGTCTGTCGCTGAACGGTCGTTGACCTGCCCGAAAATCACGGTCGGCCGACGGTGGCCTGGCCATCACCGATCGGCTGACCGATCGGGCCCACCGCCGCCACCGCCGCGTCAAGCTCGGCGCGGGCCCGGGAACACGTGGCCGCATCCGCCGCCAGCGCGTCCAGCCCCAACAGCGCGGCGCCGACGATCGGCTCGCTCGCGGCCACCAGGACGCGCGCGGCCGGCGCCACCGCGTGAACCCCTTGGCGGATGGTCTCGACCTCGCTCGGCGGCAGCGCCCGCAGCAGCCCCCCGCCCAGCACCACGTCCGGGTCGGCCTCGGTCAGCTCGAGGCGACGGACGACCGCCCTGACGTACGCGATCACCTCGTCGGTCACGCGCCGCACGATCGCGGCCGCGACTGGATCCTCCTGATGGAGGGCGAACACCACGGGCGCCAGCTCGCCGAGCCGGGCCACCGGCAGTCGCCGCAGGTGGAGCGCGCGCGACACGTCGAGCGGCTCGGTCCACCCGTACTGCTCCGGCACGGCAGTCTCCAGCATGGTCCGCGGCCCGCGTCCGTCGGCGCTGCGAGCAGCGGCGACCAGCGCCGCCAACCCGACGTCGGCGCCGCCGCCCCAATCGCCACTGAGCTCGCCCAGGGACGGGAACCTGACTTCCCTCCCGTCCGGGGCGCGGCCCAGGCAATTGATCCCGGCGCCGCACACGACCGCGATACCCCAGCCGCGGTCGGTGCCCGCGCGCAGCAACGCCAGGGTGTCGTTGTCGACGACCAGGTGCTCGCTCCAGCCCAGCCGCTCGATCCGGGCACGAAGCGTGGAGAGCTCCTCGGGGAGGTCGGCGCCGGCGAGCAGGATGCGAGCAGTCGATGCGACCGGCACGTCGTCGGGACCGAGGCCGGCCTGGGCGGCGGCACGGGCCAGCAGGCTCTCCACGACCCTGACCGACCCGTCGATCCCCAGATAATGCGCTTGACTCCCCGCTCCCCGCACAAAGGCCACCAGCCCGCCGTTGCGGTCAAGGAGCGCCACATCGGTCTTGACGCCTCCGCCATCGACGGCCAGTACCAGACCGTCGCCGCGGGCCTCCGCCGTGCCCGACACCGTCACCGCCCCGTCCTGCTCGTCAGCGACGGCTCGGTCGGTCCCGCCAGCAAGCGGTCGAGCATGGCCTCGGCCACCTGGTAATCACGGACCAGCGGGTTCGTCATCAGGGCAAGGCGGGCGGTGTCGCGGTCGCGGGCGGCGGCGGCCGACGCCGCCAGCCGCTCATACGCCGTGACGTGCTGGACGAGCGCCAGCAGTTCCGGCGCCAGCGGCGGCTGAGGCAGCGGGACCGCACCGTCGCGTCCGATCCGCGCCGGCACCTCCACCACGTCGTCGTCCGCGAGGCCGGCGAGCACCCCGGCGTTGCGCACGTCGACGACCTGGATGTCGTCTCCGCCCTCGGCGAGCGATGCAACGAGTTGCGTGGCCGCCTCGCTGTAGAACGCTCCGCCGCGTTGATCGAGCAGCGCCGGCTTCTCGGTCAGCGACGGGTCGCGGTAGAGGTCGAGCAGGCCGCGTTCGATCTCCATCACGGTCTCCGCGCGGGGCCGAGTCGTGGTCTGCTCCTGGACGACCTCCCGCTCGGCGTAGAAGTAGCGGAGGTAGTACGACGGAATCACCCCCAGGGCCTCGATCAGCGCGCGCGGCAGACCGATCTCGTGGGCCAGCGCGTCGCCATGCCGGCTGAGCACCTCGTCGAGGACGTCGCGGCCGTCGACCCAGACCGCCCGGATCCAGGTGAGATGGTTCAGACCGACCTGGTCCACGTGCACCAGGTCCGGCGGCAGACCGAGCAGCGCAGCAATCTGACGCTGGAAGTTGATCGCCACATTGCACAGCCCAATCGCGCGGTGGCCGGCATCGAGCAGCGCGCGGGTCACGATCCCGACGGGGTTGGTGAAGTCGATGATCCAGGCCTCGCCGGAGGCGAGCTCACGCGTTCGCCGCGCGATGTCCAGTACGACGGGCACCGTCCGCATCGCCTTCGCCAATCCGCCGGCGCCGGTGGTCTCCTGGCCGACGCAGCCACAGGCCGCCGGAATCGTCTCGTCCCGCAGCCGCGCCGCCTGCCCACCCACCCGAATCTGGATCAGCACCATGTCGGCGCCGTCCAGCGCGTGATCGAGATCTCCGGTGACGGCGAGGGCGTCGGACAAACGTTCACGCTGGAGCATCCGGGCGGCGAGACCGCCCACCACCTCTCGGCGCTCCGGGTCGATGTCGTGAAGCACGAGGTCGTGCAGGTCGATGCGCTCCCACTCGCGCATCAGCCCGGCGACGAGCTCGGGCGTGTACGTCGAACCGGCGCCGATGACGGCCAGCTTCATCCGGTCATCCGGGCAGCGATGACTCCCACGGTGCACGCGCCCCGGTTCTGAGTGACTGAGTTGATCCTCCCCGGCTTGAGAATCCTCTGCCTCACGGTCCGCTCCTCTTAGCAATAAGGCAAAGATCTCAACCGAAAAGTCCTTGCCTAACCAGCGCTACGAGGCATATTCTTTCGTCGTAAGGAAGATCGTATTCCTAAAGGGACCAGACCTCAATGCTTCGTCTCAGCCGGGACGGCGATTCGCCCAGTCGGGCCACGGCGGACTCGCCGCTGAGCCTCCTGCGAGAGCTCGGCGAGCAGGCCGTGTTGGAGACGATCTTCCACACGGGCCCGATCACCCGGCCGGAGATCGCCGCGGCCACCAATTTGTCCAAGCCGACCGTCTCGGCCGCGGTCAGCCGGCTGGAGCAGGGTGGGCTGGTGCGCGCCGCCGGCATGCGGGCCGGCCAGCGCGGGCGCAAGCCCGTCGCCTACGTGGTCAGCTCACGGGCCGGGTTCGTCGTCGGCGGCGACATCGGCGGCAGCAACCTCCGAGTGGCCGCGACCGACCTGTTCGGCGAACAGATCTGCGACCGCAAGCGACCCACGTCGAAAGCGGGCATCCGCGCCGTGGGCACGCAGATCCTCGAGATGGTGAGCGAGGTCATCGACGAGGCCGGCGCGGTCCACGGCCGCCCACTGGCCCTAGGGATCTCCGCCCCAGGGATCGTGGATCAGGCCAGCGGCCGAGTCACGTCGCTGGCGTACAACGTGGCCCCGGACGGCGGCTTCGATCCGTTGGAGGTGATCAGAGACCGATTCGATCTTCCCGTGCTCGTGGAGAACAACGTCAACCTGGCCGCCGTGGGCGAGAAGTGGTTTGGCCTGGCGAGAGGCGTGTCCACGATGGTGTTCATCTCGATCGGCGCCGGCGTCGGGATGGGGATCATCATCGGCGACAAGCTGGTACGGGGCGCGCACGGCGCCGCGGGAGAGATCGGCTATCTCCCCCTGGTCGGCGATCCGTACGATCCTCGTCACCGCCGGCACGGCGGCCTCGAGGACGAGGTCGGCGCCGCCGGGATCGTGGCTGCGTACAACGAGCGACGCCGCCCAGACGATGCCGAGCTCGCGTCCGTGCACGAGGTGTTCGGCCTGGCCGAGACCGGGAACGCGGCCGCTCGATCCGTCGTCGACCACGTGGCGTCGCGCTTGGGAGCGGCGGTCGCCACCGTCTGCGCCATGCTCGATCCCGAGCTCGTGGTGCTCGGCGGAGGCATCGGAGGAAGTCCTCTGCTGCTCCGTCCCGTCCGCGGGTCCGCGGCCGCGCTGGTGCCGATCACGGCGCGCATCGAGACCAGCCTGCTGAGCGAGAACGCGGCGCTTCAGGGGGCGATCGCTGTGGCGCTCCACGCGGCGCGGGCGTCGTTGTTGCCTCACGTCACCGAGCGTCCCGTGCGCCGGGGCGCCTTCGCGCAGGGAGCCGGCGTTCCGCCCGCTTGAACAGTGGGAGCAACGGCGATATGGTCCTTTTGTTCAGACAGTTGACAAATGGCCTCGGGGCCCGTCTCGGGAAGGTCGTGTTGGCAGCTCCACGTGCGCGGCGACCGCGCGCCGCATCGTCTGACCGCACCTGCAACCAACGCGCGCGGGTGGAGTTGGAGCGCGCGCGGGTGGAGTTGGAGCGCGCGCCCTTGGGGCGGGAACGTGCGCGCCTGGGCCTGGGCCGGCTGGACGGCTACGGCATGGCGCGCGCCTGCATTGACTCGAACCGCGGGCGAGTTGGGGTCTCGCCCGCGGACCGCATCCAGCGTGGTCCAGCAGCACGCTGGCAAATGTCGAAGGGGATCGGAGGGTATCGATGAGACGCGTCAAATGGATCGTGTCGTTGGCTGCCGTGGCATTGGTGGTCGCCGCCTGCGGCTCGGCGTCGAAGACGACGGGCACTCACACATCGCCCAGCTCGGGGAAGACGTCCGGGGCGGCGAACACCGGAAAGATCGGCGGCAAGATCAGCATCGTCAACGTGACCGGAGCGACTTGGACCTGCCAGTTCAACCCATTCAATCCGTCGCTCGCGACCATCGGCGTCACGTCTCCCATGTACGAGCCGCTGGAGTACGTCAACATCCTCCAGAGCACCAAGCCTCCGGTCCCGTGGCTGGCGACCTCGTCGCAGTTTTCGAACGGCTACAAGACGCTCACCTTCACGATCCGGAACGGGGTCACCTGGAGCGACGGCAAGCCGTTCAGCGCCAATGACGTGCTCTACACGTTCAACGCCATCAAGAACGATAAGGCGATCGATCTCAACGCCCTCTGGGCCAATGATGGCGGTCCCTTGACCAACGTCGCGCTGAAGGGAACCAACCAGGTCGTATTCACCTTCAAAGCGCCAGCACAGCCATATTTCTACTTCGTCGCCGACCTGACTCCGATCGTTCCGCAGCACATCTGGTCGACCCTCAACCAGAGCAAGCTCTCTACGTATTCAGACTCACATCCTGTGGGCACCGGCCCGTACGTGATGTCCAACTGCAGCGGGCAGAACATCAAGTACCTGCGTAACCCGCACTACTGGCAGAGCACGGCCAGCCATCCGGTGCCGCAGGTCGCGGAGGTCGATTATCCGGCGTACCTCAGCAACACACCGGGCAACCTGGCCCTCTCGACCGGCCAGGGTAATTGGGGCGGTCAGTACGTCCCCAACATCCAGTCGTTCTATATCGCACACGATCCGACGCATCGCCACTACTGGTTCCCGCCCGTCGGAAACGTGTCCCTGGTCCCCAACCTGACCAACCCGCTGCTCGGCCAGCTGGCGGTGCGGGAGGCGCTGGCGTACGCGATCAACAAGCCGAACGTGGCGCGACTGGGAGAGAGCGGCTATCAGCAGCCGGCCAACCAGACAGGCGTCATCACGCCGACGTTCCAGAGCTGGGCCGACACTTCGCTTCCCCAGCCGAGCTACGACCCGGCCAAGGCCGAGCAGCTGCTGAAGTCCGCCGGCTTCACCAAAGGGTCGAACGGGATCTACCAGAAAGGCGGCGCTCCTCTCTCGTTCACGATCAAGACCATCAGCGGCTACTCCGACTGGGATTCTTCGCTTCAGGTCATCACCCAGGAGCTGAAGGCGGTGGGTATTGCCGTGACCGTCCAGGATGAGAACTCCGGTCCCTACGGAACCGATCTCGCCAGCGGCCACTTCCAGCTCGCCTACGCCGGCAGCGGCGGCCTTGGGCCGGTCCCGGGACCGAGTCCCTACTACGAGCTCCGGGGGGCTCTGTTCAGCGGAAGCATCGGCTCGTACAACTTCTCGCGCTACAAGTCAGCCTCTACCGACGCCCTGTTCAATCAGTACGCCGGGGCGAGCCACGCCCAGCAGGTGCAGATCATGCACCAGATTCAGCAGGTGATGGTGAAAGATATTCCTTTCATCCCAGTCACCGAGGGCGTGGACTGGTTCCAGTACGACACCTCGCACATCGGCGGCTGGCCGAACGCGTCGAACCCGTATGCGCAGCCGTCGCCCTATTCCACTCCTGACAACGCCGTGCTACTGACGCACCTGTATCCAACCAGCTGAGGAGGCACCTGTCAGCACCGCCCAGATAGGCCAGTTCCGGCAATGAACTACCTCGCCAAGCGTGGCGCGCTGTTCCTGCTTACCCTCTGGGCGGCGCTGACGGTCAACTTCATCATCCCGCGGGTGATGCCCGGCAACGAGGCGCAGGCCGTGCTGGCCACATTTCACGGCGCCAACCCAGGCGCGTTGCACGCCCTGGAGATCCAGTTTGGCGTCAACGTCCATCAGAGCGTGTTCGCCAGCTACTTCCAGTATCTGGGGAACTGCCTGACCGGCCAGTTCGGCGTCACGGCGCAGGGCGTTCCGGTGATGACCGAGATCAGGTCGAAGCTGCCCTGGACGCTGGGTCTGGTCGGGGTGACGACCGTGATCGCGTTCCTCATCGGGACCATCGCGGGGGCGACGAGCGCGTGGCGGCGCGGCAGCCGGTTGGATGCGGTCCTCCCGCCGACGCTGTTCATCATCTCCACCGTCCCGGTGTTCTTCGTCGGGCTGCTCCTCATCTACGTGTTCGCCGTCAAGCTGAACTGGCTGCCCCTCAGCGGCAACTACAGCGTCGGGGCCACGCCTACCTTCTCGCTCTCGTTCATCGGGGATGTGCTCAAGCATGCCCTGCTCCCGGGGATCAGCCTGGTGGTCGTGACCGCGGGCCTCTGGGTGTACTCGATGCGCAACAACATGATCACGACGATCTCCGAGGACTATGTGAAAACCGCCCGGGCCAAGGGGCTGGCCACTCGGGAGATCGTGGTCGGCTACGCCGGCCGCAACGCGATCCTGCCCAACCTGACGGGGTTCGCGATGCAACTCGGCTACGTGCTGGGCGGAGCGATCGTGGTGGAATATCTGTTCTCGTACCCCGGGCTCGGATACCTGTTCTACACGGCGACCACCGACCACGACCTGCCTCTGATGCAGGGCCTGTTCCTCGTCTACACGCTCGCCGTGCTGATCTGCGTCCTGATCGCCGACCTGATCACGGCGGCGCTCGATCCTCGGACGCGGGAGGCCTGAGATGTCGATCCCTGACATCGCGGTAGCCGATGGGATCACCGACGTCGAGGCCACCCGTGCGCCGCGGCGCTTCCTGCGCGCGGTGCTGCGGAACCGCAAGGCGACGGCCGGCGCCGTGATCCTGCTCGTGATCGCCTTCGCCGCGGCGTTCCCCGGGCTGATTGCGCCCGATGACCCGCAGGCGACGGTCTACGCGCAGAACGCCGGACCGTCGGCCGCCCACCTGCTGGGCACCACCCAACTCGGCCAAGACGTCTTCTCGCAGCTGGTCTGGAGCACGCGGCTGACGCTCGTGGTAACGCTCGTCGTCACGATCATCGCCACCTTCCTGTCGACGATCATCGGGGTGGCCTCGGCATACCTGGGCGGCGTCACCGACCGTGTGCTGACCGTGGTGATCGACGTGTTCCTGATCCTCCCAGTGCTGCCGCTGCTGATCCTGCTGGCGGCCTACCTCCCCCCCGGAGTCACGTCCCTGGTGATCGTGCTGTGCATCACCAGCTGGGCGTTCCAGGCGAGGCAGCTGCGATCGCAGGGACTGTCGATCCGCGGTCGTGACTTCCTCGTGGCGGCGCGGGCGCGTGGCGAGCGCGGGCTGTACATCATCCTGGTGGAGATCGTTCCGACCATGACCTCGCTGATCGCCGCGTCGTTCCTGTCGCTGGCGGTGTACGTGGTGGGATTCGCCGCCAGCCTTCAGTTCCTGGGGCTGGGAAACAGCAGCGAGTTGATGTGGGGGACGATGCTCTACAACTCGCAGCAGGCGTCGGCCCTGGAGGCCGGCAACCCGTGGTGGGCCCTGGCGCCGGGCGCGGCCGTGGCCCTGCTGGGGGCCGGCTTCGCGCTGTTGAACTACGCGTTCGACGAGATCGGCAACCCGGCGCTGCGGCCGGTGAGGAGACGACGTGGCCGAGCCTCTGCTTGAAGTCGACGGCCTGACGATCGACTACCTCACCGAGGCGGACGACGTCCGCGCGGTGGATCACGTGAGCTTCACGCTGGCGTCCGGCGAGTTCCTGGGAGTCGTCGGCGAGTCCGGCTGCGGAAAGTCGACGCTGCTCTTTGGGGTGGCCCACCTGCTCTCCCCTCCCGGCGAGATCGTCGGCGGTGAGGTCATCTTCCGCGGCCGCGACATGGTGCGGCTCACCGAAGGTGAGCTTCGCCATATGCGCTGGCGTGACTATTCGGTGGTGATGCAGAGCGCCATGAACGCGCTCAACCCGATGAAGAGCATCGCAGCCCAGTTCAAGGACACCCTTCTGGCCCACAGCAAGATGTCGAGCGCCGAGGTCAGGGACCGGTCGGTGGAGGTCATGGACCTGGTGGGGATCGACCCCGCCCACCTCAACAGCTACCCCCACCAACTGAGCGGCGGCATGCGCCAGCGGGCGATGATCGCGATGGCGCTCCTGTACACGCCTCAGCTGGTGATCATGGACGAGCCAACGTCGGCGCTCGACGTCGTGGCCCAGCAGTCGCTGATGAACAAGGTGCGAGACCTGCAGCGGCGGCTGGGGTTCGCGGTCATCTTCGTCACGCATGACATGTCGCTGGTCAGGCGCTACTCCGACCGGGTCATCGTGATGTACGCGGGCCAGGTGGCGGAGGCCGCCCGGACCGAGGCGATGTTCGAACGACCGCTGCATCCCTACAGCCGAGGGCTGATGAACGCGTTCCCCTCGGTCCGCGGCCCGCGCCGCGAGCTGGTGGGGATTCCGGGAAGCCCCCCGGACCTGGCCCGGCCACCCGGCGGGTGCCGGTTCCATCCGCGCTGTCCCGAGGTCATGCCGGCCTGCCTGACCCACGAACCCGAGCTCTATCCAGTCGGCGACGCGCAGGTCCGCTGCCTGCTCTACACCGAGCAGGCAGCGGAGGTAGGCTGAGTCATGGCCGAGACGCCCGCTCCGCGCGACACCCCGGCCGAGCCGGATGAGCCTCTCCTCCGAACGGTCGACCTGACGCGCCACTTCCGGCTCGGCGGAATGTTCTCCAAGCAGGTGCTCCACGCCGTCGACGACTTCAACGTCAGCATTCAGGAGCGTGAGATCGTCGCCCTGGTGGGCGAAAGCGGCAGCGGGAAGAGCACGGTCGCCCGCCTGCTGGCCCGGATCTATCGCCCCACCCGGGGAGAGATCTACTACCGGGGCCGCCCGCTTCAGAGTCTGCGCTCCCGCCAGGACCTGCTCTGGTACCGGGGAGAGGTGGCCATCGTCCTGCAGGACCCGTTCAGCGCCTTCCATCCGGTGTTCCGGATCTCACACGGGCTGATGCGCAACATGGCCCTGCACCGAGCGGACCTCGGTCCGCGTGACCGCCAGCGCGAAGCCGAACGCGTGTGCGAGGCCGTCGGGCTCAGTCCGCGAATGCTCACGCGATACCCGTATGAGATGAGCGGAGGCGAACGCCAGCGGATCGGGTTCGCCCAGGCCCTGGCGCTTGGACCGAAGCTGATCCTGGCCGACGAGCCGGTGTCGATGCTGGACACGTCGATCCGCGTCGGCGTTCTGAACATGATGGCCGGCCTGCGCGACCAGGAGGACGTCTCGATCCTCTACATCACGCACGACCTCGCCAGCGCCCGGTACGTCGCCGACCGCATCGTCGTGATGTACGCCGGCCATCTGGTCGAGACCGGCCCGACGGAACAGGTCCTGTCGGACCCCAAGCACCCGTACACGCAACTGCTCCTCTCGGCGGTCGCCGACGGCGGCGACCAGGACGAGTCGCTCGCCACCGACACCGGGGACCCACCCAAGGTGATCAATCCCACCGAGGGGTGCCGCTTCCGCGGTCGGTGTCCGTATGCGATCGAGAAGTGCGCGCAGGTCACGCCCAGGCCGCGACCGCTCGGCTCCACGCTGGTCGCCTGCCACGTGGCGACGGGCGACTGGGAGGAGGTCCCCAGCCCGCAGACCCGGGCGGGCAGCAACCCCCGCTAATCTCGAATGGCGATTCGCGAGAGGTCGGCGCCAGCGCCTCGACCAACGGAGGGACCACCGTATGGGCACGATCACCACGGCTGACGGCACGGAGATCTTCTACAAGGACTGGGGCTCGGGGCAGCCGATCGTCTTCAGCCATGGCTGGCCGCTCTCAGGGGACGACTGGGACACCCAGATGCTGTTCTTCCTCGAGCACGGCTACCGGGTGATCGCCCATGACCGGCGCGGGCACGGGCGCTCGTCCCAGACCGGCCAGGGTCATGACATGGACCATTACGCCGACGATCTGGCGGCGCTGACCGCCCATCTCGACCTCCGGGATGCCGTGCACGTCGGGCATTCCACGGGCGGCGGCGAGGTGGTGCGGTACATCGCCAGGCACGGCGAGAGCCGGGTCGCGAAAGCCGTGCTGATCAGCTCGGTGCCGCCGCTCATGCTCCAGACCGATGCCAACCCCGGCGGCCTGCCCAAGAGCGTCTTCGACGGCCTCCAGGCCGAGGTCGCCGCCCACCGGTCCGTGTTCTACCGCGACTTTGCCGCCGGTCCCTTCTACGGCTTCAACCGCCCCGGCGCGGAGCCCTCGGAAGCCATCATCGAGAACTGGTGGCGGCAGGGAATGATGGGCGGCGCCAAGGCCCACTACGACGGGATCGTGGCGTTCTCCCAGACCGATTTCACGGAGGACCTCAAGCAGATCAGCGTCCCGGTTCTGGTCATGCATGGCGACGACGACCAGGTCGTGCCCTATGCCGACTCGGGACCCCTGTCCGCCAAGCTCGTGCAGAACGGGACGCTGAAGACATACGAGGGGTTTCCGCATGGCATGCCCACCACGCAGGCCGAGACGATCAACGCTGATCTGCTGGCCTTCGTACAGTCCTGAGCAACGAGAGGAGCAGACAAATGGCTGAAACCGAGAAGGCGATACTTGCCGGCGGGTGCTTCTGGGGCGTGCAGGATCTGATCCGCAAGCTCGATGGTGTGGTCGGCACGCGCGTCGGCTACACGGGTGGCGATACGCCCAACGCGACGTACCGCAACCACGGCTCCCATGCGGAGGCGATCGAGATCCTGTTTGACCCGGACCGCATCTCCTACCGGGACCTGCTGGAGTTCTTCTTCCAGATCCACGACCCGACGACGAAGAACCGTCAGGGCAACGATGTCGGCGCGAGCTATCGCTCGGCGATCTACTACGTCGATGACGAGCAGCGCCGTGTCGCGGAGGACACGATCGCCGACGTCGACGCCTCGGGCCTGTGGCCCGGCAAGGTCGTCACCGAGGTGGCGCCGGCCGGACCGTTCTGGGAGGCGGAGCCAGAGCACCAGGACTATCTGGAGCGCTACCCCAACGGCTACACGTGCCACTTCGTCCGCCCCGGCTGGAAACTGCCCCGCCGCGCGCAGGAGGCGACGCGCTGAGCGGGTGATCCAGCCCGATAAGAGCGGGCCGGGCGCCCAAGCTCACGGAGACGGCTGACCAGCGAGCTGGTCGCGTATCTCCGACCACAGCGCGCGGTAGGCGCGCGCGGCCGACCGGCGTGGGGCGGAGCGATCCACCACGGTGCGATGCAAGCCCATCCGCTCGACGTCACTGGCGGTGGGAATCGCGGTGCTGAGCACGTCCCGCTGTGTTGAGAGGGACTCCATGATCTCCCGATGGAGGCGCTTGCGCCCGTCGACCATCGAGAAGAACCCGAGCACGTGCGGGGCGCGAGCGCTGTCATCGACGACCTGGCGGAGTTGGTCGAAGGTCCGGGAGGACAGCGTGCTGGGGATCAGCGGGACGAGCAGCGCGTCGGCCGCCTCGAACACGCTTTCGGACACGAGCGAGATGCTGGGCGGGCAGTCGAGGAAGATGTAGTCGTACTCCTCGGCCACCGGGGCCAGCACCCGCGCCAGCCGCCGCGTCGGCCGCTTGGCGTTGTCCAGCGCCAGATCCATGTGGCGGTAGGAGAAGTCGGCCGGCAGCAGGTCGAGGCGGTCGAAGTCCGTGCCCTTGATGAGCCCGCCGATGTGACGCTTGCCGCGGACCAGTTTCGCTGCGCCACCCTTGATCTTCGGCCTGATGCGGAACAGGTAGGTGCTGGCACCCTGCGGGTCCAGGTCCCAGAGGAGAGTGTTCGCGCCACCGAGTGCCGCGAGATAGGCGAGGTTCACCGCGGCTGACGTCTTCCCGACTCCGCCCTTGACGTTGTAGGTGGCGAGGATCGTGCTCATGCGAAGAGCGCCTGGCCGGCAGCCTGGCGCCGTCGGGCGGCAAACGGCGCAAACCTCTGCGCGAACTCCGCCCGCGCCTCGGCCTGTTGGGCTTCGAGTCGTTCGACGAGCACCCCCATCGCCATCAGGGCGACCGGGCCGTACTGCCGCGTCGCGATCTCGTCGCCGAGCGAGCGCAGCATCTCGGCCTGGATCTCGCGGTCCTGGAACCGCCCCAGGGTGTCCTGCAGCGACTTGAGCGTCTTGATCATCGGCCGCGCCGATGCCGGCGGGAAGAGCGGCGCGAAGAACTCGAGCAGATACCGCAGTTCCTTCCCGCGCTTGCGCAGGTCGTGCAACGCGCCCGGCGAGCTCTGGTCGTCGATTCGTGCCCCCATCTTCACCATGTGCCGGTAGACCTTGGTGATCCGCTGGCCGGCCAGTTCGACGATGGGACGTGCTGCGTCCGGACGGTCGTCCCCAGAACGGCCGGGGAGCGTCACCACGAACTGCTTCCAATCGGTCAGCAGGGTGTGCGTGCGCCGGGAGCGCAGGACCCGCACCATCTGCCGGCGCGCGCGGTCGCGACGCTCTGTCAACAGCACGCGGAGCACCTCGAGGTCGGGCTGCCTGCCCGCGGGAAGCGAGCCCACGAACGAGTCGAAGTCCAGCAGGTAGACGTCGAGGTCGCGGGTGGGTCCGGTGATCTCCTGTAGCCACCGGAACTCGGCTCGGAAGCGCGCGAGTTCCGGCTGTGGGAACACGTCTTTGAACTCACGCTGCACGGACCGGGTCCGCCTGACGCCGACGCGGAGGTCGTGGAGGAACTCGGTGTCGATGTCGGCGAGGGTGCCCGGCAGGTTGGCCTCGATCACCGCGGTCAGCTGGGTCAAGATCGCGGCGGCGGCGTGGTCGGCGCGCTGCTGCGGCTCCAGCGCGATATCCAAGCTCGGTGCGAGGCACGTTGGCGTTCCACCGGCCGCCAGGACCGCCTCGTCCGCCAGCGACTCGCGTGCTGCGGCCAAGCCGAGCTTGTCCTCCACGACGCGCCGCACCTGGCCCGCGGACTTGTCGTAGCCCCGGACCCCGGTGATGGTCAGTCTCGTGGCCAGCCGTCCGCGCCTGCGCCCGGCGAGCGTGATCGACGGCTCCTCGATGCCGAGGCGAGTGACGGTCTTGCCCTCCCGGTCCAGGACGCGCAGCGCTCGTCGGCTGATCCGCATGCTGGCGTGGGCGGTGGCAGCCCGCAGGCCGATGACCGGCGCCAGGCGATCGTGCAGAGCACCCGGCGGAAGATCCGATGCGCGGAGCACCGTCGGCATGGGCGAGAAGCTCATCGCGGCGATGGCACGACCGTCACCGCCCGCAAGGTGGAGCCACCCGTCCTCCCACAGCAGCGACATGCCGGCTCGGCGCACCCGTCCCTCAAACGTGTCGAAATAGGCGCGCTTGGCCACCTGACCGGTCTCGGCCTGGAGGTCCAGGTGCTCCGCCAACGCGGCACGCAGACCCCCCGGGGCCATCCCGTCCGCAACGACATAGTCGGTCCCGCGACTCGTCATATCGGATGCACCTTTCGACGGGCACAGCGGCGGACCCTGCTTCCGGTCCCGCGGGTTCCCGGCCAGCCCGGCCGCCCTATCTGGGCGACACGGCGGTCAACAGATCGATCGAGCCATCGAACTGCCAGAGGGGATTCGGCGCATCGCCGGTCACGGTGTGAACCTGGAAGAAGCCGTTGACCTCCTGTGGTCCGTCACCGTCGGCGACGTAACGCCCGTCGGGGTTGACGTCGAGCTGATAGATGCCTGAGCCAACCGCCGCGGAACCTGGGAGCCGCCACGTCACCACACACCGCCAGTCGTTGCCCGGGCCGACATCCGCGACGAGGGCCCCGCCCTTGTCACAGGAGACGCTGGTCCGCAGTTCCGCCTCCGTGACGGCGGGACGGTGCAGCTCCCGTGTCTGCATGCGGTACAGATGGGCGAACGCCGTCGCCAGGGAGCGGTTCAACTTAGCTCCGTCGATCCCCGAGCCGGAGGCCGGTGTCGCGCCGGCGATCACCGCAACGGTGACCGCGAACAGAGCGGCCAACGGCAGCACAGCTCCCACCAGAGCGGCGCGGCCGAATCCGTCGTACGCCAGGTCGGTGAAGTCACGTCGCATGAAGAGCCGGTAGGCCAGCGCGGTGGCGGCCGCCGCCAACACGAGGCTGACGGCCACGCCAATGACCACCGGGACGGTCTGTACAGGGTCGGTGAACAGCCCGCGCCAGGCGATGAAGCCATAGCTGGGCAGGGCGACGCGCACGACGATGGGCAACGGAAGCAGTTGCGCAACCTGGAGCAGGAGGGCGAGCAGCGCGGGCATCACCAGCCCCATGGGAGACCGGCCCAGCGCCACCGAGCCAAGCAGCCCGACGGCGGCGAACGCCAGCGTCGGTGCCAGCACGCTGGCCCACGCCAGCAGGACCGCCCCCGCCGCCTGCCCCGGAGCGAGCAGGTGACCGTCGAGGCCCACCAGCGGCCGGTTCCCCACCGCCGCCAGTCCGCCGACGACGCCCGAGGTGCACAGCCCGACCGCCAGCAGCATGATGACGGTGAGGCTGGCGAGCGCCTTGGCCGCGAAGATCCGCCGCGGTGACCGCATCGCGACGAGCAGGTGTCGCCACGTGCCGAGCCGGTCCTCGCTGGCGAAGATGTCGCCGGCGACCAGAGAGGTCAACAGCGGCAACACCCAGCTGCCGGAGAACGACAGAACCACCAGCGGTCCGGCCCAGCCGGTCTGACTCATCCACCGGCCGAACGCGGTATCGGCCGGCAACGAGCTCTGCTGACTGATGGCGGCGACGATCAGCGCCGGGCCGAGCCAGCAGGCCAGGAGGGCCAGGCGGATCGGCCACTGGGCCAGCAGCTTGATCAACTCGAAGCGGTAGCCGCGCCGCACGGGCGCCGGCCGGGCGCCGGCGCCCCGCAGCGTGACGGCCGCGGCGGTCATCGGTCCTCCTCCTGGCTCGGTTCGGCGCAGGCCGCGGTCAGGGCCAGGAAGGCCGCCTCGAGCGGCGCCACGACGGGCGCCAACTCCCGCACGCCGACACCCGCGCCGACCAACCGCGCGACCAGGTCGTCCAGGGCCGGCGCCGCACCGCGCACCAGGAGCGCCGCGGCGTCGTGACGCCGGAGCAGTTCGTCGTCGTCGAGAACGCGCAGCCCCGGCG
>JBPYFQ010000216.1:0-7286 GCA_051985625.1 Solirubrobacteraceae bacterium
TGGCCCTGTCCGGCCGGGCCGTGGAGGCCTCGGGCGACGTCGACGTGCTGCTCCTGGACAAGACGGGCACGATCACGATCGGCAACCGCCTGGCCTCGGAGTTCATCCCCATGCCGGGGGTGTCGGAGGCCGAATTGGCCGAGGTGGCCCAGCTGTCATCGCTGGCCGACGAGACGCCGGAGGGCCGGTCGATCGTCGTGCTGGCCAAGCAGTACGGAATCCGCGAGCACGACATGGCGGAGCTGCACGCCGAGTTCGTCCCGTTCAGCGCCCAGACCCGGATGAGCGGCGTCGACCTCGACGGCCGGCAGTTGCGCAAAGGCGCCGGCGACGCCGTCATCCGGTTCGTCACCGATGAAGGCGGGCAGCCGCCGGCCGAGCTGCAGCCAGTGCTCGACCGGATCGGTCGCGAGGGCGGTACGCCGCTGGCCGTCGCCCGCGACTCCCAGGTGATGGGCGTGATCTACCTCAAGGACACGATCAAGGAGGGCATGCGCGAACGCTTCGACCACCTCCGCCAAATGGGCATCCGCACAGTCATGATCACCGGTGACAACCGCCTGACCGCGGCCAAGATCGCCGAGGAGTCCGGCGTGGACGACTTCCTGGCCGAGGCCACCCCGGAGGCCAAGCTGGCGCTCATCAAGGAGCAGCAGAGCCAGGGCCGGCTGGTGGCCATGACCGGCGACGGCACCAACGACGCCCCCGCGCTGGCCCAGGCCGATGTGGGCGTGGCCATGAACACCGGCACCCAGGCCGCCCGCGAGGCGGGCAACATGGTCGACCTCGACTCAAACCCGACCAAGCTCATCGAGATCGTCGAGGTGGGCAAGCAGCTGCTGATCACCCGCGGCGCGCTGACCACGTTCTCCATCGCCAACGACGTGGCCAAGTACTTCGCCATCCTCCCGGCCATCTTCGTCACCACCTGGGCCGCCTATTCGTCCCACCCACCCCAGGGGCCGCTCCACGTGCTCAACGTGATGAACCTCGGCACCCCCCGCTCGGCGATCATCTCGGCGATCATCTTCAACGCGCTCGTCATCCCGCTGCTGATCCCGCTCGCGCTCAGGGGCGTCAAGTACCGGCCGATCGGCGCCAGCGCGCTGCTCCGGCGCAACCTGTGGATCTACGGCCTGGGCGGCCTGATCGCGCCGTTCATCGGCATCAAGCTGATCGATCTCATCGTCCACAACCTGCTCGGGGCGTGACTCGGTGCCCGCCCACCCGGGCACGGATAGACGCGCGTGGGAGGATCGGACGATGTCGGTCAGTCGAGGTCGCTACAAGATCTTCCTCGGCATGGCGGCCGGGGTCGGCAAGACCTATCAGATGCTCGTCGAGGCGCGGGCCGAGGCGCTGGCGGGGCGTGACGTGGTGATCGGCTACCTGGAGCCCCACGGACGCGCCGAGACAATGGCGCGGGCGGACGGCCTGGAGGTCGTCCCCCGCCGGCAGGTCGACTACCGCGGGACGGAGTTGGAGGAGATGGATCTCCCAGCCATCCTGGCGCGCGCTCCTGAGCTGGCGCTGATCGACGAACTGGCCCACACCAACGCTCCGGGCAGCGAGCACGGCAAGCGCTACGAAGACATCGAGGACGTGCTCAACGCCGGCATCGACGTGTTCTCGACGGTCAACGTCCAGCATCTGGAGAGCCTCAACGACCAGGTGGCGGAGCTGACCGGCACCCGCGTGCGCGAGACGGTCCCCGATGCGGTCATCGCCTCGGCCGACGACGTCGTGCTCATCGACATCACCCCGGACTCGCTGATCGAGCGCCTCCAGGCCGGCAAGGTGTATCCGCCGGAGCGCATCCAGACCGCGCTGAACAACTTCTTCAAGATCGAGAACCTGTCGGCGCTGCGCGAGGTGGCCCTGCGCCAGGTGGCCGAGGAGGTGGAGCACAAGCGGCTCCCCGGCGACGGCTCCCCGGGGCGGCGGCGCGACGAGGACAGCCTGGTCAACGGTCACAGCGCGTCGGCCATCGGCGAGCGGCTGCTGGCGCTGGTGGAGCCGGACCCCTCCTCCCAGCGCGTCGTGCGCCGGGCCTGGCGGTCGGCCCAGCGCCTCGGCGCCGAGCTGGACGTCCTGTGGGTCACCGATGCCGAGCCCACCGATGCGGAGCGCGAGCAGCTCGCCGCCCTGCGCCGCCTGTCCAGCGTCCTCGGCGCCCATCTGTTTGTGGAGCGCGGCCCGGATGTCGCGCTCGTCACTCAGCGCTTCGCGCGGGAACGGGGGACCACCTACGTGCTCACGGGCACGCCCAGCCCGCGCGGGGCGCTGGGGCGCCTCGTTCACCCCTCGCTGCCGTTCCGGCTCATCACGCTGCTGCCGGGCGTCGATGTCCGGATCGTCGCCGACCGCACGCAGCGTGTAACGGAGGAGGAGACCTGACATGACCGCCGTTCTCATCGCCGTCGTGGTCGTGCTGGCCGTCGCGCTGGCGGCGCTCATCGTCCGCCAGCGGACCGGCTCGGCCCGGCCGCCGGCGTCCCAGCCGACGCCGGGCGCTCGGCGCATCCTGTTCCCGTTCGTCGCCTCGGCGCTGTCGCGCCCGGCGCTCGACGCTGCGCTGCGCCTGGCGCGCGCGGAGGACGCCACCCTGGTGCCCGTCTTCCTGGCCGGCGTGCCCCTCAACCTCCCGCTTGATTCCGCGCTGCCGCGCCAGGCCGGCGTGTGCATCCCCCTCCAGGAGACCATCGAGCAGCGGGCGGCCGCCTACGGCGTCCCGGTCGACTCGCGGCTGGAGCGCGGGCGCACCTACCGGCACGCCCTGCGCCAGGCGGTCGCCAACGAGCGCTACGACCGGATCGTCATCGCCGCCGCCATCAAGGGCGCCCACGGCTTCGGCCCGGACGACGTCGCCTGGCTCCTCGAGCACGCCCCCGGCGAGATCCTCGTCCTGCGTCCGGGCGCGGAGGACCGGCTGGTGCCGGCCGCTCCGCGCCCCGGCCGCAGACCGAGCGTCAACGGGCGCCGTGCCCCACGCGCCCGCGCTCCCGTTCACTCATAGGTCACCCGGTGGGCGGCGCTCAGCCCGCTGCGCCGCCCGCTCGATCCGCTGCGCCGTCGCCGTCACCGCCGCCCCTGCCCCGTCCAGGTCGGCGCGAATGCGCTGCTCCGGCCCGGCGATCGACAGGCCGGCCAGGATCCGTCCGCGGCGATCCAGGATCGGCGCGGCCACCGCCGCGGCGCCGGCATCGAGCTCGCCGGCCGTGAAGGCGACACCCCGGGCGCGGATCTCGTCCAGCTCGTCGCCCAGCTGCGGCCGGCCCGCCGCCGCCACCAGGCGCTGTCGCTCAGCGGGCTCCAGGTAGGCGGCCATGATCTTGCCTGAGGCGCCGCGGTGCATCGGTGCGCGGCGAAAGGCCGGGTAGGACAGGCGCATCGAGTGGCGCTCGGCCTCGACGGCGTGGAGCATGATCGCCTCCAGGCCGCAGGGCGCGCACAGGATCACGGTCTCGCCGACCCGGTGGGACAGGTCCTCCATGAGCGTGGTGGCGGGCGCCACCAGGCGCTCGTGCAGGCCGGCCTCGGCGCTGCGCCCCAGGGCCACCAGCCGCGTGCCCAGCGCCACGCTGCGGTCCGCCCCGCGCTCCACCAGGCCGTGCGCCTCGAGCTCGGCCAGGAGCCGGTACGCGGTGCTCGTCGGCATGCCGGCGGCGCCGGCCAGCTCGGCCACCGTCCCCGGCGCCGGATCCGTCCCCAGGCGGGCCAGTAGCTCGACGGCGCGCTGCAGCGCTCCCTCCGGCATCAGCTCTCCCGGCCCGCGTGCATCAGCTCTCCCGGCCCGCGTGCATCAGTGGTCGCTCTCGTAAGTACGTTCGCACCGAGAGGTGCGACTGGTGGATGCCAGGCGAGGACGCAGGAGCCGACGTGTAGCAGCGCTACACGAGGCTCCGAGGACAGCCGGATGACGCCGGCGCGGCCCGATTTGGCGAGGCAGGAGGCCGAGCGGGCCGCAGGCCGGCGCTGGCGCCGCCAGGCGCGCCTCGAATGCGAGCGTATTTGCGGGAGGGGCCACTAGATCCCGGGCGGCTCGTGCTCGGACAGCGCCGGCCGGGCGCCGGCGACGCGGGCGACGCGGTGGGCGAGCGCGCCGTCGGCGACGAGCCCGGCCAGCCCCTCCACGTCGGCGTTCCACTCGGTCTCGTCGGTCAGCTCTCCGGCGTAGCCGCGCACGACCGCGTACGCCCGGGCGGTCCCGGCTCCCAGCCGCTCCGGCCCGCCACGCAGATCGATCGCCTGGGCCGCCAGGATCAGCTCCAGCGCGACGAGCCGGTGGGCCAGGCTGACCAGCGACGACGTGGTGCTGACCGCCAGCGGCGCCATCGACGCGTGGTCCTCCACCCCCTCGGCCAGCTGTCCGCGGTAGTCGAGCGAGACCGGGTTGGCCAGCATCCGGGCCTCGGAGGCCAACGCGGCGAACGAGCGGCCGAGCGGGCGCAGCCCGCCGGTCGGCCCGTCCCCCCGGGCCAGCCCGGTGGGCAGACCGCTGAAGTGGCTCCACAACAGCTTCTGAACCCGTTCGTTGGCGACCTGCGCGGCGTGGGCGATCCCCATCCGCAAGTAATCGAAGGCCATCGCCAGCGAGGCCACGTCGAAGTTGCCGACCGACACGATCGCCGACTCCTCCACCAGTACGAGCGGGTTGTCACCGGCCGAGTTGAGCTCAATCTCCATCAGCCCGCGCACCACCGACAGGGCATCGTAGAGCGCACCATGGGCCTGGGGCACGCACCGGATCGACAGCGGGTCCTGGAGGTTGCGCGCCGCGCCCGGCCGCCACAGGTATGAGTCCTCCAGCAGCTCGCGCAGCCGCGACATGGCCCGCTCCAGACCGCTGTGGGGGCGGGCACGGGCGGCGGCCGGGTGGATGATCGACAGGTTGGCCTCAAACGCCTCGAAGGTCAGGGCGGCCGCGATCTGGAGGCTCTCGATCAGGTCGGCGGCGTCGACGAGCACCAGCGATCCGCGGCCCATCGTCACGCCGTTGGCGCTGATCAGTCCCAGTGCCTCCTTCGGCCCCAGCGCGATCGGCTCCACTCCGGCCCGCTCCAGCGCCTCGGCTCCGGGGACCATCTTGCCCTGGTACTCGGCCCAGCCGCGGCCGATCAGCACCTTGCCGATGTCGGCCATCTCCGACAGGTCCCCCTGCCCGACCGAGCCGACCATGCGCACCACCGGGTGGATGCCGAGGTTGAGCAGATTGACGAGCGCCTCGATGAGCTCGCGCCGGACGCCGACGCCGGCCTTGAGCATCCCGTTGACGCGGGAGACCATCATGGCCCGGACGACGTCGGTGGCCAGCGGACGCCCGTACGACGAGACCTGGTCGGCGACGGTGGCAAACGAGAACGCGCCGATCTCCTCCAGTGGAATCCGGTGGCGGGCCAGCGACCCCAGGCCGGTGTTGAGCCCGTACACCGGGTCGCCGCTGGCCAGCACCCGGTCGACGACCTCCCGGGCCGCCCGCACCCGGACGAGCGCCGCCTCGTCGAGCGCCACCCGGGCGCGACCGCGGGCCACGGCCAGGACGTGATCGACGGTCAGGCCGTCTCCGTTGAGGACGACGCTCTCGTCTGTTGAGATCACTGGCACATCACGATCGTAATGTACGCTTATCTCATCTCATTAATCGAGAAAATCAGCGGGCAACTTCTCCGGCCTGACGGTTCGACGGTCCGGGCCGGCCTGATATTCGCCGGCGGCCGCATCCAGGACATCGGACCGGCCGGCGGCGGAACCGACTTCGGCGACGCCCTCCTCCTTCCGGGCGCCGTCGACGTTCACGTGCACACCCGCAGCTACGCCGGCGAAGGGATCGAGTCCTGCACCCGGGCGGCGGCGGCCGGCGGGGTCACGACGATCGTCGACATGCCCTACGACGACGCCGAGGGGCCGGTCGACTCGCTGGCTGCGTTCGAGGCCAAGGTCGCCGACGTCGAGCGCCAGGCCGTGGTCGACGTCGCGCTGTGGGCGACGGTCCCGCCCCGGGGGCCGATCGACGACGTGCCCGCGCTCGTCCAGGCCGGCGCCGCCGCCTTCAAGCTGTCCACCTTCGAGACCCACCCGATCCGCTTCCCGCGGATCCCGGACGGCCAGTTGCTGGCAGCGTTCGCCGCCATCGCCGGGGCCGGCGGCCTCGTCGGGGTGCATGCCGAGAACGACGAGATCGTGCGGGCCGGGATCGCCGCCGAGCAGGCGGCCGGCCATGGCTCGGACCCCCTGGCCCACGCGCGCTCGCGGCCGCCGGTCGCCGAGCACGAGGCGATCGCCCGCTGCCTGGAGCTGGCCCGGGTGACCGGCGTTCGGCTCCACATCGTCCACGTCTCGACGCCGCGGGGGGTCGAGCTGGTGATGCAGGCCCGTCAGAGCGGCGTCGACGTCAGCGCCGAGACCTGCCCCCACTACCTGCTCTACGACGAGACCGAACTCGTACGGCGCGGCGGGGAGGCCAAGATCAACCCGCCGCTGCGCGCCTCCCCCCTCCCGGCCGACGGGCTCGACCTCATCTCCTCCGACCACGTCGGCTGGCCGCCGGAGCGCAAGCACGGCCCGGACATCTTCGCCCTGTCCGCGGGCGCGCCGGGGGTAGAGCTGATCGTGCCGCTCGTCCACGACGCCCTCGGGGCGGCCGCGCTCGTGCGGCTGGTCAGCGAGGGTCCGGCCAAGCGGTTCGGGCTATGGCCGCGCAAGGGCCGGCTCGCCCCGGGGGCCGACGCCGACGTGCTGGTGCTCGACCCCGACGCCGAGTGGGAGATAGATCCGGCTGCCCTGGTCACCGCTGCCGGCTGGAGCCCGTATGCCGGGCGGCGTGTGCGCGGCCAGGTGCGGGCCGCGTTCTCCCGCGGGGTCCAGGTGTGGGACGGGCACGATGTGCTCACCGGCCCCGGCCATGGGCGGTTCGTGCCCGCCGCGACCGCCCGGCGGGCGCCCGCCCTTGTCTAAGCCTCCCCTCCGCTGCCGCGGCTGGCGCCAGGAGGCCATCCTCCGGCTGCTGGAGAACAACCTAGCCGTCGCCGAGGACCCGGAGCACCTGGTCGTCTACGCCGCCCACGCCAAGGTCGCCCGCGACCACGCCAGCCTGCGCGGCATCATCGACGCGCTGACCGCCATCGGCGATGCCGAGACCCTCCTCGTTCAGTCCGGCAAGCCGATCGCCGTGCTGCCGACCGGGCCGCGCTCGCCGGTCGTGCTGCTGGCCAACGGCAACCTGGTCGGCCGCTGGTCGACGCCGGAGACGTTCTACGACCTGGAGCGGCGCAACCTGATCGCCTGGG
>JBPYFQ010000217.1:0-93001 GCA_051985625.1 Solirubrobacteraceae bacterium
CTGGCGGGGCCGGCCGTTGAGCAGCGCCGCGATCTGATCCAACGCGGCCTGGTCGTGGACGGCCAGGTCGGTGCCTTTGGGCAGGTATTGGCGCAGTAGCCCGTTGGTGTTCTCGTTGGTCCCCCGTTGCCAGGGCGAATGCGGGCGGGTCACAGAAGAACACCGGCACCCCGGTCGCGACCGTGAACCGCCGATGGGCAGCCAGTTCGCGGCCTTGATCCCAGGTCAGCGACCGGGCCAGCTGCTCGGGCAGCTCGGCGATCTTGGCCTGCAGCGCCGCGATCACCCGCTCGGTCCGGCGGTCACGACCGATATAGGCCAGCATCACAAACCGCGTCTGGCGCTCGACCAAGGTCAACACGGCCGACCGCCCCGCCGCTCCCAGGATCAGATCCCCCTCCCAGTGCCCAGGCACCGCGCGATCCTCCACCTCCGCCGGGCGCTGACTGATGTTGACCATGTCCGGGATCACGCCCCGGGTCTCCACACGACCGCGGGTCTTGCAGGTGCGCCGTCCGGTGCGCAGATGCGCGGTCAACTGCCGGCGCAGCTCCCCGCGGGACTGCACATACAACGACACATAGATCGTCTCGTGACTAATCCGCATCCCAGGATCATCGGGGAACTGCAGCCGCAGCCGGGCCGAGATCTGCTGCGGCGACCAGCCGGCCTCCAACCCCCGCTGCACCTCGGCCAACAGCTCCGGGCACCCCGCCAGCTTGGTCGGCTTGGGCCGCCGCGCCAGCCGCGTTGCCATCCGCTCACCCGCCAGCGCGCGATACCGCTCACGACCCTCACCGCACCGCCCGATCTCGCGACACACCGTCGACGGCGCCCGCCCCAACGCCCGACCCAACGCCCGCGCGATCGCCCGGGCCGACTCGCCCGCCGCCAGCCCTCGACTGATCCGCTCGCGCTCCTCAAACGACAACCGATGCGGCGAATGCGCCACCCGCCGGCCCATCAACGCCGCCTCATCCCGGATCCGACACGCCGAGGAGTGCGCCAACCCGAACTCCGCCATCACCTCCTTCACCACCGCCCCCGCCCGAAACCGCGCCTGCACACGACCACGCTCGCTCGGGGTCAACAGCCGATACAGCCCACGCTTCCTGGCCACCCAACCCTCCGATCAACACGAAAACACGATCGTGCTGCGTCGATCGGATGAATCCACCGGGCCTTTTCCCTGGTGCCCGAGCACCACTGTCCGAGGGCTGCGCGGTCGTCGGGGCTGTTCTCGGCGCTGTCGTTGGTTCCCACTTCCTCGTGTCTGGGCGACCTCGTCGCCCGGAGCTCAGTCCTCGCCGAGCAGCGCTCGGAGTTCGGCGTGAAGACCGTCGCGGTCCGCTCGCCGGATGACCCGGGCATAGACGGCGAGGGTGGTGGTCGGGTCGGCGTGGCGGACCTGGTCCTGGACGTAGGGGATGTCGAAGCCGGCGGCGAGCAGCTCGACGGCGGATATCAGACCGCCAACGACAATCGCGACCGGCGGCTGGCGCTGCCCCTGGTGATGTGCCTGGAGGGCTGAGCAGCGAGGTCCCGGGCCCCACCTCGACAAGATCGGCTCCGCCGCCGCCTCACACAATGTCCAACCGGCCTCGACCTTCCACGGCATCGCCCAAGCCCGCACGGCTGCGGTGGTGACCGGAAGGCGCTAGCGGAGCATCGCCTGGATGTTGTACACAGCTGTTGTACAAATCTCAGATGATGCGCTGTCGAAGCGCTAGCGTGCATGACACATTTCAGATCTGTCTCACGAGATGTACGGTCTGGTGATAATCGCCACCATCGACGTCGTGCACGCAACACTTGGCTAGGGGACTGAGGAAGATGCCGTCGCGATCAAGCACGAGGTCGATGATTAAGCCCCACGGGTCGCGGTCACACCGTGATTTGAGAGCAGGTCAAGTGACCCGCGATTCGCACGTGGAGCTGTCGGCTTGTCGATTCCCGGCGACCATGTGTGTCGCCGAGGCGCCTGACATCGGGGCAGCGAGGACAGTTCTTTCGATCGCCATGCCAGCCACCATTCAGCCCTAGCCGGAACGCCTCGACCGCCCATCGGGGTCGCTCTGCCGACGCTCACCCTTCTCCCGCGGGACGGGACCGTCGCAAGCTGCTCGCCCGGGACCCTCGACACGGCCAGCGACGTGCCGCCGCGCGCCAGAGAGACCTGAGAGAATCCGCCGTCACTGTGGGCGGCGAAACGGACCATGTCGTCTGGCTGGTCACCGGCAGCCAGCATCTCTACGGTGCCGAGACCCTGCGTGAGGTGGCCGAGCACGGCCGCCGGGTGTCGGCGGAGCTCGAGCGGGCCGGTGCCCTGCCGGTGCCGCTCGTCGTCCACGATCCGTTGACCGACGCCGACGCCATCCGGCGTCTGCTCACCCAGGCGCAGGTCGACGAGGCGTGCATCGGCGTCATCGCCTGGATGCACACCTTCTCCCCGGCACGGATGTGGCTCGCCGGTCTGCGGGCGCTGAGCAAGCCGCTGCTTCACCTCCATACCCAGTTCGATCGCGACCTGCCGTGGTCCGAGATCGATATGGACTACATGAACCTCAACCAATCCGCTCACGGGGACCGCGAGTTCGCTCACGCCGCGACGCGAGTCGGCGCCCGTCGCAAGACGGTCGTCGGCCATTGGTCCGACCCGCGGGTGCAGGAGCGAATTGGTCTATGGGCCCGGGCCGCCCAGGGGTGGGACGAGGCCCAGCACCTCAAGGTGGCCCGCTTCGGAGACAACATGCGCGATGTGGCGGTGACCGAGGGGGACAAGGTGGGCGCGCAGATCGTGCTCGGCAGTTCGGTCAACGGCTACGGCGTCGATCGCCTGGGAGTGGCGGTGGCCGAAGCGTCCCACGACGAGGTATCCCACGTGCTCGCGCGCTACGACGCCGACTACGACGTCGTTCCCGAGTTGCGACCGGACGGCGCCCGGCGCGCCTCACTGGTGGAGGCGGCGAGGATCGAGGCGGGCCTCCGCGCGATGCTGCGACAGGGCGGCTTCGGCGCCTTCACTGACACCTTCGAGGATCTGGGCGCCCTGCGTCAGCTTCCAGGGATCGCCGTCCAGCGACTGATGGCCGACGGCTACGGCTTCGGTGCCGAGGGCGACTGGAAGACGGCGGTGCTCCTGCGGGTGATGAAGGTGATGACTGCGGGGCTGCCCGGCGGCACCTCGTTCATGGAGGACTACGTCTACCACCTCGGGGCGGGCGCCGAGCGGATTCTCGGCGCGCACATGCTGGAGGTGTGTCCGTCGATCGCCGTCGACCGCCCGTCATGTGAGATCCACCCTCTGTCCATCGGCGGCCGGGAGGACCCGGTCCGCCTCGTGTTCACCGCTCGGGCCGGGCCCGCCGTCGTCGTCTGCCTGATCGACGTCGGCGGCCGGCTGCGCCTCGTGGCGAACGAGGTGGAGGTGGTTGCTCCGGACGGCGATCTCCCTCGCCTGCCGGTGGCGCGCGCCGTGTGGCGCCCTGAGCCTGAGCTGAGCACGGCCGCCGAGGCGTGGCTGATGGCGGGCGGGTCGCATCACAGCGTGTTCACGACGGCGTTGGGGATAGAGCCTCTCCGTGACCTGGCTGACATGTGGGGGATCGAGCTGCTGGTCATCGACCGGGGGACGACCATCCCCCAGTTCGCCGACCGCATGCGCTGGAACCAGGTCTACTACCACCTGGCCGGCGGGCTCTAGGTCATCCGGCCGCGGGGGCTGGCCGGCGTCACGTCGCCCAGATTCACGGCCGCTGGCCGTAGTAGGCGCCGGGGCCGTGCTTGCGCTGGAAGTGCTTGTCCCGCACGGCCTCGGCCAGAGGGGCGGCCGTGGCATCGAGCAGGCTGGTCAGCAGCGCCATGCGGGCGACCTCCTCCAGGGTGACGGCAACCTCGACGGCCGCCGCCGGATCCGCGCCCCAGCAGAACGGAGCGTGACCGCGCACGAGCGCGCAGGGCAGCCGAGCCGGGCCGCGGTCGCCGATCGCCTCCACCAGGACGGTCCCGGTGGCGTCCTCGTAATCGACAGCGACCTCAGCCTCGGTGAGGTCGCGGGTCAGGGGGATGGGGAACGCGCACAGATCGGCGTGGGTGGTGCCGAGCACAGGGATCTCGCGTTGAGCCTGTGCCCATGCCGTGGCCCATGCCGAGTGGGTGTGCACGACGCCGCCGATCTCGTCAAACGCGCGGTACAGCACGAGATGGGTGGGCGTGTCGGTGGAGGGGCGCCGATCACCGGACACCACCGCTCCCTCGAGGTCGAGGACCACGAGATCGTCGACCGTCATCTCCTGGTAGTCGACGCCGCTTGGCTTGATCGCCACCAGCTGCCGGTCGCGATCGATGCCGCTGGCGTTGCCCCAGGTGAGCGGAGCCAGGCCGTGGGCGGGCAGCTGCCGATTGGCGTCGAGCACCGCCTCGAGCAGCGGCTCCAGCCCGGATGGATGCCGGGGTGCGGGGCCGCTCACGACCGCAGCTGTTCCCGGCGGATCTGCTTAAGGTCGTGGAGCAGCTCGACCTCGGAACGCCCCAGCATGTCGTAGAGCCGGCGATAGATCGCGTACACCTTGTCGTAGGTCGAACCCGCCTTGGCATCGGGCGAATAGGTGCGCACGCGCTTGGGGCGGGTGGCCTCGATGGCGGCGCCGATGTCCTGGAAGACGCCCGCGGCGACGGCGCCGAACAGGGCGGCGCCGCGAGCGGGGATCTCCGCCGAATCAGGCACGTGGACCTCGCGGCCGCTCGTGTCGGCGAGCAGCTGCATCATGAGCGGGCTCCGCTCGGCGATGCCGCCGCAGGCGACGATCTGCGTCAGCTCCAGGCCGTGCTCTTCGAAGTTGTCCATGATGCGTCGGCTGCCGAAGGCGATCGACTCCATGAGCGCCCGGTAGATGTGCTCCCGCCGGGTGGTCAGGGTGAGTCCGAACAGGATCCCGCTCAGATCGGCATCGGCGAGGATGGTGCGGTTGCCGTTCCACCAGTCCAGCGCCACCAGCCCGGTTTCACCGGGCGCCAACTCGGACGCCGCCCGCTCCAGCTTCTCGTAGTCCTCGCGCTGCTCGGCCAGCCGGTCGACGAACCAGGCGAGCATGTCCCCCACCGCCGCCTGGCCGGCCTCATAGCCGTACATGCCGGGCAGGATGCCGTCCTTGACCACTCCGGTGATCCCGGGCAACCGGACCTCGTCCCGGTGGACGACCATGTCGCAGATCGAGGTCCCGATGACGACCACGAAGGTCCCGGGCGTGTCGACACCCACCCCGGGAACGGATACCCAAGCGTCGACGTTGCCGACGGCCACGGCCACGCTCGCGGGCAGCCCCACGCGCTGGGCCACGTCCGGGCGCAGCGTCCCGGCCCGGGTTCCCAGCGCCACGAAGCTGTCGCCGAGCTTCTCGCCCGGGCGGTCGAAGCCCGGGTAGGCGGCCTCGAAGTACTCGGTGGACGGCAGGCCATCCTCCGGCGACCACATCGCCTTGAATCCGGCGGTAGCGCTCTGCCGGCACTCGGTGCCGGTCAGGTGCCAGATGATCCAGTCGGTCGCTTCGATGAACCGATCGGCGGCGTCGTATACCTCCCGGTCCTCAAGCCAGATCTCGATGAGCTTCGGGAAGTACCACTCCGACGAGATCCGCCCGCCGTAGCGCTCCAGGAAGCTCTCCTGGCGCTCCAGCGCGACGTCGTTCAGGCGGTCGGCGACCGGCTGAGCGGCGTGATGCTTCCACAGCTTGGGCCAGGCGTGCGGACGTGCCTGCCAGCGCTCCAGCGTGCACAGCGGCACGCCCTCATCAGTGACCGGAAGCACCGTGCACGAGGTGAAGTCGATCCCCAGGCCGCCCACCTCCTCGGCGCCGACGCCAGCCTGCCTGATCACGTCCGGGATCGCCTTCTCCAGTACGTGCACCCAGTCGTCCGGGTCCTGGAGCGCCCAGTCGCTGGGCAACCGCTCGTCGGTGGACGGCAGCGTCCGGTCGATGACGGCACTCGGGTAGCGCACGACGCTCGTGGCCAGGTTCTCGCCGGAATCGGTGTCGAGGAGCAGGGCCCGCCCCGACTCGGTGCCGAAGTCGACGCCGATGGCGTAGCGGGCGGCACTCACTGGTCGCGATGCGGCCGGCCGGTCACTGAGCCGTGGGTGCGCTGGCGCCGTTGCCCAGCTGCTCGGCCTGACGCGCCCGGCGGTACTCCTCCACCACGATCTCGTTCAGCTCATCCACCGAGGTATCGGCGGTGGGTCGGTCCAAGGCGATCACCCCATCCTGGATCAGACTCACGCGGTCGCAGGCGGCGAACACGTGCAGGTAGTTGTGCAGGATCATGATGATCGAGACCCGGCCCTCGGCCTTGAGCCGGGCGATGAGGTCGAGGATCATCGCGCCCTCCTTGGCCCCCATCGCTGCCAGCGGCTCGTCCAGGAGGATGATGTCGGCATCCGAGGAGACGGTCCGGGCCACCGCGATCGCCTGGCGCTGGCCTCCGGACAGCCGGGCCACGGGGACGTCGATGCGCGGGATGTTGATCCCAATCTGGTCAAGCGCCTTGCGGGCCTCGCGCTTCATGAGTGCGTTGGACAGGAACGGGATCGGCTTGTGCAGCTTCTCCCGGCGCAGGAACAAGTTGTGGTAGACGGACAGCTCGTCGATGAGGGCCAGGTCCTGGAAGACGGTGTCGACCCCGTGCTTCCGGGCGTCGTCGACGCTCTTGGGCGCGTAGGACTCGCCCTTGAGCCACATCGTTCCCGTATCCGGCTTCTGGAACCCAGTGAGGATCTTGATGAGCGTCGACTTGCCGGCTCCGTTGTCGCCGAGCAGTCCCAGCACCTCGCCCTTGCGCAGGTGGATGTTGACGTCGCGCAGTGCGACCGTGGGACCGAAGCTCTTGCCGATGTGCTCAGCGCGGAGGATGTCGTCGTCCGCCTGCGAGGGCGGAACGATCTTTTCTTCCAGGATCGGCTGATCAGGCGTCACGATCGATTTCCTCTCTGGCGCGTCAGGCACGTCCGGAGCCGAGTCGGACCCGGCGCAGGAGCACGTTGATCGTCATCGCGATGATCACGGCGATGCCCAGCCACAGGTACACGTAGGTGCTGGGGACGCTCTTGAGGGTCAGTCCGTCCTGGAGCACGCCGATGAACAGCGCGCCGATCAGGGCGCCGATGACGGTCCCCTCACCCCCGGTCATGAGCGTGCCGCCGATGATGACCGCGGCCACCGCGTAGAGCAGGAACTGGTTGGACCCCGACGGATCCGGCGTGATGCTGGAGGTGCGGATCCCCTCCAGGATGCCGGCGAACCCCGCCGTCATCGCGCACAGGATGAAGTTGCGCAGCAGGACCCCGCGTGTGTGGATACCGGCCTCGGCGGCACCGATGCGGTTGCCTCCGACCGCGACCGTATATAGACCCCAGCGGCTCAGCGTCAGCACGAGCTGGAGCAGGATCGCGAGCCCCACCGCCCAGAACAGCTCCGAATACGTGCCGGCTCCAAAGATCTGGGCGAACGTGGGCACGCCCACCACCGCCGTGCCCGGCGTGGTGATCTGCTCCGAGTGCGTCAGGATGAGGGCCAGGCCGTCCAGGAAGAACAGCATCGCCAGTGTGGCCACGAACGAGGCGATGCCGACCCAGGCGACGAAGAATCCGTTGACCGCTCCGATGATGCCGGCCACGACGAGCGCCAGGATGAGGCTGGGGATCAGATGCAGGCCGGCCTGGGTGAACTTCCAGTAGATGAACGGAGTGATCAGATACAGCGCGCCGATCGACAGGTCGATCTCGCCGAGCGTCATGACGAAGACCTGCCCGGCGGCCATGATGGCCAAGAAGCAGAAATATGGCAGCAGGTTCTTGAAGTTGCTGCCGGTGAAGAAGTGCGGCGTGGTGGCGGCGAAGTAGATGATCGTCAACGCCGTGACCACCACGATGCTCCCCTCCCGCAGCGTCAGGAACTGCTGGAGCAGGGACAGACCGCCACCCGCCCTGGCCCGGCGGGGTGCCGGGCCAGGCGGCGGAGTGGTCTGAGTCGTTTCAGACGCGACTGACATGCTGAGCAGGCTACCTCTCGCGGTCTGTTCGCCCTAGGCTTTTTGGACCCCGGGCGACGAGCTGGTGCCCTCGTAGCGACTCTTGGTGGAGTTGTACGGCTCGACGGTGTTCTTGTCCAGGAACTTGAGGCCGGTGTCGACCTCGGAGATGCCGGTCAGCCCCTGCGACGCCTTGTACAGGTAGAGCTGGAGGATCGGCAGGAAGCCCTGCAGGTAGGGCTGCTGGTCGATCGTGAACTCGATGTAGCCGGCGTGGAGGAGTTGCTGGGTGATCGGGGTGAGGTCATAGCCTCCGCCGACCCAGCCCTTGGCCTTCAGACCCTGCTTCTGGATCGTCTGCGCCAGGCCCTGGGTGGAGCCGGCGTCGACGGCGAACATGCCCTTGGCGCTCGGGTGCCCGGTGGCCCACGAGTTGATGACCGTCAGCTCGGCCGGGACGGCCGCGCCGGTGGCCACCACGGCGGGCTTGATATTGGGGTGGCTCTTGAGGGTGTCCTTCGCCCCGTCGATGCGGGGCTGGATGTTCGCCGCGCCCGGCGTCGCGATAAACAGCGCGATGTCACCGCCGTTGGGCAACAGGTTGACGATATGCTGGCCCATCTGCTGGCCGGACACGAACAGATCCTGGCCGATGTAGGACAGGCGCCCGGACGCGGGCTCGTCGGCGTTATAGGCAACGACCGGGATGCCCGCTGACAGCGCCTTCTGCACCGGGGCATTGAACGCATGCGGGTCGATCAGCGAGGTGGCGATGCCGCTGGCGCCGGACGTCACGGCGCTGTTGATGGCGTTGACCATCTCGCCGACGTTGCTGGTCGCTGACCCGGTCCAGGTGTAGCTGCAGCCGAGGAGCTTGCACGCATCGGCGGCGCCGTTCTGGGTCGGGGTGAAGAACACGTTCGTGGTGACGTGATTGACCATCACGAAGTGATAGTGGGCATTGGTGCCGAAAATGCCGGCGGCTGCGCCGCTGCTGGCGGTCGCTGCTTTGCTGGTGGTGGTGCCGCTACTGCTGCCGCACGCCTGCAGGATGGCCGCGGCGAGACCCGCGGCGCCCCCGGTCAGAGCCGTGCGCCGCGATATCTGCCGCCAGCGCTTGATGGGGTCGTCCTCCTCCTTGCGCTCGTCCCACTCCAGGCGCTCGACTGCGTCATGAATCACGTCGTCGTCTGCCATGTCCCTCTCCTCTCCATTCCCCTGACGGGTCCACGAGCTCTTGGCGCTGCAGACCCGCATACGCTCGCACAACTGCGGGCGCGTGTCCAGTGCGCCAACTCTCCTTAACGCCCGGCAGAATATCGTATGCAGTCCCTGATTTGCGATATTATCGGCGCGTTTTCGCGCGGCGCCCGTCCCGGACGGGCACGGCCAGGGACGGGGGTCGTCGTGGTCGAAACCATCGGAGGGAGGGCAGGGTCATGCAGTACTCGTCTCACCGTGCGCGCAGCCTGGTCCGACTGCTGGCTGCCGGGGTGCTGGCCGCAGCCGTACTGGTGCCGGCCGGGGTGGCCGGCGCGGCAGCACGTTCCCGATCTCACCACGGGCGGCACGGCACGGCCCGGGGGCACGCGCCGACCGCGCCTGGCGGCGCGACCATCAGCCACATCGCCTGGGGGAACGTCAAGGGGACGCCCGTGAGCCTCTACACCTTGACCAACGGCAACGGGATGGCGGTCAAGATCAGCAACTACGGAGGCGTCGTCCAGTCGATCTGGGTGCCGAACCGCAGGGGGGGTCTAACGAACGTCGCGCTCGGGTTCCCGACGCTGTCGGACTATGTCAGTGACTTCACCCAGGGTGCCAGCGGCACGCCGTGGCCGCTGCCGGGAGGAAGCGGTGACACGTACTTCGGAGCCATCATCGGCCGGTACGCCAACCGGATCGCCAACGCATCGTTCGACCTGAAGGGCACGACCTACAAGCTGGACGCCAACAACGGCACGAACACCCTCCACGGGGGGTACCTGGGCTGGAACACCGACGTCTGGTCGGCCACTCCGGCGACCAGCGGACGCTCGGCCTCGCTGACACTGACGGCCACCCTGCCGGGCGGCGAGGGGTGCCTGCCATCGCTAAGCCCCGGATGCACGGGCTTCCCGGGGGCGGTGGCGGCCACCGTGGTCTACACGCTGACGCCGTCCAACGCGCTCCGGATCAGCTACAAGGCGACCAACCTAGACCGGAACCTGGCCACGGTGATCAACCTCACCAACCACACCTACTTCAATCTGGGCGGTGAGGGCAGCGGCACGGTGTATCACGAGCTGCTCGCGCTCAACAGCAACGCCTACACGCCGGTGAACACCAACCTCATTCCCGAGGCGCCGTATTTCGTTCCGGTGGCGGGCACGCCGTATGACTTCCGCTCGCTGCATCCCATCGGGGAGTACATCCGCGCTACCAACCTTCCCGACGGCACCAGTGGTCAGTTCAAGCAGCTCCAGATCGCCCACGGCTATGACAACAATTGGGTGCTCAACGGCTATCCCGGGTACCGCCTGGCAGCCGTCGCCGCGGATCGCCGCACCGGAATCGGGTTGTGGACCTACACGGACCAGCCGGGGGTGCAGGTGTACACCGGCAACTTCCTGGTCGGGGACCTGATTGGATCCTCGGGGCGTACGTACCGCCAGGGCGACGCATTCACCCTGGAGACCCAGCACTACCCGGACTCGCCGCACCACATCGGGCAGGCGGGATGGCCTTCGGTGGTGCTGGGGCCTGGAGCGACGTTCACGACACGGACCGCCTACCGGTTCGGGGTTGCCCGCGCCGTCTTCCGGCGCCGGGCTCACTTCCGCTGAGGTGAGGCAGGTGCGGCCGGTCCACCGCGGTGCGCCGGCCGCACCGTCCCGGACATCGTCTACGAGCTGATCCCGTGCTCGCGAAACCACCGGTTGGTGAACACTCCGCGGGGATCAAGCTCGTCGCGCAGCCGCCCGAAAGCAACCGCGCGCGGGTACAGAGCCGCGACCGCGTCACGCGGCATGGTGAACAGCTTTCCCCAGTGAGGCCGGGCGCCCAGCGGCGCCAGCGCCCGCTCGATCTCCGCCACCACAGCCTCCACCTCTGCCTGCCGGCGACGCCACGTAAAGTGCAGGCCCACGGAAGCTCTGCCGTACTGAGGGCTGAGCCACAGCGCGTCACCGGCGACCGTGCGCAGCTCGGCGATCAGGAGCAGCGGACGAATGCGGTGAGCCAGTGGCTGGAGGGCGGTGAGCGCGGCCGCAACGTCACCACGGGCCACGAAGAACTCCGACTGGATCTCCTCCCCGAAGCTGGGGGTGAAGCCGGAGCGGAAATGCGGCAGGCGATCAGACCACGGCCCGGGAACCCCGCCCTGCAGCGTGCAGTTGGCCGGATCCGCGCCCGGCACCGGATTGCGCGGTTCCCGCGTTGCCGCGGTGCCGAGCAGTTCTCCCCGCGTCCCGGGACGACCCGCGCCGGTGATGGCGTATTTCACCCAGACCTGCCGGGTGCGCGGCTCAAATCGATGGAAGATACTGACGCTTCGACCGGCGGCCGTGACCTCGTCGAAGTGCGCGAGGAGATCGTCCCACGCCAGGCCCTCGTAGACCTCCTGAGCGAGCTCGTAGTAGGGCTCGACGGCGAGCGTGACACTGGTGACGACACCGAGCTTGCCCAGGTTCACCACGCTGCCCTCAAATACGTCGTGTCCCCGGATGAAGTCGCGGACGTCGCCCGCCGCAGTGACCAGCTGCATCGCCACGACAGAGGTGGCCAGGTTTCCCTGACGATCTCCGGAACCGTGCGTCGCGGTGACGATCCCGCCCACAACCGAGATGTGAGGCAGGGATGCCAGGTTGGCCAGCGCCAGCCCCTCCCGATTGAGGGTCTCGGCCAGACGGGCGAACGTGACCTGCGGGCCCAGCGTCACGGTGAGCGCCGCCCGGTCAATCGTGATGTCGCTCGCACAGTCCAACCGGTCCAGCGCGATCAGCTCCCCGGAATCGCCGATGGAGGTGAACGAGTGCCGGGTACCGAGCACCTGGAGTTTCTCGGCGGTCGACACGACGGCCCTGAGCTCGTCCATGTCACGCGGATGGTGGACCGTGCCGGCGGCGTAGGCGTAGTTCCCGGCCCAGTTGGTGTCGGCACCGGTAGGTGGCATCGGGATCAGCAGCCTAGAGGCTCACCGACATCTACCATTGCGCCCGTGCTCAACGCCTGCCGGTGCCGTGACCTTCGGATTCAGGAGGGAGGCTCATGAGCAGCCGGTCCGGACGGTCGCGGTCCTCGCGCCAGCGGGCGGTGACGATGAACGATGTGGCGGCGGCGGCGGGCGTCGCTCAGAGCACCGTGTCGCGCATCCTCAACGACACGCCGCTGGCGGACCGCGTGTCGCCCGCCACCCGGGAGCGGGTGCTCGCGATCGCCGACGAACTCGGCTACCGCCCGCATCCCATCGCCCGGGCGCTGCGCGGCGCACCCACGATGCTCATTGGAGCGATCGTCCGGGATATCACCGATTGGTTCTTCGCGGCCACGATCGAGGCACTGACCAGCAAGGCGCGGGAGTATGAGTACGCGGTCGTGCTCGCCCACGCCGGCGCCGCCGCCGACGAGGCGCTGCGGCTGACCGCGGTCCTCGAGGCCCGACACTGCGACGCGATCCTGGTGCTCGGCGACTTCCGTGGCGAGGCGCGGCTGGTGGAGGACCTGCGCAACGCGCGCGTCCCTGTCGTCGGCCTGTGGCAGGGGTCCGAGGAGCGTGGCCGGCCTTTTCCAATCGTCGGTGTCGACAACCGCGCGGGCATTCGAGCAGCGCTCGGGCATCTCTTGGAGCTGGGGCATAAGCGCATCGCGTATGTCGGGGCCGACCGGCTGGGCGACATGGAGGAGCGACGCGACGCGTTCCTCGAGCACCTGACGGAGACCGGTGTCCGTGTGCCGAAGGGCTACGTGCATCTTGTCCCGAACACGATCGACGGGGGCCGGCAGGCTCTGTCGTTCCTGCTGGAGCGTAGATCCCGCCCCACCGCCATCGTCGCCGCCAGCGACGTCCTGGCGCTCGGGCTGAACCGGGCGGCCTATGACCACGGGCTGACCGTCCCCCATGACCTCGCACTGGTCGGATTTGACGACATCCCCCAGACGGCCGCGAGCGTGCCGGGACTGACCACGGTGCGGATGCCGATCCCGGAGATGGTCGACGCCGGACTGGAGATCGCAGTCGGCGCCGGGCGCTGGACCGGGGACGGGCGGGCTCCGCGAGTCGTCTTCCAGCCGTCGCTGGTCGTGCGCCAGTCAACCGCTCCTCCCGCCCCGCCCGCCTGATCCCGCGCCGGGAGATCGGCCGGGGGCTCTCTCCCCGCCTGCCGGCCGGTCTCCCGATGCGGGCTCAGAAGCAGCGGAGCTCACCCTCCGCTAAGACTGCTGCTCCCATGCAGGCCCGGCCGCCTGACGCACCCCCTCCAAGACCGCCATGGGATTAGGATCCTCGCAGTAGCGGCCGGCCTTAGCCGTCGGGGTCATCTAGTCCGGTCAGAAGCCTTAGTTGCTGTTCGTGTCCGACATCCGGCAGCCAGTCTGCCGGGTTAAGAGGAGCCTGATTCGCCCGAGGTCGGACCCAGGGCGCTGATGCGTCCATGAGCTGATCGAGAACGCGGAGCACAATGAGGACTGCACGCTGCAGGAACACCGCCGGGAGGACGAGTACGTCGTGGTTGACTTGCTCCTCCAGGCCCCACGCCGCGTCGCCGCCGAGCGTCGCGGCGGACAGCTGAAGGCGGCGCCCGTCGTCGGGCGCCACCGCTACCGCCCCCGGCCCGTAGTCCAGCGTCGTTGGCCCCTGGCCATCACCGCTCTGGAGCTCCTCCGTGAGCGCCTCAGCGTGGACGTAGTTGCGCAAGACGCTCACCAGGGTCCGACACGCGACCAGGGGTCCCGAGGCCGGGTCCAGCAGACGCCGAAGCTCAGGTGCGACGGTCGTGAGGTCCTCGCGCCAACTGGCCCGCGACCAGTTGGCCGACGCCAGGGGCCCGGTGAGGCCGAAGGCGAGGTGGCAAAAGCGGGCCGCGGCGTCTAGCGCACCATTCAGGTTCACGAGGGCGGTTTCGAAGAAGAACAGCGCCTCGTCCCAAGCGTCCTCAGGCCATCGGCTCCGCATTCGGACGTTGAAATAGTCACGAGCCCGCAATGCGTGGCCAAGCCTGATACCGAATCCCTTCAGCAGCGCGAACGGTCGGGGATCGTTACGCGCCTGCCAAGTCGCCACCGCGCCACCGAGCCACCCGAGATAGCGGGGGAGGGCAGCGAGCGCTGCGGCCGGATAGAAGCGTTTGTCCTCGAGAAAGGTGGCGTCACTTCCATCCACCGCGACCGTGTAGTCATTGTGCGCGCGCAGATACAAGCCCAGCAGGGCAGCTGCCGACTCCGCCTCACCAGCATGCGCCTTCTCGGCCAAGCCGTTCCAGTACGGCAGTGCCAACACCGGCGAGGCGGTCACCAGCGCGTCGATGTCATGACGCGAGCACGCCGCCGCGAGCGTCAGCGAGCGAAGAGCGTCCTCCACGGAGACTCCAAACTCGTCCGCAGTCGTCCGGGCGCCGGCGCCGATCCGGTCGTCAGAGGAGGAGACCGCCATGCGGCGGCCGCGGCCGTCCGGCAACACGTACTCGATTGGGATCGCGCCCCGTTCGTCGGGTGCTTCGATCACCACCCGGGGGGTCCGCTCAGGCGCGGTGCCGTACACCTCTGCGCCCGAGCGCCCCCCGAACGCATAGAGGAGCCGTGTCGTCGCGCGGTCGGCGACGGTGAGGTCGTCGATGACGACTCTGATCGGTCGCCCCGCCTCTCCGGAGGCGAACGGTGTCGTGTCGGCCGGTGTGAGGATCCGCCAGTGCGCGGGAACGTTGAGCACTCGCAAAGCATGGCGAAGAGCATCGGCATGCGTCGGACCAGAGGACACAGCCAGTCTCTCCCGGTCCCCGCGCTAACGTGCGCGGTAGGATCGAATCCGGACGGGCATGAACCGGGCGGCTCATTGGGACGCTGCCTTTGCCGGCGGCGATGAACAACGCAGTTGGTACGAAGGGCTGCCGTCTGAGTCGCTGCGGGCAATCGAGCGTGTGGTCGCCGACCGGGATGCACCGATCCTTGACGTCGGGGGTGGCTCGTCGGGGCTGTCGGGTGCGCTGCTGGCCGCCGGATATCGGGATCTGACCGTGCTCGACGTATCGACGACGGCGCTCGCGCTGGCGCGAAGCCGGCTCGGGAACAGCGCCGAGCGGATCACCTGGATCGCCGCCGACCTGCTGGCGTGGCACCCGCAGCGCCGCTACTTCATCTGGCATGACCGGGCCGTCCTGCACTTCTTCCTTGAGGCGGACGATCGGCGGGGATACGCGCAAACGCTGCGCGAAGCCCTCGCACTGGGCGGCTACGCGATCATTGCCGGCTTTGCGCCCGCCGGACCCGAGCGTTGCTCGGGACTACCGGTCCACCGCAGTTCCGCGGATGACATCCTCGACCTTCTCGGCAGCGGGTTCAGCACCGTCGAGAGCAGCATTCGGATCCACACCACGCCCACCAATCGCGATCAGCCGTTCACCTGGGTGACCGCCAGACGGGACGGCAATCCGTAGTGCGTCGGTGAGGCCCGATGAGTTTCGGTCGGCGCGGTGGTCTGGATGTGGGCGGCCATGAGCCGTAGCCACGCCGGCTACCGATGCGGAGGTCTCTCAGATGACGAAACTGATCTATTCGGCGATCGCGTCGCTCGATGGGTACGTGGAGGACGCCCACGGCAAGTTCGATTGGGCGGCGCCGGATGACGAGGTCCACGCCTTCGTCAACGATCTCGAGCGCCCGATCGGCGTCTACCTCTACGGGCGACGGATGTACGAGACGATGGTCTCCTGGGAGACCGTCGGAGGGACCGGCGACGAGCCGGACGTTGGCGGAGAGTTCGCCGAGATCTGGCGTGCGGCCGAGAAGATCGTGTACTCGCGGACGCTCCAGACGGTGTCCAGCGCGCGAACCCGAATCGAGGACGATCTCGGCAGCGAGGCGATCAACCGGCTGAAGGAGACCTCACCATCTGACATCTCGATCGGCGGTGCCGAGCTCGCCGGTCAGGCGATCGCCGCGGGCCTGGTCGACGAGCTCCAGCTCCTGCTCTGTCCGATCGTCGTCGGCGGCGGCAAGCGGGCCCTGCCGGGCAACGTCCTCGCCCGCTTCGAGCTCGCCGACGAGCGGCGCTTTCGGAGCGGGGTCGTGTATCTGCAGTACCACGTCAGCCGTTGATTGCAGCTGACTGAACCGAGTGCGCCCGGTGCGAGGCCTCGGGTTCCGCAAGGGCGATCGCTTCAGCCAGACGACCTGGCGACGCTTCCGACGAGCGGAAGCTCGTATTCCCGCAGGGTCCCTTGACTCTTGAGCGGCGTGAACCCGGCGCGGAGCAGCATTCGGATCGAGCGCTGGTTCGTGGCCAGAACACTGGCGCGTAGCGCGGAGTGACCCTCCTCGCGCGCCCGCCGGGCAAGGAGTGCCAGCAGCGCCGGCCCGAGTCGGTGACCTTGCCAGTCGTCGGCGACGGTGGCGGCGATCTCCACTACGCCCGGCTCGCCCGGGACCTCGACGTAGCGGACGACCGCGATTCCGCGCCCAGTGGTCGGGTCGGTGGCAAGGAGCGCCTCGTGATGGTGGTGGTCGACGTCGACCAGGAAGTCGAGCTCGCGCTTGGTCAGGTGCGGCTTGGGGCTGGCGAAGCGCAAGTAGCGGGTTTCGGGCGACAGTCGTCTGACGGCGGCCGCCAACCCTTCGCGATCGCTCGGCTCAAGTGGCCGGACGCTGACGACGCGGCCGTCGCTAGTTGTGACCGGTTCCGCTCGGTTCCCGGCTGTGGCGATGACCGGTTGCCTCGAAGTCAGTTGCATCACAAGACCTCCGCCGGCAACGTAGCAGACTCAGTTGTGTGATGCAACTAGCTTTTGCTAGCCTCCCCGCCATGCTCAACCGCGACTACCAGGGGCAGGACTGCTCGATCGCTCGGGCGCTTGAGGTCGTCGGCGAACGCTGGACGCTCTTGATCATCCGAGACGCGTTCCTCGGGCGGCGCCGCTTCGACCAGTTCCAGGAGAGCCTGGGGATTGCTCGCAACGTGCTCACTGACCGGCTGAACCGCCTGGTCGAGGAAGGGATCCTGAAGCGGGTCCGCTACAGCGAGCGCCCGGAACGGTACGAATACCGGCTCACCCGCAAAGGGCGCGACCTGGGTGTCGCCCTGGCCGGCCTGCGCCAGTGGGGCGACAAGTATCTGAGCGAGCAGCCGCCGCGGATCACACGCCGCCGCTCCGACAAACATCCTGTGATCGCTGCGTTCGTTCCCGAAGGGGCTGAGGTCCTGCGCGACGATGAGATCGAGAGCGCGCCCGGTTCCGAGCCCACGCTCGCCAGCGGCCCTGGCCAGCCGGCGGCGCCGGGGCGTTGACCTGGCGAACTCTCAGCCGGGTGACGAGGCCAGGATTGCGCCGTGGAGGTCCAGCAGTCGCGGGACATCGCCGGCCTCGACTCGACCCATCCCGCACTCGGTGCACACACCCCAGTGGCGAGCGCCAGCGGGGGAGTTGATCAGAGCGGCATCGATGTGCTCTATCTGCAGCGCTGTCGTACCCGGTGCCTGATCATCAGGGTGGTAGGGCACGAGCGCGAAGTACAGCTCGGTCTCGGGACCCGTCTCCAGGTCGGCGAGGGGTTGGAAGTAGCCGCTGTCGTTGCGTCCTTGGGGCACGGTGAACGAGACGAAGTTGAGCGGGCGCTGGGCGGCGGAGGTCACGGCGTTGACGAGGTCGACCTGCATCTGCAGCGACCCGGGCTGCTTGAAGTGCTGGTGGCCATAGTCGCCGTAGCACAGGTGCATACCGACTGGGACGTCGGTGGCCACGTGCTCCAGACAGCGCACCAGGCCGGGAGCGATCTGGTCGATCGGGATCTTGGGGCCCATCGCTCCTTCCAGGGCCCCGAACTCGACCGCGACGTCCCACTGGATCGCGATCCCGTCATGCGGCAGCCGCTCGAGCGCCGTGTCGAGATCGGCGAACAGCGCCTGCTCGTAGGAGGGGGCGACCTTGGGCAGGTCATCAGGTGCGATCGTTCCCGCCATCGAGGCCAGGGGAGTCGGGTACTGCAACTGGAAACGAACGCCGGCCGGGATCGTGCCCTGGTTCTGCATCCGCTCAAAGGTCGCAAACGACTCGGTGTACGCATCGGCGTAGCCGAGGTTCGGCCAGTTGATCATCTCGGCTGAGGCTCTCTCCGTGAGGCGCAGCAGAGGCATCGCCGGGGCGTCGGCAGAGGTCTCGTATGCCTTTCGGGCGGATACGGTCTCGAACTCGGGCATCTGCTCAAACTTCCGGATCTGGAAGTTGATCCAATAGCCGCGATCCCCCGTCTCCCCGTCGGTCATCCGGCGCAGGCCGGTCGGGATGCGGGCGCAGATCTCGCGCATGACGGTCTCGGCATCGGGCAGATTGACCGAGCCATTGAAGTGAACGGCTGTGGGTGGCATGTCGGTCCCCTCCGGGTGGTTCTCCCTCCCGCCCTTCATATCACCTCGGTCGACGGCCGAACAAGGGTCCGCACTGCGCCGGGAAGCATTCTGTGAGACGGCGCCAGCGGCTGAGGCTGGCCTACCGGCGAGCGGCCGCCCAGCCCGTGCCGGGCGGCCGCCTCGTGGTCGGGCTCAGATCGGCCGAGCTTCAGGCGCGGGCGAGCTTGCTGTCAAGCTCGGCAGACGCACGCCGAGCGCCTTCGAGCCTGGCGGCGATCTTCTCCATGGCGATGTCTCGGGCGTGATCCGGCGATCCATGTTGCGGCTTGACATCGCGGCTGAACGGTGAGAAGCCACAGTCGTCGGTCGCACCGAGACGCTCGACCGGGATGTGCTTGGCTGCGGTCAGGAGCTCATCCTTGACGTGCTCCGCCGTTTCGACCTCGGGCGTGAGCGGATCGATGACGCCCATGAAGCACACCTGAGCCACACCGTTGGCGTCCTCACGACTGTACTTTCCACACAGCCGATAGACGTTCTCCCGGTCCTGTTCGCTTGCGCACTGGATCAGGAAGTAGCCCGCGTTCATGTCGAACATGTGCTCGAGCAGCAGCTCGTAGGGCACCTCTTTGCTGTGCACCGAGTCGCAGTCACCCCCCGGGCATGTGTGGATGCCGATGTTCTTGCGTTCGTCGGCAGTGAATCGATCGAAAAGGCGGTTGTTGAGGTCGATGAAGTCCTGAAGCATGTTTCGCCCGGTCCACGGATTGCGCGCGTCGTTCTTGTTCGCAAGCCGACCCTCGGTGAAGTCGATCGACACACGCACGGCGCCTGCGGCGAAGCATTGGCGGATGTCCTTCTCAGCCTCGTCGATCACGTCGTCCAGGAACTGCTGGCGTGAGTATTCCGGGATGTCTCCATCCAGCGGATAGAGCAGCATCATCATCGACGGGGAGATGACCGCCTGCTTCACCGGGCGTGTGGCGATCTTCACGTTCTTCTCGACAAACTCGGAGGCGTACGTCTGGTAACGGAACGGGCCTGCCGTGATGCGGGGGAGCTGGCGGTTGTGGCCGTCGTCGAAAATCGCGAAGAACTGACCGTCGGGAGCGAGGTTTTGCCCCAGCCCCGTCCCCGAAAGCGTATGGGTCAGGTTGTAGGTGGCAAAACTCGATTCCCGCTGTTCGCCATCATTGACGACCGGAGCGCCCACCTCCTCCAGCCGCCGAATTGAATCGGCGGCCGCCGTGTCCTGCTCGGCCTGGAGCTGTTGCCAGGTGATCTTGCCCTCGTCGTGATCGGCGTAGGCCTGCTGGAGCTTGATCGGCCGCGGGAGCGAGCCGACGTGCTCGGTGGGGATAGGCATGAAGAGTCCCTCCTCGTAGGAACGCGCGCAGATCTGCAACTCACCGCAATAGTCACCGGCACACCGTGACCACAGGGGGTGAGACTGATCGATCTCCCTCTCGGTGGCACGACGGTACTACTCAAGTCACTCCCGTGTCAAGGAGCCGAGGGAGGTGGCGGGCGCGGCTGCTAGATTTCGGCGCATGGGTAGGTCGGGGTCGGCTGTGGCGAACAGCCAAGCGACGAGCACCAGTGAGGCGCGGGAGCGTCTCGTCACCGCCGCCTACGAGCTCTTTTCCCAGCGTGGAGTGCAGGCCGTGGGGATCGACGCGATCATCGAGCGGTCAGGGGTGGCGAGACAGACGATGTACCGCCACTTTGACTCCAAGCAAGACCTGGTGCTGGCCTTTCTAAAGCGACGCGAGCAGTTGTGGACGCGGGAGTGGCTCGAGGCCGAGGTGGCTCGCCGGGCCTCTGATCCACGAGAACGGCTGCTGGCCGTCTTTGACGTCTTCGACGAATGGTTCCGGGCTCCCGAGTTCGAGGGATGCTCGTTCATCAACGTGTTGCTGGAGCACCCGGACGGCGGACATCCGGTTCACCGTGCCGCTGCCGGGTATCTCGCCGGGATTCGGCAGTTCCTGGAGGATCTGGCACGCCAGGCCGAGATACCCGACGCTCAGGACTTTGCGCGGGAGTGGCACATCCTGATGAAGGGATCGATCGTCGCCGCGGGGGAGGGCGACCGCGAAGCTGCCCAGCGCGGCAAGAGGGTCGGTGCCGTACTGCTGCAAGCGGTGACTCCGCGCTCCGGCGCCGGTGGCCGGGGGCGCCGTCCTCGGAAGCGCACGGCAGCGACTGGCACCGCCGGCTCCGTGTAGATCCTGTGCGAACCTCTTCTGGGAGTGCGTGGGTCTGACGTCTGATGAGCTCGGTTGAGGCAGAGCGTTTCCGGCGGGACCACCGCTGGGCCCGGACACGTATGTCGGACTACCTCGACGCAGCACTCGCTGCGGCCGGCCGCACCCGAATGGAGCGCCATCTCGGCGAGTGCGCCGAGTGCCGGCGGCTGCTCTCGGGTCTGCGCCGGACCGTGGACGGACTGCACCGCCTGCCGGCGGCGAGCGATGACGTGGATGCGCTTCGGATCGCCGCCTCGGTCCGGGCCCGCCTGAGTGAGCTGGACTGAACCGTTTCGCCCGGTCCGAGGGTCAAACGGAGCATGAACAACCAGACTCACACCAAGAACCAGCCGGACCGGCCCCGGGTCGAGAAGACCGACAGCGAGTGGCGCGAGCAGCTCACCGCGGCTCAGTACCGGGTCCTCCGGCACAAGGGAACCGAGCGCGCATTCACGGGCAAGTACTTCGACGAGAAGCGTGAGGGCACGTACCGCTGCGCAGGCTGTGGCGCAGCGTTGTTCTCCTCCGAGACGAAGTTCGACTCCGGGACCGGGTGGCCGAGCTTCACCGAGCCGGCGGACCGCGCCAACGTCGAGCTTCACGACGACGTCAGTTACGGTATGCACCGGATCGAGGTCACATGCGCCGCGTGCGGCGGCCATCTCGGCCACGTCTTCCCCGACGGCCCCGGCGACACCGGGGAGCGGTACTGCATCAACTCCTGCTCGCTCGACCTCGACCAGCAGTAGAGCGCTGTGGCGGGGGCGCCCCCTCGGTGTGCGCCCGCCGCCCGCGCGGTATAACCGCGCGGTGACCGGCGCGGCGAGCTCTGAGCATGAGCTGATTCAACGAGCACGCGCGGGCGACCAGGACGCATTCAGCGAGCTCGTGGTGGCCCACGCTGACCGTGTCTACGGCGCGCTGCGGCGCTTTGGCCTCGATCCCGACCAGGCCGACGAGGTGGCCCAGGAGGTATTCGTGCGGGCCTGGCGCGGCCTGGCGCGATTCGAGGAGCGCTCCCAGTTCTCGACCTGGCTCTACCGGATCGCGTTCAACGAGGCCCACCGGCGGCTGTCCCGCCACCCTCCTCCGCGCGCCCAGCCCGAGCCGGATCGCGAGGACCCGGTCGTCTCCCTCCGGGAATCGCCCGAGCTGGGCCCCGAGTCCCAGACCCTGGACCGTGAGTTCGAGCGGACGCTTCAGCGGGCGCTCGCCCAGTTGCCCGCCGACTGGCGAGCGGCCGTCGTCCTGCGCGACGTCGAGGGTCTATCGACTCACGACGCCGCCGAGGTCGTCGGTGTCCGCGAGCCGGCATTCAAGAGCCGCCTGCACCGCGGGCGGATGCAGCTGCGAGCCCTCCTCGAGCCATACCTGCAGATCGAGGAGGGCTGACGCCGCTTAGCGGATGGTGGTGGCGCAGAACGCGCCGCCGTGCTTTTCGAAATAGCGCTGGTGGTACTCCTCGGCGTCGTAGAACGGCGACGCCGGGACGATCTCGGTCACGATCGGTCTGGCCAGCGACTTCTGACGCTCGTCGCGAGACGCGACGGCCAGCCGCTCCTGGTCGGCATCGTGGAAGAAGATCGCCGACCGGTACTGGCTGCCGAAATCCCACCCCTGCCGATCGGGCGTGGTGGGATCGTGGACGGACCAGAACGCATCCAGCAGCGCGTCGTAGCTCACCACATTCGGGTCAAACGAGACCTGTACCGCCTCTGCGTGCCCCGTCGTGTCCGAGCAGACCTGTTCGTAGCTGGGATCGTCGATCGTCCCACCGGTATAACCGACCCGCGTGGCCACGACGCCTTCGACCTCCCGCAAGGCCGCCTCGACACCCCAGAAGCATCCGGCCGCGAGCGTCGCGCGCTGCGCGCCGTCGAAATCCGGGGTCACGCCGTCGGAGCGCCCATCTCTGAAAATCATCTCGCGTTCCCTTTCGTCTCTGTTCACGCTCCATTGGACCCGGCTCGGCCGGCAAACGGTTCAACCTGGCCGAGGCTCTGGGCGGCGGGCAGTTGCACCGTGGCGCGGAGTCCGCCGGCGGCCCGCGGGGTGAGGATGAGGGTTCCGTCGTGTGCGCGGGCGATGCTCTTGACGATGGCCAGGCCGAGGCCGACGCCCGCGTGATCGGTGTGTACGCGCTCGGTGCCGCGCTGAAACGGCTCGACAAGCGTCGACACGACCTGTGGGGCGAGCGTCTCGCCGGTGTTGTCGACCGTGAGCACAACAGTCGTGGGGTGAACGGTCGTCGTGATCCACACGGTGCCCTGTTCAAGGTTGTGGACGATCGCGTTGTGCACGAGGTTCGTAGCCATCTGGAGCAGGAGCGCGGATGAGCCGACGGTGGGGGTTGCGTCCCCGGAGGTCTCGATGGTGAGGCCGCGTTTCTCCGCCAGGGGGAGGAGCGTTTCGGTGGCTTCTTCGGCGATGAGCGACAGGTCGACGGGTTCCGGGGTGAAGGACCGCTGGTCGGCGCGGCTGAGCACGAGCAGGGCTTCGGTGAGGTCGATCGCTCGGGTGTTGACGGCGTGGAGGCGGTCGACAAGTTCGCCGTCGGTGCGGCTCGGATCGTTGCGGGCGACGTCGAGAAGTGTCTGGGTGACCGCCAGCGGGGTTCGCAGTTCGTGGGAGGCGTTGGTCGCGAATCGCTGCTGTTCGGCCACGTGGGCTTCAACCCGCGCCAGCATGGTGTCGAACGCGTCGGCGAGTTCGCGGAACTCGTCGCTGCGGCCCGGTAGCCGGATCCGGTGGGAGAGCGATCCGGACGCGGCCGTGCGGGTGGCGTCTGTGATGCGAGTCAGGGGGGCAAGCATGCGGCCGGCCAGAAGCCATCCTCCGAGGAGGCCGAACACCAGCAGGAATGCCAGCGCGATGGCCGCGGTGGGAGCGAACTCGCGCACGACGGCGTAGCGGTAGTTGGGCACGAAGATGAGCCCGACATGGGGAACACGGGTCAGGAACAGCCACCCGGCCGCGAGGAGCAGGGCGCCGGCGAGCATGAGGAAGCCGGCGTAGCTGAGGGTGAGCTTGAGGCGAACACTCAAGCCTGGGGCTCTACTCACGGTCTCCTCCTTCATGCCCGGGGTGTGGTGGGGCGCTGATCCGGTACCCAGTGCCCGGCACGGTGGCGATGATCCACGGCTCGCCGAGGCGTTTGCGCAGTGCCGAGACCGTGATGCGCACGGCGTTGGTGAACGGGTCGGCGTTCTGATCCCAGGCCTGGCTCAATAGCTCTTCGGAACTGACGACACCGCCTTCGGCGGCGACAAGCACTTCGAGCACGGCGAACTGCTTGCGGGTGAGCGCGACGTAGCGGCCGTCACGGTGAACCTCGCGGCGGAACGGATCCAGACGCACGCCCGCGATCTCCCGCACGGGTGGCCTGCTGTGGCCCCGGCGGCGATCGAGCGCTCTGAGCCGGAGCACGAGCTCTCGGAGCTCGAACGGCTTGGTGAGATAGTCGTCGGCGCCGAGCTCGAACCCGGAGGTCTTGTCATCGAGGCGATCGGCAGCGGTGAGCATGAGGATCGGCATTCCGCTGCCCGAGGCGACGATGCGTCTGGCGATCTCGTCGCCGGACGGGCCGGGGATGTCGCGGTCCAGGACGGCGATGTCGTAGGCGTTGACGCCCAGCAGCTCAAGCGCGGTGTCGCCGTCACCGGCGATGTCAGCCGCGATCGCTTCCCGGCGTAGGCCATCGCGGACAGCTTCTGCCATGTACGGCTCGTCCTCCACGATGAGCACACGCACGTCCTCGATGGTGCCAGCCCGAACATATCGTCGGCATATCGAAAATCACATACGCCCTGGCAACACCACGCTGCCTTGAATGGCGGCGTGACCTCCAGCCAACCAGGACAAAACGCAGCGCGCCATACCCGGTTGACCGTGTACGGCCGACGTCGCCGCCGGCCCCCACTTGGCCCGGTGCTCGCCGTGCTTCTCGCCGTCACCGCGTTCGCGACCGCCGGTCACCTGCTCAACCAGAACGGCCGCATGCTCACCGGTGACGGCACGGCTCTGTCCGCGGACCGCTGGCCCCGGCGCGGACAGGGCGCCTTGGTGCTCGGCAACGGACCGCCGGCGGCCAGCCCGCACGAGCAGCCGGTCCCGATTGCCAGCCTGGCCAAGGTGATGACCGCCTACCTGACCCTCAAGCGCTACCCACTGACCGGCGCACAGGACGGGTTCACGATCACCGTCACCGCGGCCCAGGCGCAGACCGAGGCTCAGGAGGCCGCCCAGCGCGAGTCGGTCGTGGCGGTGCGGGTGGGCGAGCAGCTGACCGAGCGCCAGTTGCTGGAGGGCCTGCTGATTCCCTCCGGCAACAACATCGCCGACATGCTCGCCGACCAGGTGGCGGGCAGCCAGCCCCGATTCGCCGCCGAGATGACCGCCGCCGCCCGAGCGCTGGGAATGAAGCACACGATCTACACCGATCCCAGCGGGTTTGATCCGAGCACGGTCTCCACCGCCGCCGACCAGCTGCGCGTGTTCCGGCAGGCGATGCGCTTCCCGGTCTTCCGCCAGATCGTCTCGATGGCCGGTGTGACGCTGCCGGTCGCCGGTACGCTCTCCAACTACAACCCCCTGATCGCCGAGGGTTACGCCGGCAAGACCGGATCTGACTCCGCGGCCGGGGGGTGCCTGGCGTTCTTCACTCCGGTGACGGTCGGCGGGCGCCGGCTGACCGCGGTCGGCGTGGTGCTGGGGCAGGGGGAGGGCAGCGACACGTCGGCGATCCTGGCCGCCGCCGGCGAGGCCGCCACGGAGCTGGTCGGTCAGATGGGTTCCAGGACGACGAGCGGAATGATGCGCCCGCCCGCGCGCCGCGCGTACGCTTCGTAGCCGTTGTAGTTGTCGTTCACGCGCCGCCACAGCTCGCTGCGTTCGGGTTCCTCGATCACGCGTGGGCGCACTGCCAGGTGATGCCCATCCAGCTCGACCGACACGGCGTCCGGATGGGCGCGGATGTTGTGGTACCAGGCCGGGTTCTGAGCGGCGCCGGCCTTGGATGCCACGACGATGAAACCTCCGTCCAGCGGGGTGTAGAGCAGCGGGGTCGTCCGAGGCTCGCCGGACCGTGCGCCACGCGTGTGAAGCAGCAGTATCGGCTGGCCCAGGGCAACCTTCAGACGTCCGCGTGTCCGCGGAATCAGCCACCGGTCAATGATCGGGAACACGTTGACAAACAGCCACCCGCCGACCCGCGTCCGCGCCGCTGCCTGCAGCGCCTTATCGACGCGGGACTTGTCGTGCTGACTGCGGTAGGTCGCGATCGGCGCAACCTATCAGCGGGTTGCGCCGGCGTGTGACGGGTTTCGGGCGATGCTCGCCCGCCGCGCCGGTAGTTCACGTGGTCTGGCGGGAGCTCCGGGCGACCAGCCAGCCGGTCAACAGGCCCGTCAGGATCGCCACGAGTGGGAGCGGGCACCACCAGTGCTCCCACAGCGCACCGAAACCGTGAGTACTCTCGCGCCCCGACCAGAAGATGCCGACCAGTATCAGGAGCGTCCCGATCGCGTAGCCGGCGCGGCGCATGATGCGATTCTAGGAGGCGCCGCAGGACCGTCAAGGCCCGTCAGAATCGTCGTTGTGATGATGGTTACGCCGTCGGCTCGGTGGCGCCCGTCGGTAGGGTTCTGATCGTGGGGCTCTCGTCGAGACCAAGCGCTGCGTGGGTGCTGGAGGCCACGCCGTCCGCGGTCACCGAGCTGCGGCGCCGCGCCGCGGAGTTCGCGTCGCTGGCCGGCGCTTCGGAGGAGGTGACACAGGCGGTTGCCCTGGCGGTGTCCGAGACCGTCACCAACGCGGTCGTTCACGCCTACGATGGCGGTGCACCGGGGCAGGTCCGCGTCAGTTGCCAGGCGGATGGCGAGCGCTTCGTCGTGGACGTGACCGACGAGGGGGCCGGCATCTGGCTGCGTCAAGATTCACCCGGGATCGGGCACGGCTTGGCCATGGTGGGCGCCGTGGCGCACGGGCTCAGCATCGGCCCCGGCCCCGACGGGCGTGGCACAACCGTGACGATGGCCTTCGGTCGCGTCGCGGCGCCTCCCACGCCGCCGGGATTGGAGATGCTGTGCGGGCTGGCGCTTGAGACCGTCGCCGACGTCTCGAATGTGGACCTCGTTCAGGACGGCGTGCTTCGCCGCGTCGCCGCAGAGGTCGCGGGCGATGCCGCCTTGACCGCTTGGCTGCGCGCAGCGGTGCCCCCGGCCAAGCCCGGGACGGCGACGTGGGTGGCGCTACGCGAGGGCGGCGCGCGCCTCGTGGTCCACGACCCGACCGTTCCGCGGTCGCCGGGCGGGACGGGGGAGCGCCTTGACCTCATGTGGTGGGTGGCGGTCGCACTTCAGAGCTCCGACGGAACGCCGGCCGCGATCTGGGGCCTCGGGGGCCGCGCGGGTGGACGTCCCGTCCCGCGCGAGGCGGTCGTCAGCATCTTCACCGACGCCGCCCACCATGACCTCGGACAGCCCGCCGAGCGCGCCGTGCTGCGCGGTCGGTTGGCGATCGCTCGACCGTAGAGCTATGGCCGACGAACCGACCCGCGTCGCGGCCGCCACCGATCGGCTCGGCGCGGCGGTGCACGACGGGACACACGCGGCGTGGACGCTGGCCGCGATCGCGGTCGCGTTCGGTGACGGCGAGGGGCGGCGGCGCGCGGCCGCGCTGGCGGTGCTCGACGCCGCCGGTATTGACGCCGGCAGGCTCGACCCGGCCTCGGGGCCCGGCCGGTCCGCGCAGGCGATGGCGGTGTTGAGTGGAGCCGCGTCGGCGGCACGGGGCCACGAGCGCGGCTGGGGGGATCTGCCTGACGCGGTGCTGATTGCGCAGGGTCGCGCCAGCGCGCAGCGAGCGCCGATGGTGGCGCGGATGGTTTCGCGATTACCCGGACTTGCCGAGCTCCTGGCGGCGCCGGACGCTGCGATCCTTGACGTGGGCACCGGGACCGCGGCTCTGGCCGTGGCATACGCCGAGGTGTTTCCGGGGGTCCGGGTGGTTGGCCTCGAGGTGCTGCCGCGAGTCATCGCGCTGGCTGAGGCGACGGTGGCGGCCAGCCCGGTCGCGGACCGGGTCGAGATCCGCCGGCAGAACATCGCTGAGCTCGACGAGACCGACCGCTACGCCTACGCGTGGCTGCCGGCGCCGTTCGTCCGCGAACCGGAGCTGCACGAGGGGGTGCGCCGGGTCGCGGCGGCGCTGGTTCCGGGCGGCTGGCTGGCGCTGGCCTCGCTCCGTTTCGGGCAGTCGCCGCTTGAGGATGCGGTCGCCCAGTTCATGACGATCAGTTGGGGCGGCACCCCGGTCGACCCGGCGATGGCCGCCGAGTTGCTGACCGGCGCCGGGCTGCTCGACCTCATCATCCCGCCCACGCCGCCGGAGGCGCCGATCATCACGTTCGCGCGACGGCCGCCGGCCTGAGGACCAACGCTTCCGCTACGCCCCCACAAACCAGCAGCACGACAGCTGAGTCTTCAGGGCCTCCAGGTCGTTCCAGGGGAACTTGTCCAGGACGACGTTGGGGTACTGGTTCTGGAACTCCGCCGGCCACGGGTTGGAGCCGATCGTCTTGGGGTCCTCGCCGAAGAAGGCCACGTTTGGCCCCTTGTCCGCGACCACTATTCCGTAGGTCTGCGCGGCCTGGGCGAGCATCCGATCGATCGGCGGAAGGTTGAGGCCGGCGATGTTGAGGGTGGGGGGCAGGCGGAAGCGGGTCCCCTCGGGAATCGGCGTGATCCCCGCGGTCCAGTAGTCGCCGTCGGTGCGCTGCGCGGGCCAGGACCAGTACGCCTTGTCGGTCTCCACCAGGTCGATGGCCAGCGCGTGGTTGATGTAGCCGCGCTTCAGGTCGGCCGCCGTGACCAGCCCGCCGAGCAACGGCAGCCCGGTGGCCGTGGCGCCCCAGTTGGCGGTCTGGCCCGAATGGGTGAAGTAGCCCGGGTCGCCCGATACGTTGTCCATCTCTCCGCCCCACCGGGCATGCCAGCCGTCGGGCTCTTTGTGCATCAGCCAGAAGTCCCACATCCGGTCCGTGGACGGCTGCCACACGGTCATGTTCTCGTCGGTGCCGGCGGCGGCTTGGGCGGTGCTGGGGATCGGGACCGCGTCGAACGCGGCTTGCAAGTCGGGCCCCCAGGTGTCCAGCGTGACGTGCTGGGTGGACTGCCGGTGTCCCACCACGTACACCGGCACGCTGTATGAGGTGGTCTCCATCCACGGGTGGTAGGCCTTGACCTGGCGGTTGATCTCGGTGACGTAGGCCTGGGAGCTGGAGTCCAGCGGGGCATTGGCGGCCAGTGGCGCGTTCCAGAAGCTGGTGGGGGAGAACGGGTTACCCGGCCAGGGGGCCGACTGGTCGACGAACGGCGGCGGGCCGCTTCTGCCGCCGGCGCCGGAGCCCGAACCGGAGGACGCTGCCGGCGTGGAGGGCAGGATCACCCGGCCTCGCGGCAGGGAGATCATGACGTGGCTGAGCGTGAGCGTGCCGCCGCGGCTGCTGGTGAGACTGCCGATGCGGAGCAGACGCGCGCTGGCCGGGCCGCCCCAGAACGCGGCCTGGGGCTTCCGGGCGGCGTAGGCCTGCACGCGCCGGCCGCCGTCGCTGATGCTGAGCCGGATCGCGGTGCGACCGCCGGTGATCGTCAGCGGGCGGCGCGCCGCGGACAGCCTGCCGCGGCGGGAGACCGACAGGCGCAGGTGGCCGTCTCGCAGGGCCATTCGGATGCCACCGGCGGTCACCTGCACGATCCGCGTCGCCACCCGGCGGGGGGCTCGCAGGCAGAACATCAGCGTGAACTGCCCCGTCGGCGCAAACGACTGGCTGACATAGCTGGGAGCGCGCCGCAGCGGCGCCCGAATCAGCCACCCGCCGGGCCGGTGGCTCAGTCGCACCGCCCCGGTCCGCTGCAGGGCCGGCTCCGGCGTGGAGGTCGCATGGACTGCTTGCGAGGCGCCGCACATCCGGCCGGCCGCAGGCGCCGCCGCGCCGGAGGAGATCAGGCTGAGCGTCCCGGCCGCCGTCACACCACAGAGCGCCAGAACCCGCAGCGGTCCCAGCCCCCTACCCCGACGGTTGTGCAGCCCAGGCACCACAGCCATCTAAACCTCAGCGCAGCGGGCCGGGACCTCGAGGCACTGCTTGTGTGCAGGAACGGGCGCCAAAACGCCGCAAGGTCGTGGCCCGGCGGGAACTGGCTTACGCCGCGATCAGCTTTCTGCGGTGACTTCAGACGGCACGGTTGCTCGGCGATATCGCGCTTCCTGATCCTCTGGCATCACCAGTTCGCTCCTACGAGATCGGTGTTGACTTCGATTCCGGCCGGTGGCCGGTCGGGCAACAGCACGTCCACCCTCTCGACTCGGACGCTGTCGCCAACAGAATGTGGGATCCGGCGTTGGTGCGGGCTAAATCGTAGTGTTTGCGAAGCATTGTCCCGCCTCTAGACGATGTTGATCTATGATGAGACAATTATGTCCCATACACGTAGATGCTAAACTCGTGATGAGACAAAATTGTCTACTCCTGCGCCACGGCCGGGACTGCGCGAGCGCGTGGCCACGGCGATCGTTGAATCTGCCGCTGCTGTCCTCGCCGAGCGCGGAGACGCGAGCATGAGCGAGGTGGCGAGCGCGGCCGGGGTGGCGCGAGGGACGGTGTATCGCTACTTCCAGGGCCGCGAGGCGTTGCTGGAGGCGCTGGGAAGCGTTGCGGTCGAGGAGGCGGGACGTGGATTGGCCGCCGCGCGGCTGGACGAGGTCGCGATCGACGAGGCCTTCACGCGGGCGGTACGGGCGCTGGTCCTTGTCGGTGACTACTTCGTCGTGCTGGCGCGTGAGCGCACCAGCGTCGACCCTGCCGACTTCGACCAGCGCGTCAGGGGCGTCCTACGTGCTCTGCTGGAGCGCGGTCGGTCGCTCGGCGAGATCCGCACGGATGTGCCGGTGGGCTGGCTGGTGGAGATGTTGATCGGCGTCATCGTCAGCGTGCTCGGCGCCGCGTCGTCCGCTGGTGTAGAGGACAAGGTCGATGCGATCACGAGCTTGTTTCTGGAGGGTGCGCGTGGGGGCTCGGAATGAGTGCAAATCTGCGAGCGTCTCTCCGCCGCCGTGCGTGCCGGCGTGGTGACGGGTAGGAGGAGGTTGAGGACGATGGACAGGCATTCGTCACGGGTGCGGGACACGTCGACGCCGGCGGGGGCGTCGGAGGCGTCGCTGGAGGAGTTGGTTGCGTATCTGCGGGAGAAGCGGTCTGAGTTGCGTGAGGGGTGGGCGGCGCGTATCGGTCAGGCCAAGCTGCTGGGGGTGATGAGCCAGGAGGAGATCTTCTCCGAGGTCACGGCGGTGTATGACAACTACGTCGACGCGCTGGAGACGGGAAGTGTGGAGACGTTGCAGGCCTATGCCCGGGATCTGTCGGACCGGATCATCCCGCGCGGCGTGGAGACACATGAGGTGCTGGGGATCGTGCTGCTGCTGCGTGATGTGTTGGCGCGAGAGTTGTTTGTCCGCTATCAGCGCGACCCCGAACAGCTCAACCGGGTGCTCGATATCTATGAGCCGGCCGCCAACCGGGTCGCGGTGACGGTCGGGGTGAGTTTTGTGGAGCAGCGGGAGCGGATCATCCGTGAGCAGCAGGCGGCGATCCGCGAGCTGTCGACCCCGGTTCTGCGGGTCCGCGATCGGCTTCTCATCCTGCCGATCATCGGAGGGCTGGACAGCCAGCGCGCGCGGCAGTTGACCGAGCAGTTGCTCAGCGCCATCCGTGAGACGCGCGCCCGGATGGTGGTGATTGACATCACCGGGGTTGGGATGATCGATCTGACGGTCGCCAATCACCTGGTGCAGACGGTGGAGGCGGCGCGGTTAATGGGGGCCCGCGCGATCATCACTGGGCTGTCGTCTGAGGTGGCGCAGACGCTGGTTGACCTGGGGGTTGATTTGAGCATGCTGCAGACGGTGGGGGATCTGCAGGGCGGGTTGGAGGAGGCCGAGCGGCTGCTGGGCTACGCGGTGACGAGCACCGAGGACGCGCCGCGGGTGTCTGAGGGGTGAGTGGCCGTGACTGTCGCGATTCTCAAGCAGGGCGACCACCTGATCGCGTCGATCCAGTCGGCGTTGCGCGATCATGAGGTGATCGAGTTGCGTGATGAGCTGGTCGAGCGCGTCGGCCGGCTGCGGGCGCGGGGGATCGTGATCGATGTCACCGCGCTGGATGTGATCGATTCGTTTGTCGCCAAGTCGTTGCGGACGATCGCGCTGACGGCGAAGCTGCGCGGCGCTGAGACGGTGATCGTGGGGATCCAGCCCGAGGTTGCGGTGGCCCTGGTGCAGTTTCGGCTCAATCTCGAGCCGTTGCGCACGGCGTTGGATCTGGAGGAGGGGCTGGAGCTTCTTGGCTCTCTGATCGCGCAACCACGGACCGATCATGGCTGAGCCCGAGGCGCGGATGGAGGTGAGCTCGGACGCGGATATCGTGCCTGCGCGGGCGCGCGGGCGGGCGCTGGCCGATGAAGTGGGGTTCTCACGCACCGACGGAACGCTGCTGGCGACCGCGATCTCCGAGATCGCGCGGAACATCGTCGTCCACGCCGGCCGGGGCGAGATCGAGCTCGCGCCCGCGTACGAGGCAGACCGCCGCGGTGTCGTTGTCGTCGCCCGCGACGAGGGGCCGGGCATCCGTGACGTCGACGCCGCGCTCCAGGACGGGTTCGGCACCAAGGGGGGCCTCGGTCTCGGCCTGCCCGGGGTGCGCCGGATCATGGACGAGTTCGTCATCGAGACCGCGCCCAACCGGGGAACCACCGTGACGATGCAGATGTGGCGCGATGTCCGCGAGCTGGACGGGATCCGGCGATGAACCCCAGCACCGTCCCCGGTAGTGCCGCGGCGCTGGAGTGGGACGCGGCGGCCACACCCATCGCCGGCGAGACGATGCTGGGGGACGGCGCGGTGGTGGCGTTCGCCGAGGACCGCGTGTTGGTCGCCGCCGTCGACGGCGTGGGCCACGGACCCGAGGCCGCCGCGGCGGCCGAAGGGGCCGCCGCCGTGCTCCAGCGCTCAGCCGGGCAGGACCCGACCGCCACCATTCTCGACTGTCATCGCGCGCTGCGCAACACGCGCGGCGCCGCGTTGAGCCTGGCCTCGATCGACGTCACCACGCAGACGATGAGCTGGCTCGGGGTCGGCAACGTGGAAGCCCGGCTGCTGCGCGGAGCCGGGCCGATCATGGCCACGGAGTCGCTGCTCGTGCACGGCGGGATCGTCGGCCACGCGCTGCCCAAGCTCGCAGCCCAGACCACGATGATAGGCCGCGGAGACCTTCTCATCTTTGCCACCGACGGAGTCCGGCGCGACTTCGCCGACGACCTCGTGCCGTCGGGATCCTGCGGCCAGATCGCCCAGAGCATCGTGGAGCGCCACGCGCTGGGATCCGACGATGCGCTCGTCCTGGTGGCGCGCTACCTGGCGAGAGCATGAGCACGAAGCTCCAGGCGTTCGTCGGGCGCTACCGCGAGGGGTTCGATGCCTACCTGCGCGAGCGCGACGAGCGCGCCCTCCATGTGTCCTACGAGCTGGGGCGCGCCGCCGTCGCGCAGGAGCTCAGCGTCCTCGACCTGGCTTCCGCCCACCAGGATGTGCTTCTGGACCGCCTGCGCCAGCCGGACGCCACGTCGCAGGAGGATGTCATCCGCGCCGCCGGCGACTTCTTTCTCGAAGCCGTATCAGCATTCGATGTCGTCACGCGCGCGCTTCAGGACGCGCGTGAGACCGCGGTTGCCGAGCGCCGGAACGCCACGATTCTCCGTCATCTCTCGGCGTTCCTGGCCGACGCCTCGCTGGCGCTCGATGCCTCCGAATCCCTCCAGGAGATGCTTCAGCTTGTGGCCGAGCACGGACGCGAGCTCACCGGCGCCGGGCGCTGTGCCGTCCGGCTCACCCTCGACGAGACGACAGCGACCGTCGACGCGTTCGCCGTCGACCAGCGCGACCCCAGCTTCGAGTCCCAGCTGGGCGAATTGTCTTCGCTGTACCGCGCGCTCGAGCTGCCCGACGGCTCCTTGCGGATGACCGGCGCCGATCTCGATCGCCACCGCGAAGCCCACGCCCTGAGCCAGCCCGAGGATCCGGCCGCGTGGAGGCCACGTGGGTGGCTCGCCGCCACCCTGACCGCGCTTGACGGCCGGTACCTCGGACTGATTCAGGCCTTTGACAAGCAGACCGGTGACTTCTCCGAGCTCGACGAAGCGATCCTGGTCCAGCTCGCCCAGATGGCATCCGCCGCGGTCGAACGGGCCCAGCTCTACCGCCGCACGCAGGAGTGACGGGACCGGCGCGCCGCGCGCCGGGGACCATCGCCCACGCCGTCGGCGATGAGGGAGACGCAATGCGGGCCATCGCCGAGACGATCGGCCAAAGGCTCGGCCTACCGGTCGAGGAGGTCCCGCAGGAGAGCTTCGGGGTGCTCGCGCCGCAGGACGCGAGGGGCGCGGGGAACGCTAGCCTCGGCCGCCGCGCTCGCGCAGGTCCCGCAGGATGAGGCTGGCGGCTCTCCACCCGGTCTCGACCGCGGTGTCCGTGTAGAACGTCCCCAGATAGTCGCCGGCCAGATGGACCGCTCGCTGCTCGCGCGTCAGGGCGCTCTGCAGCCGCCCGCGGCCTGGGAAGCAGTACGGAATCCCTTCGGGGAACCGGCGCACGTGCGACTCCACGACCAGCTGTCCGAAGCCCGGAAAGATCTCCTCGATGTCGTTGAGGTAGGTGGCGATGATCGCGTCGTCGTCGCGCTGCAGCAGAGACGACGCCAGCTGTGCGGGGGAGAACACCATGATGCTGCTGCCGGCGCGGCGCTGCGTCTCCTCGGCCCGAGCCAGGCTGGTCATGTTGAAGAACACGTTGAACGCCCGCTTCGGAGTGGCGATCGCATAGCACTGATCCCAGGGCGCCGGCTCGGTCTCGTTCGTGAGAAACCCGGCGCTCACGTACGGGCCGTACACCACCTGGCCGAGCGCGTCCCGCGTCTCGCTGGCCAGAGCGGCTCCGAGCTGCCGGGCGACCGGCGCCGGCGTCGCCAGCACGCAATGCCGCGCCCGGAGCTCGTACTCCTTCCCGCCGCGTTCATAGCGGACGGACACGCCGTCCTGGTGTGAGGTGACGCCGGTCGCCCTGGCGCCGAGCACGACCCGGTCCCCCAGTTCGGCGGCGATCGTCTCGGTGAGCACGGACGACCCGCCGACGATGTTGCGCCCCAGGCCCGAGCCGCGATCCCACACCAGGCGGAAGTACCCGATGCCGGCACCAGCCGAGATCTGCTCGGGCAGTCCCGAGGACCGCATCACCGTCGGCCGGAACAGCGCGTCGGCGTCGGCGGGCAGCGGCCCGATGAACTGGGCGAACGTCCGATCGCCGAGGAAGTCGTAGACGCGCTGCTGCAGGGCGCCGGGGGGATCGCCGGGCCGCGGCGAGGCGGCGCGCCCGTAGCGGCGGACGGCCAGACGCACCTTGGCCCCGGCGCGCAACGCCGCGCGGCGCGCGTCCCACGCCATGGGAATCCGGAACGGGTAGGTCTCGACCCGGCCGTCGGTGATCAGCCGCCCGTTCATCGCGATGGCGGCCAGCTGTCCCGGGACCGGGGCCGCCGGCACTGCCACGTCGTCCAGCAGCCTCCCGGTCGCCGACCCAGGCCCGGCAAAGACATGGCCCCCGTAGTTCAGCCAGTACGCTCCGCGCCTCTCAGACCACAGACGCCCTCCGACCCGGTCGGCCCGCTCCAGCACGACCACCTCGCGGTGGCGCAGCCGCCACGCGGTGGCCAGACCCGCGATCCCGGCGCCGACCACCACCACCTCGACGTCGTGCTCAGCCCGCGCCACGGCTCATTTCTTGTCCTCGATCCCGGCCGGGGCGAGCTTTGAGATCTGCTCCACCGCCCACCCAGGGCGTTTGCCCGCGTTCTCCGCTCGCTCCTTGTGCACGACCGCCTGACGGACGAGGTGCGCGCCGAGGAACCGGAACGGCTCGGGCGGGAGGTGGTTGTGGGACCGGTCGACCAGCGGGAACCTGGACCACTCGTCATCGGCGCCCAGCGCCAGCGAGGCCAGGATCTTCCCGCCCAGGACGCTTGGCCCCACCCCGTTGCCGCTCCAGCCGACGCCGTAGACGATGTGGTCGCGGCCGCCGAGGTGGCCGAGGATGGGGAGGCCGTCGACACTTCGGTCGATCGGCCCCGACCAGTGGCTGACCAGGGGGACGTCGTCGAGCGAGGGGTAGTAGCTGCGGAAGTCCTGAGCCACCAGGCGCGCCCGCCCGGGGTGGTGGTCGAAGGACGCCGGGACGCGCCCGGCGACCGCGATCCCCCACCCTCCCTTTCCGAAGGCGATCCGCCCGTCCCGGGTGGTGCGGTAGTAGTCGACCATGATCTGAGAATCGGTGATCCCTTCGCCACCGCTCCAACCGATCTCCTGTAGGCGTTCGGGGATCGGTGCCGTGAGCACGATGTCACTGCTGATCGCCACCAGGCTGGTGTGCAGTTCGACCAGGTTGGCCGCCCAGGCGTTGGTGGCGATGACGACCTTTTCGGCGCGCACCCGTCCGGCCGGCGTGGACAGGACGGGCGGTGCCTGCCGGCGGAGCCGTTGCACCTGGGTGTGCTCGAAGATCCGCACGCCGTGCTCAAGAGCCACTCGCCGCAGACCGCGGACCACCGCGGCGGGCTGCACGGTGGCGGCGGCGGCTTCGAACACCCCGGCCAGGTGGCGCGGGCTGCCCGTGCGGCGCGCCACCTCCGCCGGCGCCAGGGCCACGAACGGCTGCACGCCGAGTTGCTCGCACTGTCGCATCACCGGCTCCCAGGCCTGCATCTGGGCGTCCGAGGTGGCCGTCCACAGCCATCCGCCACGGTGAAAGCCGGCGTCGATGGAGTGATCGTCCAGGTAGCGGCCAAGCTCGTCGACTACGGCCTCGGACGCGCGCGCCGCAGCCAGTGCGTCGTCGGCCCCGCACAGCCGGACCAGCGAGGCCAGCTTCGGCCACCACGACAGCACGAAGCCGCCGTTGCGTCCCGACGCGCCCCCGCCGCAGATGTCGCGCTCCAGCACGACGACGTCGCACCCGGGATCCTGCTCCTTGATGCGCAGGGCCGTCCAGAGCCCGACGAAGCCGCCCCCGACGATGGCGATGTCCGCCCGCACGTCCCCCACCAGCGGCGGGCGATCCTCCTCGCCCGGCAGCACCTCGTTCAGCCAATGGCTGCGATGCGGTCCGCCGGGGTGGTTACTCATCACGCACTTGAGATCTGCCTCAGGTCGGTGGCCAGTCTGTTGGTGGCATGGTAGGTCGCCCGCTGAAGACGCTCTTGCTACGGTCCCGATTCGATGGTCGCTCTCGCCCTCAGACGGGTTCTGCCGCGACTGCTCGCGCTGCCGCTGACGCTGGTTGCGCTCCACATCCTGGCGCAGCCGGCCGCCGCCCGCACGCCGGCTCGGCTGTCCCCGTTCCACAGCCAGATCCAGTCGCTGCCCGCGCCGGTGAAGGCCGGGCTGAAGCGGCATCTGTGGCATCCCGGATGCCCGACGCCGCTCTCGCGGCTGCGCCTGCTGACCGTCAGCTATGTCGGCTTTGACCGCCGGGCTCACACCGGGGAGTTGGTCGTCAATGCCGCTGCCGCCCATCCGCTCCGGTCGGTGTTCGCTCGCTTATACGAGCTGCGCTTCCGGATCCGGGAGATGCAGCCGCTCAACGACGCCGGCGACGACACCGCGTCGTTCGAGTGCCGCGACGCCGTGGCGTCACCCTGCCCGGGGACCCCGCCGACGCATTCGTGGTCCGAGCACGCGTACGGGGAGGCGGTCGACATCAACCCGGTCGAGAATCCGTACACCGGGTGTGCCCGGACCCGCGTGCGGGCGAGCATTCCCTACCTGAACCGCTCCCATCACCGACCCGGGATGGTGACGTCGGCGGTCGTCGGCGCGTTCGCGTCGGTCGGCTGGGGATGGGGCGGCAGCTGGAGCGGCACGAAGGACTACATGCACTTCTCCGCCAACGGCCACTGAGCCCGGCGGGGCTCAGCGGCCGTTCGCCACTGAGCCCGGCGGGGCTCAGCGGGCGCGGATCGGGCGGCTGGAGGCGGTCCTGCTGCCCCCGGCGTTAGTGGCCGTGACGCGGCAGATGACCTGGCGGCCCCGCAGCGAGCGCCGCACCTTGAGCTTGGAGCTCGAGGCCAGCTTCTTGCCGCGCCCCTTGACGTACCAGCCATAGCTGCGGCCGGTCGGCTGGTTCGCCCAGGTGCCGGCGTGACAGGTGAGCAGATGTCGGTTGAGCGTGACCCACGGCGCGTGCACGACGCGGGGAGCGACGGGACCCGGCGGTGGCGGTGGCGGTGGTGGCGGCGGCGGTGGTGGCGGGGGTGGAGGCGTGACCGCGGGCACGACCACACCCCGCAGCTGGCTGGAGGCAAACGTGGCGAAGTCGCCGTTGACATAGCCGCAGAGCAGGTAGTTGCCGTGGCCGGCGAACGTGATCTTGAAGGGCTGATTGAACGTCGGGCCCATCCCCACCTGGAAGCCCGTACCCGGGCTGACCCAGAGCTCGTTACCGCCGGAGCTCATCGCGGCTGCACTTTCGGTATCGAAGTCGGCAGCGCAGGTGGGATCGAGATTGGCATCCTTGCGGAAGATGTAGACGTCGAACCCGAACATCGCGTCGTTAGGGTTCAGCGTCCCGCTGGCCGTGAAGTTGGTGGCGTGGCCGGTCACCGCGGTCGGGTCGTTCTGGGTGAGGGTGAGCGTCTCGCCGGCGGCTCGCGCCTGGGTGGCCGAGAATCCGATTCCGGCGGCTACCAGCAGCCCGAGCGCGCAGAGCCGGCGCAGCGCGGTCGGACCTCGGAGAAGCGATGTGGGTGTCATGCCGCGCAGGGTGCAGCACGGCTCTCAACGAATGCGCAACGAACGCTCAACGGGGTAGGCTCCTCGGCCTGCCCGGAAATGTGGAGTTTCTGATCCTGGGGCCGCTCGAGGCCCGCATCGACGGACAGGCGATCGCGCTGGGCGCCCCGCGCCAGCGCCTGCTGCTGGCGGCGCTGCTGCTGGCGGCGCCGGCCCGGCTACGCCGTGAGCAGCTGGTCGACGAGGTCTGGGGCGAGATGCCGCCGGCCTCGGCGCGGCATGCGGTGGAGGTGTACGTCAGTCGGCTGCGGGAGGCGCTGGGTGCCGCAGCGATTGACGGCGGCCCGGGCGCGACCTATGCGGTGGCGACGCCCGCCGATGCCGGCCGGTTCCAGGAGCTTGCGAGTGGCGAGCCCGGCGAGAGGCGGCTGGCCGAGGCGCTGGCGCTCTGGCGCGGCGACGTGCTGGCCGACGTGTCATACGAGGGATCGCTGCAGACCGAGATCGCCCGCCTGGAGGAGCTGCGACTCGTGGTGCGCGAGCGGCTCGCCGAGCAGCGCGTGCGCCGCGGCGGGCACGCCGAGGCGCTGCCCGACCTGCAGCAGTTGGTGGCCGCAGAGCCATTGCGGGAACGAGCGCGTGCCCTGCTGATGGAGGCTCTGTACCGCGCGGGCCGCCAGGCGGAGGCGCTCGATGTCTACCGAGCCGGACGGGACCTGCTGGTCGGGGAGTTGGGGCTGGAGCCGGGAGCCCGGCTGCGTGACCTGCAGGCTGCCATCCTGCGCCAGGACCCCGCGCTCTCGGACGCCGGTACGCCCCGGCGGACCGCGCTGCCCGCGCCGATCACGCCGCTGGTCGGGCGCGGGCGAGAGATCGAGGAACTGGCCGCGCTGCTGCGCGGTCCGGCTCGGCTGGTCACGCTGACCGGCACCGGAGGGACGGGCAAGACGCGGCTGGCATTGGGGGCGGCCGAAGAGCTGCTCGGAGATTTTGCGGACGGCGCGTATTTCGTCGACCTGTCGGCGCTGCGCGACCCGGCCACGGTGGCGCCCGCCATCGCCCATGCCGTCGACGTGGAGGCCGAGGCTCCACTCGTGCCGCAACTGCGCGACCGTCGCCTGCTGCTCGTGTTGGACAACTTCGAGCAGCTGCTCACGGCGGCGACGGAGGTGGCCGGGCTGCTCGCGGGGGCGCCCGGAGTGCGGGTGCTGGCGACGAGCCGCACTCGGCTGGACCTGTACGGCGAGTACGAGTTCGCCGTCGACCCGCTCAGTCACGAGGACGGCGTTGAGCTGTTCTGCGCCCGCGCCCGCGCGCGCGATCGCCATTTCATCCCGAGTCCCGCGGTGGGCGACGTGGTGACGCGCCTGGAATGTCTTCCACTGGCGATCGAGCTTGTCGCCTCTCGTGCCGACCGGATGAGCCCGGAAGAGATGGCCTCGGGCCTGCCCATCCTTGAGCTGGCGAGCGGGGGACCCCGTGATGTCCCGGACCGCCACCAGGCGCTGCGCGCCGCCATCGACTGGAGTCTGGAGCTGCTCGACGAGCCGGAGCGGCAACGGTTTGCCGCGCTGGGCGTGTTCGCCGGCGGCCTTGACGCCGGGGCGGCCGCCGCGGTGCTCCAGACCACACCGGCTGAGCTCGACCGGCTGGCCGACCAGAGCCTGCTGCGGCGCCGGCCCGGGCGCTGGATGATGCTGGCAGTGCTGCGCGAGCGCGCGCTGGAACGGTTACCCGATCCCGGTCCGGTGCGGGTCCGCCACGCCGCCCACTACCTCGAGCTCGCCGAACACTCGGAGCAGGCGCTCAAGGGTCCCGATCAGGCCGCGTGGGGCGAGCGCGTGGAGCGCGAGCACGACAACCTGCGCGCCGCCCTCAGCTACGGCGAGCCCCTCGTGGCGCTGCGGATCGCGGCCGCATTGGGCTTCTTCTGGTACACGCACGGCCACAGCGCCGAGGGCATCAACCACCTGGATTGTGCGTTGGCCGCGGCCGGAGATGCGCCTCCGCTGCTCCGCGGCCGGGCTCTGCAGGCGCTCGGGATCCTGTGCTCCCAACGCGGCGACGATCGGGCCGAGGCGACATTCCGAGAGGGCCTGACGATGTTCCGCGCCGCCGGCGACAAGGCGCGTGCCGCCGTGGCGCTCAACTCGCTGGGAGCTCTGGCCCGCGACCGGGGTGAACCGCCGAGCGCCCGCGCCGCCTTCGAGGAGGCGATTGACGTCTACCGGTCGCTGGACGACCGCCACCGGCTCGCCGACTCGCTGTCCAACCTGGCCATCGTCGCGCTCGACCAGAAGCGGCTCGCCGAGGCGGCGACACTGTTTACCGAGAGCATCGCCCTGGACCGCGCGTTCGACAACCAATGGGGCGTGGCGCACAACCTCACCGGGCAGGCCGGGCTGGCGCTGGCCCACGGTGCGCCGGACGCCGCGGCCGCCCTGCTGGCCGAGGCGGTTCAGACGCTGCGCCCGCTCGGCGATCGGCTCATGCTGGTGGGAGCGCTGGAGTGGCTGGCCGCCACCGCGGCGGCCCGGAACGACCATACCCGGGCGGCCCGGCTGTGGGGGGCGGCCACGGCCCAACGCGACGCCGCCGGTGAGCCGCGCACTCCGGCCGATGCCGCTGCGCTCAATCAATACCTCCACGCATCGCGCGCCGCGCTCGGCCCGCACGGTTTTGCGGCCGCCGCAACGGGCGGAGCCGCGTTGGACCTCGACGCCGCTCTCGCTGATGCGCTGTGCCCGTGAGACACCTGCAGCTCAGTTCTGCAGGTACGTGAGTGCGGCCAGCACCCGCCGGTGATCGTCGGCGGTGGCGGGCAGCCGGAGCTTGGCGAAGATGCTGGTACGGATACCCCCACCCCGCCGGGGGTTACCCGCACCCCCAAGACGCCAGCGAGCCGGATCAATTTGCCGGGTCGTGAATGCGACGCTGCCCCCGTGGCTTCAATCGCAACCTCGGAGGGCAGCAAAATGCAACGAACCAACCTGGCGGCGCGGGCCGGCAGCTGGAGCGCACGGCATCGCAGGGCCGCCATTCTGGGCTGGCTGACGTTTGTCGTGGTGGCGGTGGTGCTGGGTGGTGCGGTCGGGACGAAGCACATCCCGCAGGACAACAACGGCGTCGGGGAGTCCGGGCGGGCCCAGCAGGTCCTGTACGACAAGTTCCCGCAACCGGCCAACGAGCAGGTCCTGGTTCAGAGCAGTACGCAGACGGTCAACGACCCCGCGTTCCGAGCCGCGGTTGCAGACGTGGTCGGCCGGCTGTCCGCGCTTGGAACGGTCGAGCACGTTCGCTCACCGCTTCTCCCGGCCAACCGCGGCGAGATCTCACGGGATGGCCGGTCGGTGCTGGTCAGTTTCCAGATCACCGGTAGATCGACCGACGCGGACAAGCGCGTCGGCGCCTCACTGGCCGCGACCGCCGCCGCGCAACGGGCGCACCCCAACCTGCGGATCGAGCAGGCGGGTGACGCCAGCGCGGCCAAGGCGCTCAACAAGAGCTTCAACGACGACTTCGCCAAGGCGCGGACGTTGTCGCTGCCGATCACCCTGATCATCCTGGTGGTGGCGTTCGGCGCCCTGGTGGCGGCCGGGATCCCGCTGCTGCTGGCGGCCACGGGCGTGGCCGCCACCCTGGGCCTGGTCGCTCTGGTGAGCCAGATCGCCGCCGTGGACCAGGTCGTGTCCGAGACGGTCCTGTTGATCGGGATGGCCGTCGGCGTCGACTACTCGCTCTTCTACATGCGCCGCGAACGCGAGGAACGCGCGGCGGGGCGCGATGAGCAGGCGGCGCTTCAGGCGGCCGCCGCGACGTCCGGACGGTCGGTGCTCGTGTCCGGCCTCACGGTGATGACGGCGATGGCCGGGATGTACCTCGCCGGCAACAAGACGTTTGCCTCGATGGCGACCGGCACGATCATGGTCGTCGCCGTCGCGGTCATCGGGTCGCTGACCGTTCTGCCGGCGCTGCTCTCGAAGCTTGGTGACAATGTGATGAAGGTGCGGGTGCCGTTCGTCGCCCGGCACCGCGAAATTGCCGGAGAGCCCCGCGTGTGGGGCGCGGTCGTCGATCGCGTGCTCCGCCGTCCGCTGGTGGCGGCCATCGCGGCCGGCGGGCTGGTGCTCGCTCTCGCCGTGCCGGCCTTTGGCCTTCACACCTCGCTGCCCGGCGTCCAGGGGCTGCCGCAAGGACTGCCGATCGTCAAGACGCTGAACCGGATCGAGGCAGCATTCCCGGGCGGGCCGCTGCCGGCCTATGTGGTCATCCAGGCCAACGACGTGAATGCCCCGCAGGTACAGGGCGGGATCAGGGCGCTGGAGCAGCGCGCATTGGCGACCGGCCAGATCCATAAACCGTTCATCGTGCAGGTCAACCCGCAACGCGATGTGGCCGTCGTGTCGATGCCGCTCAGCGGCAAGGGCACCGACGCCACCTCGTACCGCGCGCTCGACACGCTGCGTCAGGACGTGATTCCGCAGACGGTCGGATCCGTGCCCGGCGTCACCGCGCAGGTCACCGGCATGACCGCGGGCTCCCAGGACTTCAACGACTCGATGAAGTCACACGCGCCGGTCGTGTTCGCGTTCGTGCTGACGATGGCGTTCCTCCTCCTGCTGGTGACGTTCCGCTCCATCGTGCTGCCGATCACCGCCATCGCGCTCAACCTGCTCTCGGTCGGGGCGGCGTACGGCGTCCTGGTCCTGGTGTTCCAGCACACCTGGGCCGAGGGGTTGCTCGGCTTCAAGTCGATCGGGGCCATCACCTCGTGGCTGCCGCTCTTCCTGTTCGTGATCCTGTTCGGTCTATCGATGGACTACCACGTGTTCATCATCAGCCGCATCCGCGAGGCGTATGACAAAGGCATGTCCACCAACGAGGCGATCGCGCACGGGATCAAGTCGACGGCGGGCCCGGTGACGAGCGCGGCGTTCGTGATGGTGGCGGTGTTTGCCATCTTCGCCTCGCTCGGCGCGCTGGAGTTCAAGCAACTGGGAATCGGACTGGCCGTTGCCATCCTCCTCGACGCCACGCTGATCCGCGCCGTCCTGCTCCCGGCAGTGATGAAGCTGCTGGGCGATGCCAACTGGTATCTGCCCCGGCGACTGCACTGGCTGCCCCGGGTCAGGCACGAGCCGGTCGGCGAGCCTCCGATCGTGCACGAGCCCGCACGCGCATAGGTGGGTCCGGCGGTCTCCTCCCGCCGGCGTGCGAGGCCAGATCACGGCCGGGGCGCCCGTCACTGAGACGGGCGCCCCGGCGTTACCCCTACCATGCGGCGTTCTTGAACCACCCTCTGGCGTGGGCGTGCACGCCGCCCCGGGGAACGCGGCTCGCGGGAGCTCAAGGTCAACGGCGCCGCGGCCAGGCTCGTCCACCAGGGCGACACGATCATCGTCATCTCCTACGGCAGCTACAGCGAGAGCGAGCTGGAGACCTACCAGCCCACGGTGGTCCACGTGGATGCCGACAACGAGATCATCGCGATCGATGACCTCGTCTCCTCGCTGGCCGGGCGGTAAGACGCCCCGGCTGAGCCTCCTCAGCCGGAAGGTGACCGGGGTTTACACCAGCCCGGCTTCGTAGGCGAGTACGACAGCTTGAATGCGGTCGCGGGCGCCGAGCTTCATGAGCACTCGGGCGACGTGGGTCTTGACGGTCGCCTCGCCGATGATGAGCTGCTCCGCGATCTCCGAGTTGGACAGGCCGCGCGCGATGAGCAGCCAGATCTCGTTCTCACGCGGGGTGAGCTCGTCGGCGCCGGGCGGAAGCGCATGGTCGGCCGGTGGCCGGCGGGTGTAGGTCTCGATCAGGCGCTGGGTGACGGAGGGAGCCAACAGCGTCTCGCCCTGGGCGGCGGCGCGGACGCCGGCGGCCAACTGGTCGTCGGGGATGTCCTTGACCAGGAATCCGCTGGCGCCGGCCCGCAGCGCCTCATAGACATACTCGTCCAGGTCGAAGGTGGTGAGCATCACCACCCGGATGGGTTCCCCGTCGGTGTCGGTCGTGAGCCTGCGGGTGGCGGCGAGCCCATCGACGCCCGGCATGCGGATGTCCATCAGGACGACGTCGGGGTGCAGTTCGTGCGCCAGCGTGATCGCCTGATGGCCGTCGCGGGCTTCGCCGACCACCGCTATGTCGGGCTCGGCCTCCAGGATGGTGCGCAGCCCGGCCAGCACCAGCGACTGGTCGTCCGCCAGCAGGACGCGGATGGTCATGACGGGGCGAGCGGCAGCGATGCCGCGATCCGGAACCCTCCCTCAGGCGTGGGCTCGGTGTGGACGGTTCCGCCGCACGCGGCCGCCCGCTCGCGCATCCCCTGCAGGCCGCGACCAGTTCCACCGTCGGGGTCGGGCTCGCCTGTGGCTGGGCCGTTCTCGACCATGACCGACAGGCTGTCATGGGCATGGAGGATGTGCACGCGCACGGCAGCCCCCGGCGCGTGCCTGGCCGCGTTGGTGAGCGCTTCCTGGACGATCCGGTACGCGGCGCGCTCGTTCTGCGCCCCGATCACAGGCGGCCGGCCGCTCTCCGCCAGTTCCACCTCCATGCCGGCGGTACGCGCGCGCTGGACGAGTCCCTCGATCCGCAGGGCGGCCGGGGCATGCTCGGGATCGTGCGCAACCGCCAGGATCAGCTCACGTAGTTCCCCGAGCACCTCGTGCACGGTTTGGCGCAGGGTGGTGACGTGGTCTCGGGCAAGCTCGTGGTTCGTGCTCCACACCCGCCGCGCCGCGCCGGCCTGCAGCACGATCACGGTCATCGAATGCGCGAACGCGTCGTGCAACTCTCGTGCCACCCGGTTGCGCTCCGCGATCAACCGCTCGTCGGCCAGGGCTCGCTGCTCGCGGTCGATCTGAAGCGCGGTGTCCGCCAGCGAGGAGAGCAACCGGGAGCGGGCAGCCAGTACGCGCCCGGCGCCCCACACCCCGACGATGATCGCGGCCGTGGCGGCCAGTTCGGTGTACACGTCCGGTGAGGTACGCGGATCGGCGACCGTCAGGAGCGTCGCGGTGCCGAGGCACACCGCCAATCCCGCAACCGCGCTCCGCACCGTTCGCTGGGCGCCGAGGGCGAGCGGGAAGCACAACAACAGGCCGGTCGGCGTGATCCCGGACAGCGGGTCAGACGGCGTCGCCACCGCGGCGTGGGCGAACAGCGCCGTGACCGCGACCACGGTCGCGGGCCAGGTGGCGCGGCGCGCCCAGGCGATCGGGGCGACGGTCGCCGCGGCCAGCAGCGCGTCGATCACCCGCGGGCCGTGATGCGAGCCGGCCGCAAGCGTGGCGATCAGCGCAGCGCCGCTGAGCACCGCGGCCACTACCCCCAGGACGAGATCCAATCGCCGCGCGGATACCACGGCCGCGTGGCCTCGCCGGGTGGCATCCGTGCCCCGCGCCGGGGCCGGGCCCGCCCCGGCGATCGCAACCACGGGATCCGCCTCGGCGGCGAGAGCCAGCGCGACGCGTTCATGCAGCGACGCCAGCGACCGGGATGGCGAACGCTCCTGCGCGCCGGTCCGCAAGCCGGCCAGCAGCCTCCGCATCGCGGCCAGCGTCTCGCGTGCCGCGGTCTCGAGCGCCGTCACCTGCTCCAACGACGCCGCCGCGGCATGCGCGGCCATCGCGTCAAGACCGCCCAGCATCACCCGCTCCAGTTCGGAGACGATTCGGTCACGCTCGCGGGCCACCGCGCCCGACACCCGCTGCTCACGCAGCGAGCTCAGGCGGTTACCGGCCGCCGCCAGCCGAGCCGCCAACTCGACCTGGGCGCGAACGAGCCGGCCAACCGCGGCGGGGGCCACCACGAGTACCCCGAAGAAGAACGCGTCTGAAGAGAAATTGGTGAACTCCCGCACCGCCGGGCCGAGCGCGTGCCCGACCGCCACCCCGGGGGCGCCCAGCACAATGCCGGCGACCAGCGCCTTGTTGCCGGCGTGCGCTCCGAGCGAGTAGCCGGCCACGAGAATCGCCAGAAACAGGATGGGGCTCTGCGACTGCGGCGCGATCAGCTCCTGGACGAACACCGTGGCGAACGTGGCCACCAGCACCGCCAGCGGGTACCGGCTCCGCCAAGCGAGGGCCATGAGCCCGCCGGCCCCCACCACGCCGGCCAGGCGCGCCCCGATTCCCAGGCCGCCGCTCGTAACCACCACCAGCGCCTGCGCGACCGCCACGGCGACGGCAAACGCCGCGTCAGCGCCCAGGCGGGGCCGTGAGAACCGCCGTAGGGGAGGGGCACTGACAGTCATGACGCGACGATAGCCGGGCGCGGCGCGTGTCGCGTCCGCTTTCGGGCTGATCTCGGTGTCCGCTCGTCGGCGGACGAAAGATCACCGGGTGACCCGACGACAACCGACCCGGCCGTGCCTAGCTTCCCACTCGGCCGGTTGCCGGCGCTCGCACCATTCACCACCCAAGGAGTCACATGTCCACCGTCACCACCAACCTCCCGCCCGTCGCACGCGGCGCCGCCCGGCCGCGTCGGCCGCTGGTCGTCGCCGCCGCGGCATTCGCCGTAACGGCAGTGTTCGACCTCATCGCCCGGCCGCCGGCCGGCAACCACCCGTATCACGCGGCCAGCATGTACACGTTCACCGCCCTGCTGATCCCGTTCGCGCTCGGGATGCTCTGGGCGCTCGCCGATCTGCGCTCCGGCGCGCCGGCCGGCGACCGGCTCGCCACCGTCGGCTTCCGGGCCGCTGCCACCGGGTTGATCCTGTTCGTCCCGTGTGCCATCGCCTCGCTGGCCACGGCCAACCCGCAAGCCCTCGGCCCCGTCTATGTGATCGCCATGCTCCTTTCGCTCGTCGGGACCGGTGTGCTGTCCATCGCGCTGGCCCGCGCCGGCGCCTTGCCTGTCTGGGCCGCCCTCGCGCTGCCCGTCGCCTGGCTGCTGTGCGGCCCAGTCGGAGAAGGGGGCGCGCCCGTCGGGTTTCGCGGCGCTGCGCTGATCCTGGCGGCCGTGACGATCGCCGTCGGACGGGCCGCGGCCAGGCGCACGTCACCGGCATAGTCGCAGCGTGCTGTTCTCGGCCTGACGCAACGGACTGGGCGGACCCGCCACGTCGTAGTACGCGGTGTTCGCCTGGTCCAGGAAGCTGGAGTGCGTCGTGCTGATCGTGCCGGGTCCGGCATACCCGAAGTGTCCAGGCCAGCATCCCCATGGCATGGCACGCAGGTCGACCAACGGCGTCGTCGTCGCCCGAAAGGCGAACCGCGGATATCCGCACACGACCCAATCGCTGAGCGGTACTGGGGTATTGCGCTGGCGCTGGCCACAGCGCAGGTAGCTCGGATGGCCGCCGAACGCGGCCTGGATGACCGGGTGGGTGCCGGACCGCGCCGCGCCCAGGCCCGCCCATGGAACGAACCCTCCTTCGTTGGCATGGCGCGCCAGATACAGCCACTGCGGCGTGTGGGTGACCGGGTCGACGAGCACGTCGACGTGCTCCCAGTCGCCCTGGTGCAGGTCGCTGTTGACCAGGTCTCCGGCCAGTGGCGCGCCGTTCATCAGCCCTTGGTCGAACAGCGTCGGGAAGTAGTTGTACTGGTAGAAGAACCAGTACTCCAGGTTCAGCAGGCCGGGCGGCACCCGCGGGTCGCGCACCGGCCAGCCGGGAAAGCCGGCCGGCACTCGGCCCGCGTCGACGAAGTAGATCTGTGCGCTTGCCCACGGGTTGAGTACTCCGGGGTCCACCAGCCAGTGGTGCACCGATCCGGTCACGATCCCCTGGCCCGCCTCGAAGGGCGCGAGCTCGGTCAGTGGCTCGCCGCTGAGTGGTGACGGATGAGCAGACCTGGCCACGGGCGTCGGGTACTGGAGATAGTCGGCGGAGGCGCCGCGGGCCTTCGACAGCAGACCCAGCGTCGCCGGGCAGACCACGGATGGAGCCTGAGTCTCGTGCAGGCAGGAAACCGCGCCGCGGGGCCCGGTGTCGGCCAGCAGTGCGCCGACCGACACCGGCCAGTTCTCGTCCGCAGCAGAAACCTCCAGGATCGGCTGCAGCTCACGAGCGAGGTGAGCGATGGCCGGCGTCGTCTGCTCGATCGGCGGGTCTCCGGCGGCTGCCCGCCCGGCGGGCGGAGCGGGACCGGCGATCACGCCCGCGCCGAGCCCGGGGTCCTCGAAGCCGTGTGCCGGCCGTGTCGGACCCGTGCCGGCACACGTCGGCTCGGTCGGGCGCAGCCCGGTCCCAACCGGCACGGGGAGATGGACGTGCACGCCGACCACTCGCCCGGCCAGAGTGGCCAGCGACGGCCGGTCGCCTGAATCCAGGTAGTACTCAGAGTCGTCGGACCGTCCTGGCCGAACCTGAGAGGAGGGGACAAGTGTCACCCGGGGGTCATAGGCGGTGGCGTTGGCCAGAGCCTGGCAGGTGACAACGTACGTGCCTGACCCGGCTCCCGCCAGGTAGCCGGCGATCCGCTGGCCGGAGGCGATTTGGTCTCCCGGAAAGGCGACCGGCGGCACGGCGTAATACGCCGCGCCCACCAGCGCGTACACCCCGATCAACAGCCACGGCAGCGGCGAGCGCAGGAACCCGGACGGGGTCCGTGGCAACTCCGTGCGGGCCACCACTCGGCCCAGCGTCGAGATCGTCACGCCGATCAGGATCAGCAGCCCCAGTGGCAGCGTCGTGAATAGCGCCGCCACCAGTGCCACCAGGACCCAGATGCCGGCGTGCGCGCGATGCCCCACCTTCAGCGGGCCCCATTTGGTCAGCAGTATGTACATGCCTCCGAACACCACGATGCCAAGTGGCACCAGCACCCAGAGGCTGCTGATCAGGAGGCGGTCGACTGTCGTGACCGCGATCGCGGCGACGACACCGCACAGCATGGCGATGTTGACCCCGGCCAGGACCCGTACCGCGGTGTCACCCAGCGGCGCCGTTTCATCCCCCGACTGCTCGCTATCAGGCGCCGGGTGCCGCGCCGCTCTGACGCCGTGCTGGACCACAAGGCGATGCCATTCCGCGCGGTGCTCACCCCATCCGCGGCCGGCCAGGACGTAGGCGAGGAAGCCGATGACCGCGAATCCCGCCACGATCACGACGAGCACGAGCAGGCCGGCCACGAACACCCGCCAGATCCCGAGGTCACCGGTGGCGCTGAACGCGGGAAGCTGCGCCGTCCTGAAGCGGACCCAGGAGGTGACTGCGCCGATCACCAACGCCGCCAGGAGTAACAGGATCACATCCGCCACAAGCCAGACCCACTCCCGCGCTCGGGGACGGTCAGGCCTGGCGTGGTCCGTCGCCTCCACGGGCAAATCATCGCCGACCGGTCGGCGCGCAACCCGCCGACCGGTCTACGGCCTCAGCACGGCTGGAGGTCCGCGCCGGCTACCCGGAGGGCGTCGATCATCGCCTCCACGGCGGGCGGACGGCGCGGTCCCGGCAGGACCACTGCCGCGGGATGACAGGGCAGCGGGTGCGTAAGCCCTGCAAATTGCGGGATTCGTGCCGCCTGGTGATTGGCCGCAGGTCGGCGGGGGAAGGCTCCCCGTGGCGGTGGCTGTGGTGCGTTCACGGCGGTCCGCGCGCGCGGGGTATCCCCATGCCGCCGGCCAGGACCGCTGACCACAACAATCGGGGACCCATCGTGTTCTAGTCCGAAGTGCCCCTGTACTCGACCTTTGTGAGGCTCATGAAACGCTTTTTGCCACTTGTCGTGTCCCTGTTCGTCCTGGCCGTCCCGGCCGCGGCGAGCGCCACCACGTTCGGTGCCGAGGTCAACAGCGACTTCACCAACCAGGCGCGAGGCGTGTGGTCGCCGGCCCGCGTGACCAGCAATCTGGCCTCGCTGTACAAGGCCGGTGGCCGGGTGGGACGCGCGGAATCCAACTGGAGGGGCGCCGAGCCGAAGGCTCCGGTTCACGGCCGGCATCACTTCAATTGGGCCTACAACGACATGATCGTGTCGGAGATGGCGGCCGCGCATCTGCGCTGGGAGCCGACGCTGGCGTTCGCGCCGCGCTGGGCTGAAGGGCGCCACTCCGACCGCATCCACACCAGCACGGGGAAGTGGACCGCCTTCCTGCCTCCGGCCAAGAACGCCTACTTCCAGGCGTACGCGACCGCGTTCATGAGGCGCTACGGCCCGCACGGTGCCTTCTGGAAGGCCAAGGCCAACCGCAAGCTCCACTACGAGCCGGTGACGACCGTCGAGGTGTGGAACGAGCCCGACAACCTGTTCGATTGGGGCCAGCACATCAACCTGGCGAACTATGCGCGCATGTATGAGGCGGTCCGCACCGCCGTGCACCGCGTCGATCGCCACGCCCGGGTCCTGACCGGCGGTCTGGCCTGGACCGAGTCGTCGCTGCCGCGCCTGCTCAAGGCGTTCCGGGGCAAGCCGATGGATGCCCTCGCGGTTCACCCCTACGGCGCCAACCCGAGCCAGTCGATCCGGGTGGCCCGTGCGGCGATCGCCGACATGCGCCACGCCGGTCGCGGCCGCACGCCGATTTCGGCCAATGAGTACGGCTGGACGTGGATCCGCCACACGTGGGGCACGACGGCCCGGAAGCACATCAAGAGCTACGCCTACACGGCGCTGGTCGGCCTGGCCAAGCTGCGGCTCTCCGAGATCGAGCCGTTCGCCTGGAGCGACCCCTCCTGGGGCCTAAGCACCGGGTCCTTCGCCAAGGCCGTGGCGAAGATCAACCACCACCGCCACCGGTAAGCCGTTCCTGGCCCGTCGGGCCCGCCGCACCTGCGGCGGGCCCGGCGAGCCTCAGCGTTGCCTCCTCGTCGGGCCAACCCGGTCCGGCGTAGCATGTTGGATGGGTACGGAGGAGGGGGAGTGCCGCGCGCCAGGTCGCGGTGCGCGTCGGCGACCGATGCCGGTTCCAACTTCAAGGAGGTCGGGATGGCTGCGTACCGAGCGGCGGTGGTGCACCAATTCCGCGAACCGCTCACGATCGACCAGGTGGATGCCCGTGAGCTCGGTCCCGGGCAGGTGCGCGTCAAGGTGGAGGCGTCCGGGCTGTGTCACACCGACATTCACGCAGCCCACGGTGACTGGCCGGTGAAGCCGAGCCCACCGTTCACTCCTGGCCACGAAGGGGTCGGGATCGTCACCGAGCTTGGTCCCGGGGCGACCGAGGTGGAGGTGGGCGATCGCGTGGCGATGCCGTGGCTGGCGTACGCGTGCGGCGTCTGCGACTACTGCGTTTCGGGGCGGGAGACGCTGTGCCTGGAACAGAAGAACATGGGCTACTCGATCGACGGAGGCTTCGGGGAGTACGCGACCGCCTTCGCCCGCTACGTGGTGCGGGTGCCGGAGGGGATCGACTCGCTCGATGCGGCGCCGCTGACCTGCGCCGGCGTGACCATGTACAAGGCGGTGAAGGTCGGCGGAACGCGGTCCACGGATCTCGTCGCGGTGTTTGGGGTGGGCGGACTTGGCCACCTCGCGATCCAGTACGCGGCGATCGCGGGCGGCCATGTGGTGGCCGTGGATCTGTTCGACGAGAAGCTCGAGCTGGCGCGCGACCTGGGGGCGGAGTTCACGGTGAACGCGAACCGGGAGGATCCGGCGGAGGCGATTCAGCGGTTGGGAGGCGCCAATCAGGCGCTGGCCATCGCGGCATCGCCGCAGGCGTTCGAGCAGGCCTACCGCTCGCTGCGGCGCGGCGGGACGCTGGTGTTCGTCGGGTTGCCGGCGGATAACCGGGTGGAGCTTCCGATCTTCGAGACGGTGCTGGGGGCGATCAACATCGCCGGCTCGATCGTCGGCACGCGCACCGACCTGCGCGAGGTCTTTCATCTGCACGACGCGGGCAAGACGCGCCTGATCCGGGAGGTCCGCCCGCTGGACACCGTCAACGAGTCGATGACCGACGTCGAGGCCGGAAAGGTGGCCGCTCGCGTCGTGTTCGAGCTTTAGCCGCCGGCACCCGGGTCGGCTTCAGCGTCGAGGTGGACCGTCCGACCCGGCGGCGTACTCCTCCAGCGGCGCCAGCCCGCGCGCCCAGCCGTCCAGGACCGGGGTGAGGACCCGCCACGCCTCCTCGGCTTCGTCGGCGCGGATCGACAGCGCGCTGTTGCCGCTGAGCACGTCGAGCAGGATCCGGCCGTAGGCAGGCAGCTCCGGCGTCTCCATCTCGGCGCTCAGCGACAGCGGCACCAGGCTCAGCTCCACGCCGGGGCCGGTGCCGGTCAGTTCCAGGGTGAGGCCCTCCGGTTCCAGCCCGAAGTGCAGCCGGTTGGGGGCCGACCCGTGTCGGTGGTCGAAGGGCAGGTGCGGCACGGGCCGGAAATGCACGACGACCTCCTTGCGATCGTCTCCGACAGCCTTGGCCGTGCGCAGACGAAAGCTGGTGCCCGACCAGCGCCAGCTGTCGAGCTCCAGCACGACCTCGGCGAACGTCTCCGTGCCGTGCCCAGGTGTCACCCCGTCCTCCTCCACGTAGGCGGGGATCTCTCGGCCGCCGACTCGTCCGGGCCCATATCGGCCCCGGCGAGTACGGGTGGCGACATGGTCGTCCTCGAATGGGCGCACCGACCGCAGGACGTCAACCTTGCGGTCGCGCAGATCTCGTTCCCCCAGGCTGATCGGCGGTTCCATCGCCACCAGGCACAGCAGCTGGAAGAGATGGTTCTGCACCATGTCCTTCAGCGCCCCCACGTGGTCGTAGTAGCCGGCCCTCCCCTCCAGCGCCAGCGCCTCCTCCCAGATGATCTCGACCTCGTCGATATGGGCGCTGTTCCAGATCGGCTCCAGCACGCGGTTGGCCAATCGGGTTCCCAGCACGTTCTGCACGGTGGTCATGGCCAGGAAGTGATCGACGCGGAACACGTGGCGTTCGTCGACGAGTTCCGCCACGAGCCGATTGAGCGCCAGCGCGCTCTCCAGGTCCTCGCCAAACGGCTTCTCGAACACCACCTGGCTGTCGGCCGGAAGCCCCGCCCGGCCGAGCGCCGAGACCGCAATCGGGAACACGGCCGGCGGCAACGCGAAGTAGACCGCCACCGGGCCCTCGCCGGCCAGGCACGTCGCCACATTGGCCGGATCGGCGAGATCGAGCCGGTGGTAACGCGACCCCTTTACCACCGCCGTCGTCGCGTCGGGGTCGACATTGGGGGCTTCATGCGCGAGCCAGTCGGCGGCCCAGGTTCGGAACCGCTCGTCGTCCCAGTCCTCGCGGCTGGCGGCCACGAGCTCGAACCGCCCGGACAGGTGTCCGTCGGCCCGCAGCGCGGCCAGGCCGGGAAGCAGGTAGCGGCCCATCAGGTCTCCGGTGCCGCCGAAGATGACGAGCCGATCGATCACGTCAGACGCTCGTTCGCGCGGTGCCGCCCGCCCGCGACTCCGTGAGCATCCGGGCCAGCCTGACGCCGCCGGCGATCACCCCGATGTGGCTGAAGGCCTGGGGGAAATTCCCGTGGAACTCGCCCGAGGTGGGGTCGATCTGCTCGGGCAGCAGCCCCACCGAGCTCGCCCGCGCGCACAACGAGGCATACAGCTGCGCGGCGTCGTCCAGCCGGCCCTGGCCGACCAGGTTCTCGACCAGCCAGAAGCTGCACAGCAGGAACGCGCCCTCGTCGCCGGGGATTCCGTCTGGGGACTCCTCATGCAGGTAGCGGTACAGCAGGCCACCGCCGGCCGACAGCCGGTCGGCCACCGCCGCCGTTGTGGCCACCATCCGGGGATGCGCGGCCGGCACCACCCGGCGCAGCGGCAGCGCCAGCAGGCTGGCGTCGAGTCCACCGCCGCCGTCGATGTGCTCGCTCAGGGTCTGAGCGTCCTCGTCCCAGGACCGCTCCAGCACGATGTCGCGCAGGTCCTCGGCGGCCCGACGCCACCTCGAAATCGGCCCGGGGCGGCCCAGTTGCTCCGCGAGACTGGCCGCGCGGTCCAACGCCACCTGGCACAGCCCCGCCGAGTAGGTGAACACCCGGCCTTCGCTGCGCACCTCCCAGATGCCCTGGTCGGGTTGGCGCCAGGCATCAATCGCCAGGTCGGCCAACGAGGCCAGCCGGGTCCAGAGGGGCTCGTCGAGGCGCCCTCCCCCGCGGACCCACTGGTAGGCGCAGTCCAGGATCTCGCCGTAGACGTCGTGCTGTCGCTGATCGGCGGCGCCATTGCCCCAGCGCACCGGCGCCGACCGGCGGTAGCCCTCCAACCCGGCGTCGACCGTCTCGTCGGGCACCGGGCCGCCCGCCACGCTGTACATGATCTTCGGCACGCTGCCGTGCTCGAACGTGTCGAGCACCCAGCCGAGGAATGCCTCTGCCTCGTTCTCAAACCCGATCCGGCGCAGGGCGTACACGGAGAACGACGCGTCGCGGATCCAGGTGTAGCGGTAGTCCCAGTTCCGCACCCCTCCGATCGGAGCCGGCAGCGAGGAGGTCGGCGCTGCGACCAGCGATCCGTTGCTCCAGTGATCGCACAACTTGAGCGTGACTGCGGAGCGGCGCACCAACGCCGCCTCGGGCCCGTCGTAGTGGAAGCCCTCCATCCACCGCCGCCACGAGCGGGCGGTGGCCGCCAGCAACTCCTGTTCGCTGAACCGGCGATGGCGGTGACCCCCGGACCAGGACAGCACCACGTCAAGGCGATCGCCGGCGTGCAGCTCATGGACGGTGCGCAACGACCCCAGCGGCCGGTTGCAGCGAACATGCAGATCGAGATCCTGCCGGCCCCAGGCCTCCACGGACAAGCCGCCCGCGGCTCGGTGAGCGACGGCGCCTCCCCTGGGGTCCAACTCGACCCGAAGCTGCACGGAGCCATCCAGGACGACGGCCGACCGGATCAGCTCGTGGCGTCCGGCCGCCATATCGTCGCTCAGATCGGCGCCGGGACGCAACGCCAGCGCGTCCGTCACCGCCACCAGCCCGGTTGGGCTTCGCAGCTCCGTGACCAGGAGAGCGGTGTCAGGCTCGTAGCGCTGACGGCCCTCGAGCACTTCGTCAGGCGCCACCGTGAAGCAGCCACCACGGGCTGTGTCAAGCAGCCCGCAGAACAGCGGCTCGGAGTCAAATCGGGGCAGGCACAGCCACATGACGCTGCCGTCCATGCCGACCAGCGCCGACGTCGCCCCGTCACCGATCAGCCCCATGTCCTCCAGCGCCAGATAACCATCGTGTCGGCGCACCGGGCGAAACGAGGGATCGGCGTCAAACACCGGTTGTTCCTTGAGATGGTCGGAACACGGCCTGCCGGGTCTTCGTCGAGATGCCCGGTGAGCGCGGAGTCTGTCACAGCCATCCTGGCCCGACAACCGGGTCGTTGCCTGTGGTACAAGAACGGGTGTGTTGAGATTCCGTCGTGGATTGGCGGCTGTCCTGACCGGGAGCGCGGCCGCGCTTGGCCTGCTGGCCGGGACCGCCGTGGCGAGCCCCACCAGTGTGACCGTCAGCCCGCGTGACAACTGCGGCGGGTTCAACGGACACGTCGTGTGGCAGGACGGCTCCGGCTCCTACGTCCAGGTCTATGGTGAGGTGTGGGACGTCCACTGCCCGGGAGGCAGCACGTCGCTGTGGCTGTCCTGGGACGACTCGCAGCACCACAACGTCAACGCCAAAGCGGCGACGAATCCCAACACGGTGGGGGTCAACTACAAGACGCCGACTCCCACATCGCCACAGGACGTCAAGGTGACGGTGTGCAGCACCAGCGGCGGCTGGCACTGCGGCACGCCGGTCGACGTCGGCACCTCGGCCGGCTCCGGCCCGACCGGGGCGGCCCCGCCGCCGGCCAACAGGCCGCCGGTGACGGTGCCGGTCCCGACTCCCGTGCCCCAACCCACTCCCCAGCCGAAGAGGCTGCGGGTCAAGCTGGCGATCAGCTGGACCTGGGTGGGGGGCGCGACCTGGCTCCACAGGATCACCGTGGGCACATTTCCCCGCCGTACCCACCTCAGCATCCGCTGCCGCGGACGCGGCTGTCCCCGCGGCCGTGTCGCCACGGCCACCGGTCCGCGCCGGGTGCGCCGGCTCCTACACGAACTCCACGGGCGGCGCTACCGGGCCGGCGACACGCTGGTCATCACGTTGTCGGCGCCCGGCTGGCGGCCCGAACGAGCGCAGATCAAGATCCGCCGGGGACGGCTGCCGCGCGTGCGGCTGCTGGCTCGCTGACCGGATACGCCCTGGGGCGCAGACGTTCCGGCCGGTATGATCGCCCGGATGCGTGAGGGCATGCATCTTGCCTGCTGGTGGCGGCCGCTTCTGACGCGGCCCCGCTGATCTCTGTCTCTGGGCCAACCCCGCCAGAGCATGCCGCGCGGCCAACGCCGCGCGTGCTGACCGGGGACCGGCCGACCGGCCGGCTTCACCTGGGCCACCTGTTCGGCTCCCTGCTGAACCGGGTGCGGCTCACGGCCCTATGCGAGGGCGCCGACCCGTTGGCGGTGGCCGAGGAGATCGGCGCCCGCGGCGCGGCCGAGCTCAAGCGCCGGGCCGGCGAGGCGGTCAACGAGCGCCTGCGCCCGATCCGCCGGCGCCGGGCCGAGCTGGCCCGCGATCCCGGCTACCTGCGAACGGTCTGAACGCGTGAACGTGGCCGCCGGCCCGCACGGCGGTTTCCAAATCGCGGCAGCCGGGGATCTGTCTTCCATGGACCAGCCCCGCGAGCTCGTACCGCCGGATCGGCCGATCCTGCGCTATCTGGCCACCCTGACCGCGGGACGCGACTTCGGCGTCAGCCGCCGCGATGCCGAGCGCATCGTCCGGCGGCTCAATCCGCTGGTGACGCCCCCGGAGGTGCTCGCCGACGCGCTTGCCGACGCGCTCCTGCGCGACGGCAAGCGCTGGTAACCACCCCCCGCAGGTCAGGCCCGTGAGGAGGGCCGGATGTTCTGGTTGAGGTGGAAGACGTTCTCCGGGTCGTAGCGATCCTTGAGCGCGACCAGCTTGGCGTACCGGTCCTCGCCGTACATGGCCCGCACCCGCTCTTCTCCCTCGTCCGAGGTGAAGTTGAGGTAGATGCCGGCCGTCGTGTGCGGTTCGAGGTCGCGGGAAAGGCCTTTCGCCCACGCTACATGCGCGTCGGCGGTCGCCTCGTCCGGCTCCATCCACATCGACAGGGCGTGGTAGGCCCACGGCACGTCGCGCACGCCCAGCGCCGTGTCGCCGGTGGCGACGCGGCTGATCGCTCCGCCCATCGGCTCCATGATCAACTGGACCATCGGCCCCGGTCGTGCGGCGCAGTGCTCGACGATCTTGCCGATCGCCTCATCGGTCAGGTCGGGCAGGAACTCCGCCTTCATATAGGCGTTCACGCCGGGAGGCCCGCTCGCATCGTTCATGCACTGCAGCGCGACGTACGGGATCGGCTGCACCATGTCCATGACCGGGCGGGCGATCTGGCGGATCGGCGCGAGGACCCGCTCGCCCTCGGCCATGTCGCCGGTCCAGCACACCATCAGGCCGAAGATCGGCGCGAAGTGCATCTCGGCCGGGACGAACGGCTCCGGCGGCGCGCTGACGAACGCGGCGCCCAGCCCCAGGTCGTCGGGGGCGTCCGCCATGTACTCGCGGAGGAACTGCAGCGTCTCCGTCGCCCGATCCGGGAGCGAGACCAGCAGCCCGCCGTAGATGATCGGGCCGATCCGATGGAGCCGGTACGTGAAGGACGTGACGATGCCGAAGTTCCCGCCGCCGCCGCGCAGGCCCCAGAACAGATCCGAATTCTCGTCCTCGCTGGCGGTGACGATCGTGCCGTCGGCCGTCACCACCTCGGCGGAGAGGAGGCTGTCGGCCGTCAGGCCGCAGCGGCGCTCGAGCCACCCGCTGCCGCTGCCCAGCGTCAGCCCCGCGATCCCGGTCGTCGAGAAGCGCCCGCCGGTGATGGCCAGGCCGTGCTCCTGCGTGGCCTGGTCAAACTCCCCCCAGGTCAGCCCGGCCTGGGCGCGGGCCGTACCCGAGGCGGGATCGACCTTGATCGTCTTCATCGGCGAGAGGTCGATCACCAGCGCGTCGTCCCAGGTGCCGTACCCCTGCGCGGAGTGACCGCCGCCGCGCACCGCGATGGTCAGGCCGTTGTCACGACCCCAGCGCACCGCAGCGCTCACGTCCTCGGCGCTGCGAACGCGCGCGATCACCGCCGGCCGGCGGTCGAACAAGCCGTTCCAGACCCGCCGCGCCGTGTCGTAGTCGGCGTCGCCCTCGCGGAGCAGTTGGCCGCCGAACGAGGGCGCCAGCCCGTCGATCGCAGCAGCCGAGATTGCAGAATCAGCCATGAAGACCCCCCGGTCGTCCTGGGCCGCCCCCTGCCCCCAGGCGGCCACGTTCAGTAGCCGCCTACCACAGGCGGCTGGCACCCACAATGTCGCAACTTCCGCCGGGTGTCAAGGGAAGGACCGGAGGTGTGGCGCGAACCGCCGCGATGAGGAATGATGTCCGGTATGGAGCCGAGCCATCAGACCGTTCGGCTGGCCGCCGGTCGCCACCGATCGCCCCGGTTTGGGGTGTGTGTGATGGAGTTGGCGTCGATGCTCTCCGAGGAGCCGTTCAGCGACCGCCCGCGGAACGCATCGCCCGTCATCGCGGCGTTCCTGCGGACGTACAACGATGGCTTGGACGACGAGCGCCGCCAGGATCTCTATGAACTGGCCGCCCTGATCGTGGGCAGCGTCGGCCGGCGAGCGGTGGAGCGCGAGCGGGCGAGCCGGTGTCTGGAGTTCGCCTGCCGCTTCGGTGCCGGCCTACCCTCCGGGCGGGGCGCGATGGGCATCGCCAGCGCGGAGGCCAGCGGGTCCTGGGCGGCGCTGGCCGCTCTGGCCGACGGGCCGTCCCCGGAGACCCACGATCAGGCGCTGGCGTTCGCGCACGATCTGATCCGGCTCGCCCCCGCGCGCCGGTCCGGCTGGGAGCGGCTGGCCGGCCGCTGCGACCCGGCCGGCGCGGTCCGTGAGGTGCTGGCCGAGGCCGGAGCGCCCGCCGGTGCCTCAGGCCGGCGATGACGTGCGATGACCCAATTCGAGGGCTTCGGACCGGCCGTACAGGAGTGGTTCACCGGGCTTGAGGCCGACAACTCCCGGGCCTACTTCGCCGCTCGGCGCGATTTCTTCGACACCGCGGTCCGCGGCCAGATGGAGGCGTTGCTGACGGAGTGCAGCGAGACGTTCGGAGGCGACGTCAGGATGTTCCGCCAGCACCGGGATATCCGTTTCTCGCCGGACAAGTCGCCGTACAAGACCAACACGTACGGGCTCATCCTCGGCTCCGACCTGGCGCTGCTTGGCCTGTACGCCTCGATCTCCGCCGACGGGCTGGTCGCCGGGGCCGGGTACCACACGATGGCCCGCGACCAGCTCGACCGCTACCGCGAGGCCGTCGCCGACGCCCGGCCCGGGAGCGAGCTCGTCGACCTGGTGGCAGCGGCGCGCCAGGCCGGCCTCGAGCTGTGGGGGGAGACCCTCGCCACCGCTCCGCGCGGCTACCCCAGGGACCACGAACGCATCGATCTGCTGCGCCACAAGAGCCTGACGCTGGGAGCACGGCTGGCGTTCGGACGGGGGATCAGCCGCGACGCCGGACTGGGCTTCGTGAGCGACACGTGGCAGACGGCGGCGCCGGTCACCGGGTGGCTGGACACCCACGTCGGCGCATCCGGGTTGCCGGTGGCTCGGTCCGGGCGACGCGGCTGAGCCCGCCGCCGGCGGCCGGCGCCGCCGGCACGGGCCACAGGCGCCGCCGGCACGGGCCACCGGCGCCGCGCGACCTCACGTCACCTCGTCGACCACCTCGTACACCCCGGAGACGTACTCGTTCTCGACGAACGCCGAGAGGCGGTCGACCCGCGCGTTCTCCTGCGCGTCGTCCTCGGCGCGCCAGCGGTGGTAGTCATCGATGCTCATGTCGAACAGGCCGAACGAGATGATCTCGTCCTCGTCGCGGATGTTGCGGGCGTGGTAGGCCCGCTGGAGTCCGGGGGGCCGTCCCTCCCCGGGATCCCAGGCCTGACGGAACTGCTCCCACGCGCCCGGCTTGAGCCTGCGCGCCGTGAACATGACGATCATGTGATCCCTCCGGTAGTGGTAGCGGGAAGTGACCGGCTGGCGCCGATCATCCCACGCCGGACGACCCGTGCGCCATCGCCGGCCGCGGCGCGACGAAAATCGCGCCCCGGCCCTCGTGACCGGGATACTTGGACCATGGCCCTAGACGCGGAGTATCTCGACGCGCTCGCCGAGCGGCTGGCGCAACAGGCCGAGCCCCGGCCCGACCGGTGCCTGGAGATGTCGACGTTCAGCGAGCTCGTCGAGGAGAACGAGCTCGAGGACGACGCCGAGGAGGCCCTCCGGGACCTGCTGGCAGACCGCGGGATCGATATCCGGGACGACTGCGGCCGCCGCGCCGAGTCGACCGCCTACGTCGACGAGGACCTGGCCGGCCAAACGACCGACGCGCTGGCGTTGTTCATGCGCGAGGTCCGCCGGCACCCGCTGCTGACCCGTGAGGAGGAGGTGGAACTCGCCAAGCGGATCGAGCAGGGGGACGAACGCGCGCGAGAGCGGATGATCAACTCCAACCTGCGACTGGTCGTCTCCAACGCCCGCCGGTACGAGGGGCTCGGCCTCCCGCTGCTCGACCTCATCCAGGAGGGGATCCTCGGTCTGATCCGCGCGGTCGAGAAGTTCGATTACCGCAAGGGGTTCAAGTTCTCGACCTACGGCGTCCTGTGGATCCGGGAATCGATCCAGCGGGCCCTGGCCAACCGGTCGCGCACGATCCGGATCCCGGTCGAGGTCGGCCAGCGCGAGCGCCGAATCGCCCGTGCCCAGCGCGATCTGGCGGCCCGGCTGGGTCGGGAGCCGACCGACGACGAGATCGCCCAGGCGGCCGCGCTGAAGCCCGACGAGGTGCGCCGGATCCGCGCCGCGCCGCGGGTGGTGACCAGCCTCGACCGGCCGCTGGGCGAAGGCGAGGAGGCCACGCTGGGCGCGATCCTGCCCAGCGAGGGGGCGGGCGTGGAGGAGGAGGTCGCCATCGCGCTCCGCGACGAGGCCCTGCGCAGCGCCCTGGACCACCTCGACGAGCCCGCGCGCCGGGTCCTCAAGCTCCGCTACGGCATCAACGGCGATGAGCCGACGCCAGTCCGCGAGACCGCCCGGATCCTCGACATCTCCCCGCACGCCGTCCGCCGGCTGGAGCGCGATGCGCTCGCCTCCCTGGCTCGCAACCGCGAGCTGGACGCGCTCCGCCCCGCGGCCTGAGCCGGTCAGTAGTTTCAGGTCAGGCCCCCACGCCAATGGAGGACGACATGGAGCCACAGCCCCCCGCACCCACCGACGAGGCCCCGGAATACCTCGAGGACGTGACGGACCCGCAGGCGCCACCGCAGGCGCCCAGGACCGGTCTGCTGCAGTTCGCCCGGATGGCCGGCTCGTCGATCGCCGCCCGCGACGCCGCCTTCTGGGTCACCGACTTCCTCAACGCCGCCTACTACCGCCGGCCGGCCGAAGAGCGCGACGTCGACGATCTGCGGCTGGCCTTCTCCGTGCTGACGACCTACTGGTACCGCAAGCCCGGACAGGGACGGCTCCACGCCGGCGACCTCGGTGCGCTGCACCGCGCGTTCGGCACTCACCGGTTCGCCACCGCCGAAACACGGCGCGGCACGCTCAGCCGCGCCCAGCTGCTCACGGGCGGGGCCGCCCTGCTCGGCGACTGGTTCCCGGAGGCCTATGCCGACGACCGCCGGCGCGGCTGGGGGGTGGCGTTCCCCACCGAGCAGGAGCGGGCTGGTTACGACCCCGATCGCCGCATGCGCCTGGCACGGCTCGGCCCGCTCACGCCGGAGGGGGCGCCGCTTGACCAGCAGGTCTGGCACACCTATCCGCCGGTCCGCATGCCGTCGGTCGAGGAGACCATCGCTGCGCTGACCGCGCCCGAGACGTGGCCGGACTACGCCAGCGACATCGGCCGGTTCACGCCGTTGCGGCGAGGCGGCCTGGACGGCCAGGTGTTCGAGATCGAGGTGGCCGCCGGAACCGGCAGCGGGCGTCCCGTGTTCACCCGCGGGTACGTGACGATCACCGAGCTGGTCACCCCGGACGACCCGGCCGGGCTGGACGCGTGGGTCGGCGACCTGGAGGATGGGCTGGCGCGCTATGGCACCGACGAGCCGCGGGCGGTCCCGGAGGGCGGGCAGGCGCTCGTCGGCTTTGACCTGACGACCCACGAGGGGCACTTCATGGGAGCCGGCCACAACCGCCTGCTCCTCTACACCCACAACGGGGAGGCCTGGGTGCGTGCGGCGGGGACGTGGGATCCGATGCCGTGGCACATCGAGCAGGCCTACCGGGTCGCCGGGCGTGACGCCCAGCACGCGTTCTGGGGCCAGGGGAACGTGGTGGCCCAGAGCATGCTGCACCAGTTGGCGCTGCAAGTCGGTCGATGACCGGCGAGGCGGTCGTCATCGGCGCCGGCCCCAACGGGCTGGCCGCCGCCATCCGGCTGGCCGAGCACGGCGTGGCCGTCACCGTGCTGGAGGCGGCCGACGCCCCCGGCGGCGCGGTGCGCACCGAGGAGCTCACCCTCCCCGGCTATCGCCACGACACGTTCTCGTCGGTGTACCCGGCGGCGGCCGCGTCGCCGGTGTTCGCTCGGATGCCGCTCGCCGCCCACGGCCTGGAGTGGGTGCACCCCGGCGCGTGCATGGCCCACCCGCTGCCGGACGGGTCCGCTCTGGCCCTGTACCGCGACCTCGACGCCACCGCCCGCGGGCTGGACCGCCGGCACGCCGGCGACGGGGAGCGGTGGACACGGTTCGCCCGCCCGTACCTGGACGCGTTCGGCGCCGTGCGCAACATGATGTTGGCCGGGTTCCCGCCCGTCGGCGGGGCGCTCCAACTGCTGGGAAAGGCCGGGCCGCGGCCGACGCTGGGCTTCACCGGGCTGCTGGCCGGATCGGCGGAGGGGCTGGCCCGCCGTCTGTTCGAGGACGACGGCGCCCGCGCCTGGTTGTACGGCGCGGCGATGCACGGCGACGCGCCGCCGGGCGCCGCCGGCTCCGCCGTGTCCGGGTTCTATCTCAACCTCCTGGGACACGCCGTCGGCTGGCCGAGCCCGCGGGGCGGGGCGGCGCGGCTGATCGACGCGCTCGTCGCTTACTTGGCGAGCCTGGGCGGGACGATCGTCACCGGCGCGCGGGTGGAGCGCATCGTCGCCGCTGCGGGTCGGGTCACGGGCGTCGGGGTGGCCGGCGGCACCGAGCGTCCGGCCGCCGCGGTCATCGCCGACGTCATGCCCCGGGCGCTGGCGGCGATGGCGGGCTCCGCGCTGGCCGGGTGGTACCGAGCCGGGCTGCGTCACTACGCCTACGGGCCGGCCACCGTCAAGCTCGACTGGGCGCTGGACGGCCCCATTCCCTGGCAGGCGGCGGAGGCGCGCGAGGCCGGCACGGTCCACGTCGGCGGGAGCGAGGCCGAGATGCTGGCGTCACTGGCGGAGGGCGAGCGGGGGGTGCCGGCTCGGCCGTTCCTGCTGCTCGGCCAGCAGAGCATCGCCGACCCCACCCGGGCGCCGGCCGGCGGGCACACCGCGTGGGCCTACACCCACGCCCCCCAGGGGTGCGCCGGCGAGTTGGCCGGCCCGCGCCACGTCGAGGCCATCGAGGAGCAGATAGAGCGCTTTGCCCCCGGGTTCCGCGACCGGACCCTCGCTCGGCACGTGCTCGGGCCGGCCGACATGGAGGCGCGCAACGCCAACCTGGTGGGCGGCGATGTGGGCGGGGGCAGCTACCGGCTGCGCCAGGCCGTGTTCCGCCCGCTGCCCAAGCTGTCCCCGTACGCCACGCCGCTGCGGGGGCTGTACCTGGGCAGCGCCGCGACGTTCCCCGGTGGCGCGGTGCACGGCGTGCCGGGCGATGCGGCCGCCCGGGCCGCGCTCAAGCATCTCGACGCCTGATCCCACCCACGTCCGTCGGCGTGACAGCCGGCGGCGTAGGATCGCAGGCGTGGCCCTGCCGCCCGGTCCGCGTGCTCCCGCCGTCTGGCAGACGATCGCCTGGATGACCCGGCCGGGCGCCTTCCTGCATCAGGCGCACCGCCGGTTCGGCGACCCGGTCACGATCCGTACGTACTGGACGTCGGAGCCGATGGTGCTGTTCTCCGATCCGGACGCCGTCCGTGACGTGTTCCGCCTCGATCCGTCGATCGCTCCCGCCGGCCGCAGCTGGGAGTTCCTGCGCCCGTTCGCGGGGCCGCACTCGATCCTGCTGCTTGACGGTGACGAGCATCTGCGCCAGCGGCGGCTGCTGCAGACGCCGTTTCACGGTGAGCGGATGCGCCGCTTCCAGCCGCTCGTCGCGCGGGTGGCCGAGCGTGAGCTGTCAAGCTGGCACGGCCGGGTGGTCGCCCTGGAGCGGATGCGGCCGCTCACGCTGGAGATCATGCTGCGGGTCATCTTCGGCGCCCGCAGCGAGGCCGAGGTGGCCGAGCTGCGGGACGCGATCGAGGACACGCTGGCCGGCGTGCGTTCGCTGCCCCGGGTGATGTCGATGATCCTCGTCCCCCCGGAAGTTGCGCCCCGCCACCCGCGCAGCCCCTGGGGGCGCTTTCGGGTGGGGGTGGACCGGTTCAACGCGCTGCTGTACGACCTGCTCGCCCGCCGGCGGGCCGCGCCCGACGAGGACTCCGTGCTGTCGCTGCTGCTCCAGCAGCGCGACGAACACGGCGCGCCGCCCACCGACCAGCAGCTGCGCGACCAGCTGGTCGCCCTGCTGGTGGGCGGGCACGACAGCTCGGCGGCCGCCCTGGCGTGGGCGTTCGAGCGCCTGGCGCACACCCCGCGCGTGCAGGAGCGCCTGCGCGAGGGCGACCCGGCCTACCTCGACGCCACCGTCAAGGAGGTCCTGCGCGCCCGTCCGGCGCTGACCATCGCGCCCCGGCTGCTGCTGGAGCCGGTCCGGATCGGTGGGCACACCATTCCGGCCGGGGTCCAAGTGGCGGCCTGCCTGTGGCTGGCGATGCGGCGCGCCGACCTATGGGGGGATCCGGACGCGTTCCGGCCGGAGCGCTGGCTGGAGGGGCCTCAGGGGCGGCCGGGGTCGAGTCCAATGTCCTGGGTCCCGTACGGCGGTGGCGTGCGCCGCTGCGCGGGCGCGCCGTTTGCCGAGATGGAGATGCGGGAGGTGCTGCGCGCCGCGTCGACCCTGACCCTTCGCCCCGCCCGGCCCGGGAGCGAGCGGGCGCGCCGCAGCATGCTGGTGCTCGTCCCCGATCGCGGCGGCGAGGTGCTGGTGTCCCAGTGAGCAGCCACTAGCGGGCTGACGCGGCGCGCCGGGCCTCGTCCTCGTACGGGTTGGCGGCGTAGCCGACCCGCAGGTAGGACAGCGGCATCCGCACCGGGTGATGCTGCATCTGCCAGACGTGGCACAGCTCGTGGCAGACGAGATCGTCGTCTGCGACCAGGCCGGGTGAGCGCAGCAGGATGAGGTTCCACATCGTGTAGCCGTCGAACCGGCGAAACCAGGGCAGGCGAAACAGCCAGGGGACCGAGCGGATCGACACGTGCTCGATCTCAACCGGGCGGGGGTAGAGGGTAAGCGCGTCCAGGCGTGCCTTCGCGCGCTCCAGCGCCTGTGTCGAGGCTGGGCTGCCCGGCTCGTTCACACGGTCAGTGTGAAGCTTCGGCCGGGCTCACCCCGCAGTGGCATCACACGAGGGCGGGGGCGGGCGGCTGGCACAGCGGCCGGGCCCGGAGCGACCGGTGGAGTGGGGTTAACCCCACCGCCGGATCCGGGGGTTCCCGCCGGCCAGGACGCCCGCCGTCCCCAGCGACGGCGGGCCCGGGCGAGGGCAACCTCCCAGACCATGACACGCGTACGCTCCCCACTTCTCGCCCGCGCCCGCGGCTGGGATCATTCAGTTCATGCGACTGTCGCTGGGGCAGGTTATGTATAGGTCCGGGGACGGGACGTCGCTCCTGGAGCGCTCCGAGGTGACGCCGGCGGCCGTGGCGGTGGCGGTGACGGTGGTGGTGTGGCTCCTCACCGGTGTGGGCTACTTCTGGCCCGTCTGGGTGATGATCGGGGTCGGCATCCCACTCGGGATGACCGCTGCGGTCCGCTACTCCAACCGGCTGGCCCAGGGTCGCCGCCGTGGCCCGTTCAACCTCGCCGCCGTCCTGGCCGTGGTCTGGCTCGCCGAGGTCGTCATCTGGGCGATCACCGGCATGGGGTACTTCTGGCCGGTCTGGAGCATCTTTGCCTACTCGATCCTGGTTGGCGTCGTCTGGACCGCCGCGCGTCCGGGGCAGCGCAAGCTGGAGGTTCGCGTCGACGAGCTCACCCGGAGCCGCAGCGGCGCCCTCGATGTCCAGGCCTCGGAGCTGCGGCGCATCGAGCGCGACCTCCACGATGGCGCCCAGGCGCGGTTGGTGGCGCTCAGCATGAAGCTCGGCCGGGCCGAGGAGCGGATGGCCGACCAGCCCGAGACGGCCGCGCTGCTCCGTCAGGCCCGCGAGGACGCGGCCGCGGCGATCGCGGAGCTGCGCGACCTGGCCCGCGGCATCGCCCCGCCGGTCCTGGCCGACCGCGGCCTGGAGGCGGCGGTGCGATCGCTGGCCGACCGCGTCGGGCCCAAGGTCACCGTCGAGTCGACGCTCGTCCGCCGGCCGGTGCCGGCGGTCGAGACAGCCGCGTACTTCGTGGTGGCCGAGGCGCTGACCAACGCGGCCAAGCACGCGCCGGGATCCGAAGTCCGAGTCACGCTGAGCGAGACCGCGGAGGAGCTTTTCGTCGAGGTGACCGACTACGGGCCCGGCGGCGCCGTCCCCACCGGCAGCGGCCTGACCGGGTTGCGCCAGCGGGTCGAGGCGCTCGACGGCCGGCTGCAGATCGTCAGTCCGCCCGGGGTGGGGACGATGATCGAGGCGGTGTTCTGAGTGCGCGTCGTGATCGTCGAGGATCACACCCTGCTGCGGGAGGGCATCGTGGCGCTGCTGGCCGAAAACGGGATCGAGGTCGTCGCCCAGGCGCAGGACGGCCCGGGGCTGCTGCGCGTCGTCGAGGGGCACAAGCCGGACCTGGCCATCTGCGACGTGCGGCTGCCGCCCACGTTCACCGACGAGGGCATCAAGGCGGCCCTCGAGGCCCGGCGGCGCCATCCCAGCCTGGCGGTGCTCGTGCTCTCGCAGTACGTGGAGCCGGCGTACTCCCACGAACTGCTGGCCGACGGGGAGAGCGGCGTCGGCTATCTGCTCAAGGAGCGGGTGGGCGAGGTGCGGACGTTCGTCGATGCGGTGAGACGAGTCGCCGACGGGGGCACCGCGCTGGATCGCGAGGTCGTCTCCTCGCTCGTCCGCGAGCACAGCGCCGCCGCCGGTGACGCCCCCCTGGAGCAGCTGACCGGGCGGGAGCGTGAGACGCTGGAGCTGATCGCCCAGGGCCGCACCAACGCGGCGATCGCCCGGGAGATGGTCGTGACGCTCGGCGCCGTGGAGAAGCACATCTCCAACATCTTCGGGAAGCTCGGCCTCCCGGCCACCGACGACGACCACCGCCGCGTCCTGGCGGTGCTCGCTTACCTCCGCGCGACCGAGAATTGACGCCGTGGCGGATTTCCGGCGGGTCCAGATCGGAGTTATCTCCCAACCTCGGCCCGGTTGGGCCCCTACCCGCGCGTTGCGCCTGGCGATCCCCGGTGAGATAGTGGTCCGGCAAGGTCTGGCACCGGGGCCGGGCCGAGACATAGGGGGAATTAAACATGGCTGATCGCGTGCTCTTCATCAGCTGGGGCGCTCCCGTCCGGGGCCGCGAGGAGCGTAGCCTGGAGGTCTTCAACGAGGCTGTCGGCCTCTACGGGCGAATGCAGCAGGGGGGACGCATCGAGGCGTTCGATGTCGTCCTGCTGAATCCGAACGGCGACGTGGGCGGCTACATCCGGATCGAGGCGACCGCCACGCAGCTCGCCGAGGTGCAGGAGGACGACGAGTTCCAGCGCATTCTCGTCGATGCGTCGCTCGTCGTCGACAGCCTCCGCGTGGTCGACGGGTGGTGCAACGAGGGTGTCGCGCGGCAGATGGGCCTCTATCGTGAGGCGGTGTCGCGGGTTCCGCAGAGCGTCTAGAGACCGGGCCGGCCGTGGGCGCTGCGCGCCGACATGCGCGGAGCGCCCACATTGCGGGCTTGGGGGCGGGACGTGGCTGGGATGGCGATTGGTGATCCTGGATATGGGTAGTTCATGGTGCGTCCGGCCGGACGCCTTCGTGGCGCCGCGGGCACACCATCATGGATCGCGACGAGCTGAGTGCCCACCTGGCGGCGGTATCGCGCCGCGGCGACGAACAGACCGACTGCCTTGTGGCCTGGATGTCGGCCAGCTGCTGGCCGGGCGGCTCGGCGGACCGCGTGGAGCGCGCCGCGCTCGACTGGGTGTCCCGCTGGCGACCGCGCAGCCCGGGCACCCTCCTGACGCCCTGCACCTGCCAGAGCGGGCGCTGCCGCGTCTGCAACTAGTACGCGCGGTACGCGTCGCGGATCTCGTCCCGGAGCTCGGCCCGCCCAACCGAGCGTCCCATCTGCCCCTTTCGGGTATGCCGTTATGGAAGGCGTGAATTCATCGGAGGTCCTGTCGCTCGACGTGCCTTGTGCCGCCGAGGCCCCGGCCCTCATCCGGTCGGCGCTGGCCGAGCAGGAGCAGCTCGGCTGGATCATCGGCGACGCCATGCTCGTCGCCAGCGAGCTGGTGACGAACGCGGTGCTCCACTCCGGCGGCAACGCCGACCACGTGCTCCACGTCACGGCGGCGGTCGAGGCCGGCCACATGCGGATCAGCGTCGAGGACCCCAGCCCCGCCGGCGTCGCCGCGACCCCGCTCCAGGTCGCCGAGTTCTCGGACACCGGGGTCGGGCTGCTCATCATCGACCATCTGGTCGACCGCTGGGGGGCCGAGCGGGACGGCGGGTACCGCGTCTGGGCCGAACTCGCCCTGGCCGGCTAAGGATTTCGTCCCCGCCCGGCCCCTGCACATCACGGAAAACCGGTGCGATCAGCGCCCAGTCCGTGTACGACTTGCCGGGTCGGGTACGCAAAGAGTATGCGCCTGTGCTGTTGCCCACCGAATCGCGGATGCAACGCGTCCGGGACCGAGCAGCCCTGCGTCCTGACGATCTTCCGGGCGGCCGCACCGACGACTGAGGAGGCTCGCCGGGCCGTCGACCGCTGGGAGGCGCTCCAGCGGCTCGAACGCGAGGGCGCAGGAGCCAGCGAACGGCGCTTCCGCCGCCGCGCCTATGAACGCGCTCGCCAGGAGGCCCTGGCCGCGGTGGCCATGGACCTGGCCGCCGAGGCGCCGTCCGGCGAGCCGCGCGTGCGCCGCCGTCGTCGGCGCCGGCGCACCCGCGCCGCCCGGTCGGGCCGCGGCCCGCGTCGCGGTCGCGCCCCGACAGCCACCGGCTTTGCCTGACCGGAGCGTCTGACACCGTACCCACGCTGGCTCCATCGCCAGGTCGACGAGGGGGCGACGTTCGAGCAGACGAGCTTCGACTTCGACACGCTCTACAACCTGCTCGGCCCCGTGTACGTGGAGGGGGCCGCACCGGGTGACACCCTGCGCGTGGACATCCTGGAGCTGGAGCCGGGCGACTGGGGCTGGTGCGTGATCCTGCCGGGCCTCGGAACCCTTCCGGACCAGTTCCCCGAGCCGTACCTGCGCACGTTCGATCTGCGCAGCGGCACCCACGCCGATCTGGTGCCGGCGTGCGCTCCTGGAGGTCGTCGACGCCGGGATGTGGAACGTCGGCCTGACCCTCCCGCTTTCCGTGTTCACCGATCAGGGAGGCTGAGGGTCGCGACGGGATCGTCGCGTACGGGCGGTGAGCGGTTGGCGCAGGCGCTGAGCGTCGGTGCGGTCTAAGGCCGCCCAGCTGGCGCCGCGGACTCAGTCGCCGATCGACGCCTGCCGGCCCGCGCACAGGCGCTCGCCCAACTGCTGGGCGACCTGGGGGCGGATCACGACCCGGGCGACGCCGAGCTGGTCGCTCGTCTCCGGGTCGTGCTGGAAGAAGTCGAGATAGATCATGCCGTCCGCCTCGTAGGCCGACACGCTCGAGGCGAAGCGGTAGTGCCCGGGAGCGATGTACGCCGGCTCCGGACCGTGCATTTCCGGTTCAGCTGCCACAGTCGCAGCCTCGCCCGCCACCCGCGGTTTGTCAAGTCGCGGGCGTGGCGGGGCTGGGCGCGGCCGCCTCCTCGGGCGCCTCCACCCGTCCCCGGGGCAGTCCCCACAGGGCCAGGACGCACGTCACGGCCATGACCGCGGCCATGCCGTAGAAGACGGTCTGCGCGGAATGGGCGAATCCCAGCTGGATGTGGTGCAGGAGGCTGCCCGGCCGTGCCGTCCCGGACCCGGAGTGGCCGGCGGCGGCGGACGAGGTGAACGCTCCCGCGATCCGCCGGGCGGTGGGATGTCGAGCGTCTGAGCGCCGAGTGACAGGTCGGTCAGCTTGCCGGGCAGCAGATAGAAGCCCACCGCGGCGATGGCGCTGCCCCAGACCACGGCCGGCCGGGCGCCGCGGCGATCGAGGATGCGCCCGCCGACCTGGGCCGCGATCACGAAGCCGATGAAGAAGTACAGGAGGTACTCGCCGGCACTCGACGAGTTTTTGCCGAGTGACACCTGCGCATAGACACTGGCGAAGAAGAAGAAGATCAGCACGAACGGGATGTTGATGCAAACACCGCGAACACCATCGCGGCGAGCACGAGGTTCTTGCGCGCGGACCCGCCCCAACTGGAGGCCGAAGGCGTCCCCGAGATGGCTGTCATCCCATCCTCTCCCGCAGCTCATCGTGCCCATTCCGGTCGCTGGACACGTGGTCTGTGAGTCCTACTCACTGCAGCCGGCGGCAGAGACGATACGCTCTCGCACCGCGGATAACGCGTTTCGCGTTGGATTGGCGGCTTAACCGCCTCCATCTGCCAGACGCGATTCAATTGCGCAAGCCGCCGCACGACAAACCAATCGGAGGGATGCATTGCCGCTCACACAGAGTCAGATGATTTCCGCTGTCGCCGACAAGGCCGACTTGAGCAAGGCCGACACCAAGCGCGCGCTGGCCGCGCTCGACGAGGTCATCCTCGCGGAGCTCGGGAACGCGCAGAAGGTTCGCATCGGCGGGCTCGTTCAGCTCACCGTTCGCGTCAAGCCCGCCACCAAGAAGCGCAAGGGCCGCAACCCGGCGACGGGTGAGGAGATCGACATCGCCGCCAAGCCGGCCAGTGTCGACCTGCGGGCCCGGCCACTGGCCAAGGCCAAGGGGGCGTTGCCGTCCGTTCAGAAGGCCCGGCGGCGTCTCGCCGCCTCCTGACAGGACGAGATCTGCCGCTGTCCACCCGGGCAGCGGCTCGTCCGACCCGTGACCGAGGATCCCGTCCGGCCCGCCGGTCCTGTCGTCAGTCCGGCAGGCCGGCCGCGCGCCGGTTGATCTCCTCTCCTGACAGCTCCTCGATGCGCTGACTCAACATCCACTGCTGGCTGAACGGATCACGCAGCCGGCCGCCCCGCTCACCGTAGAACTGATCGGCCAGGGGGAAGATGATCTCGGCTCCCGCTGTCAGGGCGCGCTCCCAGGCGGCGTCGACGTCCTCCCAGTAGGTCGCCATGATGGCCGTGACGGCGCCGGACGCTGATTGCGGCGAGCGGGCGGGGGCGCCGTCGCCGGCATCGTCGGTGATCATGAGCACCGAGTCGCCGATGCGGATCTCGGCGTGGATCAACTCGCCGCTCGGCCCGGTGAAGCGCTCACCGATCTCGACCGCTCCGAACGCCCGCCGGTAGAAGTCGATCGCCGCAGCGCCGTCCTGCACCACCAGGCGAGGAGTGACTGTGTGCAGGTGATCCGGTATGGGCTTGACGTCGGTCACCTCTACCGCTCCTTTGTCGGATTCAGCCGCTCCAGGCTATCCGGGGTGGGCAGCGTGATCCAGCCCTCGCGCTCGGCGGCGCGGGCCTGCTCGGGCGCCGGCGGCGTCACCGCCCCGATGCGCGCCGCCTCGCCGATCAGCGCGCAGATGAGCGCGTCGAGCAGGTCGTGGCTGTCCTGGCACGACGTCCACTGCGCGGACGTCAGGTGCAGCCAGTCGCAGCGCCGGCGCAGGGCGACGATGATCTCGGCCCGGGCCTGCGCGCTCCGCGACGCCGCCTGCGGCGACCGGGCCCTGTATCCGCGTGACCGCAGCCCCCAGCAGCGCAGGGCCGCCGCGGGGTAGGCCTCGAACGTGCCGTCGCCGCCGGCCAGGTCGCGAGGCGAACGGGGCATCGATCGCCACCGCGCTCGCCCGTTCGCGCAGCCGGGTGAGCGCCGCGTCGTCGAGGTCGCGGGCGAGCGTCAGCGCCTCGGCCGCCCCGTCCGACCAGCTCAGCAGGCAGGCGGCCGTGCCGGCGGGCTGGGCCGCCAGGCCGATGCCCAGGCTGACGGCGCCGGCGGGCTCATGCGCCACGCGGGGTCTCCGGCCGCCACACGATCAGGCGATGGCCGAGGTCCAGCGCGGGCAGATCGGCCAGCTCGCGGTTGCGCTGCCGCCAGGCTCCGCTCTCCAGGTCGGCGCGCAGACGCGCCCGGGCAGCGGACACCGCCCGCTCTGCCACCCGCGTGAACACGGCCATGGTGGCGCGGACCCCGGGATCCAGGAACGCCTCCGGTCGCTTCCAGAACGCGTGCACGAACCCGTCCCGGCAGTCGGCGGGAATGGGGACCGGCGTGACCTCGGGCGGCGGGCCCGGCAGTAGCCCGGTGACGCCGGCCAGCGGCGCGAACAGGTCGTTGGCCTGGGGGAGGTAGTCACGGGTCAGCCAGTAGCGCTCGGCCGCGTCGCGGTCGACGGTGAGTATCACGATCCCGCGCCGGCTGACTCGCACCAGCTCGGCGATCCCCCTCGCGCGGTCGCGCCAGTGAAAGTCGGTGTAGAGCGCCATCGCCACGTCGACGCTGGCATCGTCGAGCGGGAGGTCCTCGGCCACCCCGTTCAGGCAGGGCGCGGCGTCCGCGGGCCGTTGGGCCCGCATCCGGGCCGAGGGCTCCACGGCGATCACCTCGCGGTCCGCCGGCTCGTACGAGCCGGCGCCGGCGCCGACGTTCACCACGCTGGTGGCGTCGCCGAGCGCGGCGCGCACGACGGACTCGATGCGCGGATCGGCGCGCCGCGTGCGAGCGTACCCGCCGCCGATGCGCTCATACAGGAGCGGCGCCATGGTGGCCGGAGTCTAGTGTCGTGAGTCGGATCGGCAGGACAGTCATCAGCCGATCATGACCGGTTCTCGGGGGATCCGGCCGGGGTCGAATTGGTCAACCAGGTCGCCGGCGCGGGCCACCTCGGCCTGCCCCTCGGCCAGCCCCAGGCTGTGGGCCAGCACCGCCAGGGTCGCCGCGGCCGGCTCACCGCGTTGCTCCAGCGTGGCGGCGCCGTGTCGCTTGGCCAGCCGCGCGCCGTCGGCGCCGAGGACGAGCGGCACGTGGGCGTAGGCCGGGACCGGCAGGCCCAGCAGCCGGGCCAGCAGGATCTGCCGCGGCGTCGAGTCGGCCAGATCGGCGCCACGGACCACCTCGCCGATCGCCTGACCGGCATCGTCGACCACGACCGCCAGCTGGTAGGCGGGCACCCCGTCGGCCCGTCGGACGACGAAATCGTCGACCACTCCGGCTTGGTGGCCCAGGAGCCGGTCCTCGAACTCGACGCGCTCGGCGTCGGCGCGCAGGCGCAGCGCGAACGGGCGTCCGTCCGCCATCCGGGCCCGGCGCTCCGCCGCGGTCAGGGCCCGGCAGGTGCCCGGGTACGCGCCCTCCGGCAGGTCCCCGTGCGGCGCCGAGGCCGCCTCCCGGATCTCCGCGCGCGTGCAGAAGCAGGGGTACAGGCGTCCGGCCGCCTCCAGCGCCGCCAGCGCGTCCTCGTAAAACGCCATGCGTTCGGACTGGCGCACCGGCTCCCCGTCCCAGTCGAGGCCCAGGCTGCGCAGGTCGGCGATCTGCCCCTGTTCGAACTCGCGCCGCGACCGCTGCGGGTCGAGATCCTCGATGCGCAGCAGAAACCGCGCCGACTGCCCCCGCGCGAACAGCCAGGCCACCAGTGCGGTCCGGAGGCTGCCGAGGTGAAGCGGCCCGGTGGGGGAGGGGGCGAAGCGTCCGTCTGCCGACACGCCGACAATTGTTCTGATCTCGGCTCGCCGCGGCCGTCCCGCGGTTGGCGGCGGCATATCGTGGGCAGCTGTCGTCTCAAACTGGACATGGACGTGCGCACGTGGAGATAGTCCTGGCCCTGGTCTCGGCGCTGTTCTTTGCGCTGGGAAGCGCCCTGCAGCAGAAGGCCGGCGTCGCGGCCCCCTCGGAGGGGGCCAGTTCGGCGCTGCTCCTGCGCATGGCCCGGCGGCCCGCCTGGGTGGCCGGGATCGCCTCGGACGGCCTCGGCTTCGTCAGCCAGGCCGCCGCGCTGGGGGTGGGCCGCCTGGCCGTCGTCCAGCCGCTGCTGGTCACGAGCGTGGTGTTCGCGCTTCCCCTCGGCGTCCGTCTCACCGGGCTCCGGGCGCACCGCAGCGACATCGCCGCGGCCACGCTCGTGGTCGTGGCGCTGATCGCCTTCCTGATCATCGCCCGCCCGTCCGGCGGCCGGGGCGAGGCACCGCTCGGCGAGTGGCTGATCGCCCTGACGGCCTGCGCCGCCGTCTGCATCCCGCTCGCGCTCGCCGCCCGGCGCGGTCCAGCGCCCCGCCGCGCGACCCTGCTCGGGGCCGCCGCCGGGATCCTGTTCGCGCTCTCGGCCGCGCTCACCAAGGCCGTCGTCGACGCGCTACACGACGGTCCGCTCCACCTCCTGGCCAGCTGGGAGCTGTACGCCCTGATCGCCGTCGGTTACATCTCGATGACCCTCAACCAGATGGCGCTGAACACCGGCGCGCTGGCGGCGACGCTCGCCACCAGCACCGCGCTCGACCCGATCGCCGGCGTCATCCTCGGCCTCACCCTGTTCCAGGAGTCTCCCCGCGCCGGCGCCGGGCAGGTGCTCGGCACGGTCGTGGCGCTGGCCGCCGCCCTGGCCGGCATGGTCATCCTGGCCCGGGCCGAGGCCCACCTGCCGGCGGCCGCGGCGGCTGACTACTCTTGACCCCCTGGCGGTCGGCGGCCGCCGGGCCATCGCGGCCGTCGTAATGACTCCGACCGCCGACTGGCGGTAACCGGCCATATCCGCGATGATTGGGGGCCGGACCGGGAATGGGGCGTTGGACCAAAATTCGTTGGATTTCCTGCAGGCTCTGAGCGACGACGAGCGGGCCGAGTTCCGCGCCGCGGGCCGCGTGTGCCGGTACGCCAAGGGCGAGGCGGTCTTCCACGAGGGCGACGACCCGGGCGGCGTCATCGCCATCCTCAGTGGGCGAGCCAAGGTCTCGGCGACCGGTGTCGCCGGCCGGGAGGTCGTCCTGCGCTTTGCCGGCGAGGGGGAGCTGATCGGCGAGCTCTCGGCGATGGCCGGACGTCCCCGCACCGCCTCGGTCACCGCGCTGGAGGATCTGGAGGCCGTGGCCATGCGAACCGCCGAGTTCCGGCGCTTCATCGAGGAGCACCCGCGGGTGGCGCCGGTCGTGTTCGACCGGCTGGCCCTTCTGCTGGCCGAGGCCGACCGCCAACTGGTCGACTTCGCCACGCGCGACGTCACGGCCCGCATCGCGGGCCGGCTGATCGAGTTGGCCGACACCGACGGCGAGCCCGCCGAGGGTGCGGTCCGGATCACCCTCCCGCTGTCCCAGGACGAGCTGGGCGCCTGGGCGGGCGCCTCGCGGGAGGCCGTCGCGCGGTCGCTGCATCTCCTCCGGGAGCTCGGCTGGATCGAAACGCGCCGCCGCGAGATCCGGGTCCTGAACGCCGACGGGCTGCGCAGCCTGATCTGACGTCCCGGGCGCGCCACCGACGGACCGAGCGACCCCCACCGGTCCCGAGGAGGTGTCAGCGGACGGACGGCTCCCGCGCCGGTGCAATCAAGCTCTTGAGGGCTTCGGCCGATTGACCGAAATGTGCCAGTATCGCCATCGCGGCATCCGTTCAACCTCGAGCGCCTGATCGAATACAGCCGAGCCCTCGTGTCCGCCTTGCCGGAGGCGACCGTGCTCGTCGTCGACCGTGACGAGATGGTCCACCTCGCCGAGGGCGAGTTACTGGAGCAGAACGGCCATGCCCCCGGGTCGGTTCCCGGGCGGCCGCTGGACGAGATCCTCCCGCCGGACACGCGCGACATGCTCATCGCCCGCTATCGCGCCGCCCTGGCCGGCGAGACCCAGAGCTTCGACTATCGCACCGTCGACAGCGGGCGGCTGTGCTGGATCCAGCTGACGCCGGTGTACTTTGGCGAGGCGGCTCCGGCGGGCATCATCGCCGTCGTTCAGGACCTCACCCAACGGCGCAGCCTGACTGCCGAGCTGCGCAGCGAGCGTGAGCGCCGGCAGGCGGCCGAGGAGCTGGCCGGTCTCGGCTACTGGGAGGTCGACATCGAGACCGGGCGGGTCAGCATGTCGGACGGCGCGATGCGCCTGCTCGGCGCCCCGGAGTCGTCCGAGATGAGCCTGTCCAGCCTGCTGGCGCACTTCGACCCGGCCGACCGGTCGCAGATCGTCGCCGGCCTGGGCGAGGCCTCCGACCAGGGGGTGGCCGAATACGAGTGCGACCTCCACGCCATGGACGGCGTTCGCCGGCGGCTGCTGATGCGGGGAACCCGCGGCAAGGCGGCCGACGGGCGCGCCGTCGTCGCCGGGATCAGCTTCGACATCACCCAGCTGCGGGCCGCCGAGGAGGCCCGGGGAGAGTCCGAGGCGCTGTTTCGCCAGGGGTTCGACAACTCGCCGATCGGCATGGTGCTCACGGACCCGGTCGCCGGGCGGTATCTGCAGGTCAACGACGCCTTCTGCCGGCTGGTGGGCCGCGGCCGCGACGAGCTGCTCGCGCTGTCGTTCCATGACCTCGCCCACCCCGACGATGCGGCGGCCGTGGCGGCCGCCCGCGCGCGGATGGCCGCGGGTGCCGTCACCCACCACGAGGGCGAGAAGCGCTACCTCCGGCCGGACGGCAGCCTGGTGTGGACATCGGCCCACACCGTCCCCGTGTACCACGCCAACGGCGAGGTCCGGGGGTTCTTCTGCCAGCTGGTCGATCTGACCGCCCGCAAGGAGCGCGAGCAGCAGCTGATGCGGGATGCCTCGGATCTGGAGCGCCTGGAGCAGACCCGTTCAGCGCTCGCCGACGACCGCCTGATCCTGCACGCGCAGCCCATCATCGACCTGCAGAGCGACGGCATCGTCGGCCTGGAGCTTCTGGTCCGGCTACGTGACGAGGAGGGCCGGATACTCCCCCCGGCCGACTTCCTGCCGGTGGCCGAGCGCTATGGCCTGATCCGGGAGATCGATCAGTGGGTGGCCAAGCGGGCCGTCGAGCTGGCGGCGACCGGGGCCCCGGTCGAGATCAACCTGTCGGCTGCCTCGGTCGGCGACGAGGAGATGCTTCAGACGATTCGCGACGCGCTGCAGCGCACCGGCGCCGACCCGGCGCTCGTCATCTTTGAGGTGACCGAGACCGCGCTGATGGCCGACCTCGACCGCGGCCGGATGTTCTCCAACGCCGTGCGTGACCTCGGCTGCCGCTTTGCGCTGGACGACTTCGGCACCGGATACGGCACGTTCACCTATCTGAAGCACATCCCGGTCGACTTCCTCAAGATCGACATCGAGTTCGTGCGCGACCTCCTCAGCAACCGAGACGATGAGCGCCTGGTGCGGGCAATCGTGGCGATGGCCCGTGATCTGGGCAAGACGACGATCGCCGAGGGCGTCGAGGACGCCGCCACGCTCGAGCGGCTGCGCGAACTGGGCGTGGACCACGCGCAGGGCTACCACATCGGCCGCCCCGCGGAGATCGGTCTGCCGGTCCCGGCCGTCCGGGCCGCCTAAGACGCCGCTCGGCCGCGGTCTGGGCGGCCGCGCGTCGCCGCCTCCACTTCGGCGGCCCGGCGCTCGTTGAACTCGCGGCTCTCGCGGAACAGGGTCAGCATCAGCTCCAGCTGCTCCAGGCTGTGGCGCTGGTATAGCCGCTCGGCATAGGCGCCGTGCTCGGCGTAGTGCCGGCCGATCGCCTGTGCCCCTTCGGTCAGCTCGACCAGCACGCGCCGTCGATCCCCGGAGTCGCGCACGCGGCGGGCGTACCCGGCGCGCTCCAGTCGGTCAAGCGCGGCGGTCATGGCGCCGCTGGACAGGCCGGTGACGTCGGACAGGCGCCCGGCGGGGACCGACCCCTCCCGGTCGAGCGCATCGATGATCGCCATGTCGGTCCGATTCAGGCCCACCGCGTCCGCGACCGCCTGATCAAACCGCGCGGTCGCGTTCTGAGACCCCCGGATCTCGGCCAACAACCGTTCGAACACGTCGCGCTTTTGTCTTGACACTAGAAACTCTTGATGCTAAAGATATTCGGCGTTCGAGAAATACTACTGCACGAGCACTGCGCAGGAGGGAGTCGCATGGCGGCAGCCATCGAGGCAACCGATCTTCACAAGACGTACCCGCCTAACGTCAAGGCCGTCGATGGGGTCAGCCTGTCGGTCCCGGCTGGCACGATCTTCGGCCTGCTGGGGCCCAACGGCGCCGGCAAGTCCACCACGGTCCGACTGCTCTGCACGCTGTCACGGCCGGACCGGGACAGCGGCGGACGGATCCACATCTGCGGCGTCGACGTTCTGGCCGACCCCGTCCGGGCCCGCCACCTCATCGGCGTGGTGGGGCAGAAGCACGGCATCGACCCGGAGGCGACCGGGCGTGAGAACCTCGTCCTCCAAGGCGAGCTGTACGGGATCAGGGGCGCCCAGCTGCGCCGCCGGGTGGCCGACTCGCTGGAGCGCTTCGGTCTGGCCGACAGCGCCGACCGGCTGGCCAAGACGTACTCCGGCGGCATGCAGCGCCGACTGGACATCGCCCTCGGCCTTCTGCACCGCCCGCAGGTGCTGTTCCTCGATGAGCCGACGACCGGCCTCGACCCCGAGGCCCGTGTCGAGCTGTGGGCCGAGATCGAGCGCCTGGCCGGCCAGGAGAACATGACGATCCTGCTCACGACGCACTACATGGAGGAGGCCGACAAGCTGGCCGCGGAGCTGGCCATCATCGACTCCGGGCGGGTCGTCGCCCGGGGGACGCCGGACGAGCTCAAGTCACAGCTCCAGGGCGACACCATCCAGATCCAGCTCCACCCCGGGCACACGGTGCTGGCCGCCCCTGCGCTGGAGCGCGTGCCCGGCCTGGCCGCCGTAGCGGTCGACGGCGACGTCGTGCGTGCGCAGGCTCGTGACGGCGGCGCCGCGCTTCCGGCGGTCCTGGCCGCGCTCGACGCCGGCGGCGCGGGCGTGACCTCGGTGACCGTCGCCCGACCGTCCCTGGACGACGTCTACCTGCGTCACGCCGGCCGCGCCCTGTACCACGCCAACGAGATCGAGGAGGTACCGGCATGACGACCGTGCGGCAGAGCTGGCAGGTCTATCTCCGGGGGGTGCGCGTCCTGCGCCGGCAGCCCGCCTACCTGGGGATGACCCTGTTCCAGCCGATCATCTGGCTGCTGCTGTTCGGCGCCCTGTTTCGGTCTGTCGCCCAGCTGCCGGGCTTCCACGGCTCCTACATCAACTTCCTCACGCCAGGCGTCGTCGTGATGCTCGCCGTGTTCTCGGCCGGCTGGACGGGCATGGGGTTCGTGGAGGACATCAACAGCGGCGTCATGGATCGCATGCTGGCCACGCCCGTCCGGCGCGGCGCGCTGAACGCGGGCACGGTCGCCTACGGCGCGTTCACGGTCGTGGTGCAGACCGTGCTCATCGTCCTGCTGGCGCTGGTGCTGGGGGCGGACTTCCGCGGCGGGATCGGCGGGGTCATCCTGCTGCTCGTCGTGGCGGCGCTGCTCGGCGCGGTGTTCGCGTCGCTGTCCAACGCGATCGGGCTGCTCGCCCGCCAGCGCGAGTCGGTGATCGGAGCGGTCACGTTCGTGCAGCTTCCGCTCACGTTCCTGTCGGCGGCGCTGATGGCGCAGAGCCTGCTCCCGGCCTGGATTCGCTCCGTGGCCAGGTACAACCCGGTCAACTGGGCCGTGGAGGCGGCCCGGTCGGCGGCGATGCAGAAGATCGACTGGGGGCTGGTGGCGGGACGGATCGGACTGCTCGTGGCGCTGCTCGTGGTGTCCGGGTTCCTGGCCGCTCGGGCCTTCGCGCGGTACCAGCGGTCGCTGTAGCGACGCCGCGGTCACGACGCCGCGGGCAGGGCGGCGGTGCCATCCTGTCGCTGATGACGACCAGCCACCTGCCCGTGACGGTCACGCCGGCGTGAGCGTCGCGGCAGGACCCTGGCCGCCCGCCCCGCCCGCGGCGGAGCACCGCGCCGCCTACGCCGACGCGGTCCCGCGCCCGTACTGGCTCGACCAGTTGCCGGCGCCTCCGCCGCGCCCGCCCGCCACCGGAGTGCTCAACGCGGATCTGTGCATCGTCGGCGGCGGCTTCACCGGCCTGTGGGCGGCGCTCGCTGCCAAGCGGCGTGATCCCAGCCGGGAGGTCGTGCTAGTGGAGTGCGACACGATCGGCTATGGCGCCAGCGGTCGCAACGGCGGTTTCGTCTCGGACTCGCTGACCCACGGGCTGGCCAACGGGATGGCCCGGTTCCCGGGCGAGATGGAGGTGCTCAACCGGCTGGGACTGGACAACTACGCCGGCTTCTGCGGCGACATCGCCGCGTTGGGCATCGACTGCGACCTGGAGCAGACCGGCGACATCACCGTGGCGCTGGCCCCGCACGAGCTGCCGTGGATGGAGGAGGAGGCCGACCTGCTGCGGCGCTTCGGCCATCAGGCCACCGTCCTCGACGCCGAGCAGATGCGCGCCGAGGTGGCCTCACCGACGTACCTGGGCGGCGTGTGGAACCGGACGGGCGCCGCCCTCGTGCATCCGGGCAAGCTGGCCCGCGGGCTGGGGGAGGCGGTCGAACGGCTCGGCGTCCGCATCCTGGAGCACAGCCTGGTGCGGGGCCTGACCGGGTCCGGGGCGGCGATCGACGTCGTCACTGACCACGGGCGAGTACGCGCCGACCGGGTTCTGCTGGGCACGAGTGCCTACCCGCCGCTGGTCCGTCGCGCCGGCCGCTACATCGCGCCCGTCTACGACTACGTGCTCGTGACCGAGCCGCTCTCTCCGGACCGGCTCGAGGAGGTGGGCTGGCGCGGGCGTCAGGGTCTGAGCGATGCCGGCAACCAGTTTCACTACTACCGCCTGACCGTCGACAACCGCATCCTGTGGGGTGGTTACGACGCCGTCTACCGGTTCGGCGGGCCGGTGCAGCCGAGACTCGACCAGCGCGAGGAGACCTTCGCCCGTCTCTCCCAGCACTTCTTCACCACCTTCCCCCAGCTGGAGGGGATCCGGTTCTCGCACCGCTGGGGCGGGGCGATCGACACCTGCAGCCGGTTCTCGGTGTTCTTCGGCACCGCCCAGCGCGGGCGCGTCGCGTACGCCGCCGGCTACACGGGCCTGGGCGTGGGCGCCGCCCGGTTCGGCGCCGGAGTGGCGCTTGACCTCCTCGACGGGCGGGAGACCGAGGCGACCCGCCTGCGCTACGTGCGGCGCAAGCCGGTCCCGTTCCCGGCCGAGCCGCTGCGCTGGGCCGTCATCGAGTTGACCCGCAACCGGCTGGCCGCCGCCGACCGCCGGGCCGGCCGCCGCGGCCTGTGGCTGCGGACCCTGGACCGGCTCGGTCTGGGCTTCGACAGCTGATCGATCACCGGCGAACGCCGACGATGTGCTGGATGACGATCCCGGCAAACGCGTCGCCCCGGGCGGCCAGCGCCCGCAGTGACCGCTCCCACGCGGCCGCGCGCTCCGCCGTCACTCCCAGGGGCCCGACCGCGGCCGGCAGCGACCAGGCGAGGTTCATCAGCGCCGCCAGATCGTCATAGCCCTCCAGCGTGTGATCGCTGGTGAGCGCGCGGGCATCGGCCAGGCCGGCGGCGGCGAACATCCCCACCAGGCGATGGCCCAGCCAGTCCCGGCGGTCGCCGGCCCCACCGGCCAGCGCCCTCAGGACGGGATCGGTCACCGCCCGGTCCAGGTCAGGAGCCACCAGCCCCCAGCGGAACTCGGTGACGACCACACGCCCGCCGGGACGCGTCACGCGCGCCATCTCGCGGAGCGCCGCGGCCGGGTCGCCCACGTGCTGCAGGGTCCGGTCGGCGCGGCACGCGTCGAACTCCGCGTCGGCGAACGGCAGCCGGTGGGCGTCGGCGACGACCAGCTTGATGGTCCCGGTCTCGGGGCGGCGCGCGGCGGCGGCCGCCAACGCCTCGCTGCGGTCGACGCCCACCACGCGCCCGCCGCCTCCGACGATCGCCGCCAGCGCCCCCAGGTCCGGCCCGGTCCCGCAGCCGACGTCGAGGCAGCTGTCCCCCGCGTCAAGGCCGAGCAGCGTCAGCGACCGGGTCTTCTCGGCCGCCACCGCTCCGATCGCCGCCAGGTCGTCCATGTAGGCGGCGAGAGCATCCGGGTCGGCGGCCGCGTCGACGTCCCGGTAGGCCCGCCAGCGGCTCGACGGGCCGTCTGGGTCCGGGGCGGGCACCACCTGAGAATATGGGTTGCGTGCCCGAGTCCTCCGTCTGGGTCTGTCCGGCGTGCGGGGCGAACTTCCCGCCCGCCGATTCTCCGCCGCCGCGCTGTCCGTTGTGCGAGGACGAGCGCCAGTGGGTGCGGCCCGACGGCCAGCGCTGGGCGAGGATGTCCGCGCTGGCCCGGGACGGGTACCGCACCGAGGTGCGCGAGGTGGAGCCGGGCCTGCTGGGGGTCGGCGTCGAGCCCTCGATCGGCGTCGGGCAGCGCGGCCTCGTGGTCTGCACCGCCGAGGGCAACCTCCTGTGGGACCCGCCGGCCTACATCGACGAGGCGGCGGTCGCCGCCGTCCGCTCGGCCGGCGAACTGCGCGTCGTCACCTCCAGCCATCCCCACATGTACGGCGCGATGATCGAGTGGAGCCGCGCGCTCGGCGCCGAGATCGTCCTGCCTGAGGCCGATGCCGAGTGGATGATGCGGCCGACGGCGCCGGTGCGTCGCTGGACGGGAGCCTCGCCGGTCCTGCCGGGGGTGACTCTCGTTCAGTGCGGCGGGCACTTCCCCGGCAGCGCCGTCCTGCACTGGGCGGACGGCGCCGAGGGCCGCGGCGTCCTGCTGTGCGGCGACACCCTGTTCGTGACCCCCGGCGAGGACCGGGTCTCGTTCATCTACAGCGCTCCCAATCGCCTCCCGCTCTCCGAGCGGGCGGTCCGGGGCATCGTCGACGCGCTCGCGCCGTACGCCTTCGACCGGATCTACGGTGGCTGGTGGACGCCGGTGCTGCGCCGGGACGCCCAGGCCGTCCTGGCCGCCTCAGCGGGGCGCTACATCGCCCTGCTGCGCGGCGACTGACCTCGGCCGGCCGTCACATCGCCCTGCTCCGCGGCGACTGACGCCGTTTTGTCGGCTTACGCACATTCGAGCCCGGCTGGCCGCAGTCAGATATCGCAGCACGATATCGTGATACGACATGAGTCCCCGCACCGTTCCCGCCGCCTCCCATCCGGCCGACCTGTCCGATGCCGACTACGAGCGGCTCGCCGAGCTGCGGTACGCGCTGCGCAGCTTCCTGCACTGGAGCGCCGAGCTGGCCAAGGACGCGGGCCTGACGCCGAGTCAGCATCAGCTCATGCTCGCTATCCGCGCCTCCCGAGATGAGCGCGGGCCGACCGTCAGCGACATCGCAGCGATCCTGCTCGTGCGGCATCACAGCGCCGTGGGGCTCGTCGACCGGGCCCAGGAGGCGGGACTCATCGTCCGGGAGCGCGACCCGGATCAGCATTCGCTGGTCCGGCTGCGGCTGACCGAGGCGGGATCGGCCAAGCTGCAATCCCTCTCGGAGCTGCACTTGCGTGAGCTCGCGCAGCTGGCGCCGGGGATGCGTGCCCTGTGGGAGGGGATCGACGACGTCGCCGCGCCGCCGACTGTGGCCGTTCACGGCTGATGCCCTCGCCCCGCGGACGCGTCGAACATCTCGGCGACTTCACCCTTGACCGGCGCGTGCTCACGATCGTGGGCTGGTCGGTCCCGGTCGGGGCCGCCGGTGCCGGCGCGGCCTTCGTGCTGCTCCGCCTGATCGGCCTCCTGACCAACCTCATCTTCTACGGACGCGTCGACACGCGGCTGGTGGCGCCCGGTTCGGCGCACCCCCGCGTGCTCGTGATCCTGCTGGCGCCGATCGTCGGCGGCCTGGTGGTAGGGATCATGGCGCGCTTTGGCTCGGAGAAGATCCGCGGCCACGGCATGCCGGAGGCGATCGAGGCGATCCTGGTCGGCGGGAGCCGGGTCCAGCCCCGCGTGGCCCTGCTCAAGCCGATCTCGGCCGCCATCAGCATCGGCACCGGCGGCCCGTTCGGCGCCGAGGGCCCGATCATCATGACCGGCGGCGCCGTCGGCTCGGTCATGGCTCAGTTCTTCCACATGAGCAACGACGAGCGCAAGACGCTGCTCGTGGCCGGCGCGGCGGCCGGTATGGCCGCCACGTTCAACGCGCCGCTGGCCTCGATCCTGCTCGCCGTGGAGCTGCTGCTGTTCGAGTGGCGGCCGCGCAGCTTCGTCCCGGTCGCGACGGCGGTCGTCACCAGCGTGATCCTGCGCGGCCACCTCATCGGATACGGGCCGATCTTCCCCATGTCCCTGGCCCACCTGCACCTGACGTCGGGCGACGAGCTGCTGTGCGTGCCGATGGGCGCGCTCGGCGGGCTGCTGGCGGTCGCCGCCACCGGCCTGGTCTACGCCTCGGAAGACGGCTTCAGCCGGCTGCCCATTCACTGGATGTGGTGGCCGGCCATCGGCGGGCTGATCATCGGCGTCGGCGGGCTGATCGAGCCGCGCGCGCTCGGCGTCGGCTACGACGTGATCCGCCAGTTGCTCGCCGGGCACGCCGGGGTGTCGCTGATCGTGGGCATCCTCGTGGTCAAGACGCTGATCTGGGGCCTGTCGCTCGGCTCCGGCACCTCGGGCGGCGTGCTGGCGCCGACGTTCATGATCGGCGGAGCGCTCGGCGCGCTCATCGGGCTGCTCCTGCCGCCGGTCACCCCCGGGTTCTGGGCGCTGGTGGGCCTGTGCGCGGTCGTCGGCGGGGTCATGCGCTCGCCGCTGACCGGCGTCGTGTTCCCGCTGGAGCTGACCCACGCCTGGTCGCTGGTGATGCCCCTGATCATCGCCGCGGCGGCCGCCTACACGCTGTCGGCGCTGATCCTCAAGCGCTCGGTGCTGACCGAGAAAGTCGCCCGCCGCGGCCTCCACTTGTCCCGCGAGTATTCGGTCGACCCGCTGGAGGTGCTGTTCGTCGACGAGGTCATGCACCGCGGGGCGGTCGTCGCGGACGCCTCCGAGACCCTGCTTGACCTGAGGGACCGGGCCGACCTGGCCCGCCAGCGGCTGTATCCGGTCGCCGACGAGGCCGGCGGCCTGACCGGGGTGATCCCGCGCCGCGAGCTGATCGACCTCACCGAGCGCGGATCGCTGCGCGTCGCCGACGTGGCCGAGCCGGCGCGCGTCATCGTCCATCCCGACAACACGCTGCGCGAGCTGGCCCGTCAGTTCGCCTCCGAGCACATCACAACCGCCGTCGTCACCAGCCGGGACGACCCGAGACAGCTGGCCGGCCTGATCGCGGTCGAGGACCTGCTCCACGGCCACCTGCGCGACATGCTCTACGAACGACACCGCGAGCGGGTGTTCCGGCCGCGGGTGATCCCGGTCGTGCGCCGCGGAGAGGACCCATTCCGGGTCCCGGACGCTCGGAGTGCGAGCAACGGGCACGGCGACGCTCCAGCCGTCGCGGTGGATGCCGACGGGACGCCGCAGCGCGACTCCGAGCGCGGCTGAGTCGCCGCCGGGCGGCTTCTTGTCGCCCGCTATAGACTCGGCGCCATGAGCCTGGAGGAGCACACGCTGGAGAGCGCCGGTGAGCGGTGCGAGGAGTGCGGAGCCAAGCTGACCGCGGCCGAGATGCAGTCGGTGCTGGAGACCGGCGGCCCGACGCTCTGCGCCATCCACGCCGCCGAAGATGAGCCGGGCCTCGCCGCCGACGACGGCTTCGGCGACGAGTAGCGACCGCCGGCTAGATCGTTGATTCCGCGGAATCAACCATCTATTTGAGATCGTCGAGCAGATCGGCGACCGAGTCGACGATCCGGCCGGCGCGAAATGGGAAGCGCTCGGCCTCCTCCTTGGTCGTCACGCCGGTCAGGACCAGGATCGTCTCCATGCCGGCCTCCAGGCCGCAGACGACGTCGGTGTCCATCCGGTCGCCCACCATCGCGGCGGTCTCGGAGTGGGCGTCGATGGCGTTGAGCGCCGAGCGCATCATCAGCGGGTTGGGCTTGCCCACGAAGTACGGATCGACCCCGGTCGCCCGGCTGATGAGGGCTGCCACCGACCCGGTGGCCGGGAGCGGGCCGTCGACGGACGGACCGGTGGCATCCGGATTGGTGGCGATGAAGCGGGCCCCGCCCTCGATCAGGCGGATGGCGTGGGCAATCCGCTCAAAGCTGTAGGTGCGCGTCTCGCCGAGCACCACGTAGTCCGGCCGCCGCTCGGTCAGCGTGTACCCGGCGTTGTGCAGGGCCGTGGTCAGCCCCGCCTCGCCGATGACGAACGCCGATCCGCCGGGCCGCTGATCCTCCAGGAAGCGGGCGGTGGCCAGTGCCGAGGTCCAGATCGCCTCCTCCGGCACGTCGATGCCGCTGTTGCGCAGACGGGCGGCCAGGTCCCGGCGGGTGTAGATGGAGTTGTTGGTCAGCACCAGGAACGGGCGCTTGAGCTCACGCAGGCGACTGACGAACTCGTCGGCACCGGGGATGGCGTGCTCCTCGTGCACGAGCACGCCGTCCATGTCCATCAGCCACGACCGAGTCTCACGGCGGGTCATCGCGGTCAATGGTCTCAGCAATCACGATGCGATGCCGTGAAGCGCCTGTGGCCGGGGGTCAGTCGCGGGCCTGGGTCAGGTCGTACACGGTCTGGCCGCCGATCGTCACGGCCCGGTAGTGCTGCTCCACCCAGGTGGTGATGGGGTCGGTCGAGCCGCGTCACGGATGCCGGCTGACGCCGCGCACGATCGCGTCGACGTCACGGTGGCCGGCGCGGACGCCCAGCCCCACCAGGTCCAGCGCGCCCGTTCCCACGGCGCGCACCACGGCCCGGTTGTCATCGTCGTTGCCGGTCGCGAACATGTCCGCCGTGTAGATGGCGACGGGGACGCCGCGCCGCTCGGCCCGGTCACGCAGGGTGCGCAGCCGGTCCGCCGCGGTCTCGAAGATGAGGACCGGCTGGACGAGCAGCGGCAGGTACCGGCGGCCGTCGCCGTCGACGTAGTCCTCGCCGATCGCCTCCGGCCCGGCCTGCGACGTGAGTCCGCTCATGAGAAACGCGGTGACGTTGAGGCGCTGCCAGGCGGCCAGGTCGTCGCGGACGACGACCGCAACCTTAGTGTCGAAGTCGGCTACGCCCATGGCGTGCATCGTCGCGCACCGCGCCGTCCGGAGTCTTGAACGATCTTGCGCTCTCGTGGCCACTCACGCAGCGTGAGCGACCACTACGCGCGGGCGTATCGCCCCGGGCTCACGCCGACCAGGCGCTTGAACACGCGATTGAGGTGGGGCTGATCGGCGAATCCGCAGGTCGCCGCCACGGCCGCCGGCGGGACGCCGTCGCGCAGCAGGCGGCGGGCGTGCCCGACCCGCACCTGGGTCTGGAACGCGTGCGGCGTCAGGCCGGTGCCGGCGCCGAAACGCCGGACGAGCTCGAACCGGCTGAGCCCGGCCACGGTCGCGAGCTCGGCCAGCGCCACCGGCTGATCCCAGCGCTCCAGCAGGTGAGCCCGTGCCCGGCGCACGGCGGCGTGCTCGAGCCGGGCGCTGTCGCTGTGCATCGCGGCCGAGCGCAGATGCGGGCGCAGCCCGGCCACCGCGCCGAGAACCGCCTCCTCGACGGCGAGGCCGCGTCCCTCGGTGGCCAGCGCGGAGTGGGCACGGAGCAGCGCCCGGCGCAGCGCCGGGTCCTGGAACACCACCCAGCGCGCCGCCCGCGGCGGCCGTCCGTCGCGCTCGGCCCAGTCGCACAGAACCTCCGGCTCCACGTACAGCACCTTGTACCGCCACCCCTCCGGGACGGCGGCCATCCCGGTGTGCACCGCATCGGGCTCCAACACGAACAGCTCGCCGGCATCGGCTCGCTGCTGGCTGGAGTCGACGGTGAACCGCGCCGCTCCGTGCTCCATGACCGCCACCGTCCAGGCCGTGTGGGAGTGGGGTCGGTAGGCGTGGTGCACGAACCGCGCGTGCAGCGCCTCGATCCGGTCCAACCCGGCCGGCCGGAAGTAGCGCGCGTGCTCGACCGGCGTCGGCGCGCTCTGGCTCCTACGCGTGGCGCGACCCCGCTACCGCCGCCCGCGGCCCGTGGTGGAACGGGTGGGGGCGTCCGGCCTCGACATGCCGGACCAGCGCCCCCGTCTGGCGGGCGATGCGCTGGGGCAGCCCCGTCTTCATCCAGCGAGAGTGCTCGGCGGGGAGCGTGGAGACGATGATCTCGTCGTACCGCGCCGGGGTGTAGACGTCGACGACGGCGCACAGCGGGTCGCTGTCGCCGGCCACCCCGCGCACCGTCAGCCCGGCCTCCCTCAGCCCACCCGCCAGCTGCTCGGCCGTGGTCTGGGCGTCGGCGCCGTGGCCCAGCGGCACGACCAGCGTGAACGTCGCCGGCCCCTCGTCCAGCCGCGCCCGGAGCGCCGCGCTCAGGCCCGCCGAGACGGCGGTCTGGTTGGCGACGACCAGGATGCTGGCGGCTGGGGTCAACGCGGTCTCCTCGTACCCCGAATCGTATCGCTCGCCGCACCCGTCAATCCGGGGTGCCGCCGCTCTGAAAGACTGAGGCCGATGACACGTGTGGCAGTGCTCGACGATTACCAGGGCCGGGCGCCCGGCTATGCCGACTGGGACTCGCTGGGCTCCGACGTGGAGGTCGTCTTCTTCACGGAGCCGATCCCGTCCCACCGGCTGGCCGCGCAGTTGGCCGACTTCGACGTGCTCGTCTGCATGCGTGAGCGGACCCGCTTCCCCGAGGCGGTCCTGGAGCGGCTGCCCCGGCTCGCCTTGCTGGTGACGACTGGCATGCGCAACGCGGCGATCGACGTCGATCATCTGCACCGGCGCGGGGTCACGGTCAGCGGCACCGCGGGGACGGGGGCGCCGCTGCCGGAGGGTGTGCCGAGCACGGCCGAGGTCGCCTGGGCGTTGATCCTGGCGGTGGCCAAGCGCGTGACGCTGGAGGATCGAGCGCTGCGCGAGGGTCGCTGGCAGACCGGCCTGCCGTTCAACCTGGCGGGGGCGACGCTCGGCCTGGCCGGCCTCGGCACCCTGGGCGCGGCGATGGTCGGCCCGGCCCGGGCGTTCGGGATGGAGGTCATCGCCTGGAGTCAGAACCTGACCGACGAGCGCGCCCGCGAGGTCGGGGTCCGCCGGGTGAGCTGGGACGAGCTGCTGGCCGCCTCCGACATCCTGTCGATCCACCTCGTGCTCTCCGACCGCACCCGCGGGCTGTTCGGCGCCGCCGAGCTGGGGCGGATGAAGCCGACCGCGGTGCTCATCAACACGTCGCGGGGGCCGATCGTCGACGAGGGGGCGCTGGTGGCGGCGCTGCGCGAGCGCACGATCGCCGCCGCCGGTCTCGACGTTTACGACACCGAGCCGCTGCCGCGCGGGCGCGAGCTCACGGCGCTGGACAACGTCGTGCTCCTCCCTCACCTGGGGTACGTGTCAGAGCCCGGGTTCCGGCACATGTACGGCCAGGTGGTGGAGGACATCGCGGCGTTCCTGGCCGGGGCGCCGATCCGCGAAGTGGCGTGAACCCAGACAGCTCCATCACCGAGCTCTTCCTGGAGCTCGCGGCCGTCCCGTCGCCGAGCGGCCGCGAGCGGGCGGTGGGCGAGCAGATCCGTGACTGGCTGCGCGCCGCGGGCGTCGAGGCCGCCTTCGACGCCGCCGGCGCCGTCAACGGCTCGGACGCCGGCAACCTGATCGCCACCGTTCCGGGCGCGGCGGACACGCCCGTGTACCTGTTCGTCGCCCACATGGACACGGTCGAGACCGGCACGCCCGCCGTGACGCCCCGGCTCGACGGCGACGGGGTCATCCGCTCGTCCGGCGACACGATCCTGGGCGCCGACAACAAGTCGGCCGTGGCCGCGGTCATGCGACTGTGCGCGACCGTCGCCAGGCGGCCGGTCACCGAGCGCCCCACCGTCGTCGCCGCCTTCACCTGCCGTGAGGAGAGCGGGCGGATGGGAGTCAGCCTGCTGGACCTTCCGGTGGCCGTCGACTGCGCCTTCTGCGTCGACGGCTCCAAGCCGATCGGCACCGTCATCACGCGCGCGCTGGGGCAGACCGTGTTTCAGTTCGCCATCCACGGGCGCACAGCCCACGCCGCGGCCAACCCCGAGGCGGGGATCAGCGCCATCCGGGTGGCGTCGGAGATCATCGCCGAGCTCCCGCTCGGCCGGCTGCCGGGCGGCGGGAGCGCCAGCGTTGCGGCCCTCGTCGGCGGCGCGGTCATCGACCGGCTGCCCGCCGACACCGACGTCGGCCCCGCCCTCCGGCGGGCGCCCACCAACTCGGTCCCGGCACTGGCGCTCGTCAAGGGCGAGGCGCGCGGCTACACCGTGGAGGAGATGGAGACGACGGTGCGGGCGATCGAGGCGACCATCGAGCGCGTCTGCTCCGCCCACGGCGCCACCTACGAATGGGAGTGGGACCCGGAGCGGATGGTGCCGCCGTTCCCGGGGGCGGCCGATTCACCGGCGCTCGGCCTGGTCCGGCGCGCGGCCGAGGCGGTGCCGGGCGTGGCGTTCGTGGCGGAGGAGGCCCAGGCGACGCTTGAGGCCAACTACCTGGCGGCGAGCACCGACGTCGTCGCCGTCGCCAGCGGCGGGCGCGATCCCCACCAGCTGACCGAGTCGATCACCGTCGCCGAGCTGGAGCAGCTGGAGGCCCTGCTGCTGGCCATCGTCGACGCCGGGTGACGGGGGCCCAACCCCCGGACCCGGCAGGCCGTTGGGGGCTCGGTGTGTCATAGGCACACTCAGCCCCCACAGCCCCTACGGCAACGCCGCGCGGTGCTCCCGGTACCAGTCGACGGTCCGGGTCAATCCCTCCTCCAGGCTGAGCCGCGGCGCCCAGCCCGTGGCGGCGCGCAGCTTGGCCGAGTCCACCCACTGGCATTCGATTTCACCGGGGGGCGTCCCCTCGCCGCGGACGTCCGGGGTCACCTGCGCGCCCGCCACCCGGCACGTCGTCTCCACCACCTGCAGCACCGAGTAGGGCCGCTCGCCGCCGGCGTTGAACGCCTCCCCGGCGCCCCGGCCGTGGTGGACGAGCTCGCAGATCGCCTCATAGGCGGCGACCGCGTCCTCCACGTAGAGGAAGTCGCGCTGCAGCGTGCCGTCGGAGCGGATGACCGGCGGGCGCCCGTCGATGGCGGCCAGTGCCGCCTCGGGCACCAGGCGCGACAAGTTGAGGTCGCCGCCGCCGTACAGGTTGGCCAGGCGGGTGACGGCCACCGGCAGTCCGTACGTGTGCCAATACGACCGCGCGATCATGTCGGTCGCGGCCTTGGACACCTCGTAGGGGAACCGCGGCTGGAGGGAGTGGTCCTCCCGGTACGGGAGGTCGTCGTGGGCTCCGTAGGCCTTGTCGGACGCGGCGACCACGACGGCCTCGACGCCGACCCGGCGGCAGGCCTCCAGCACCAGCCACGTCCCGCGGATGTTCGTCTCGAACGTCGACAGCGGCGACCGGTTGGCGATCCCGACGATCGACTGGGCGGCCAGGTGGAACACGGTGTCGACCTCGTACTCGGTCAGCGTCCGCTCCAGGACCGCCAGGTCGGTGACGTCACCGCGGACCACGTTGACCCGCGGCTCCGTTCCCTCCAGGGTCAGCGCCGAGGCCACGGTGTCGTCGCGCTTGAGCACGGTGACCCGCGCCCCCTGAGCCTCCAGCTCCTTGACCAGCCAGCTGCCGAGGAGGCCGTAGCCGCCGGTGACGAATACCGAGTGAGCCACTACTGGCCGGGCGTGTCGACCGACTTCGCCAGCACGCCCGCCGTGGCGTAGATGTGGGCAAACGCCCGCGCCTCCGGGCCCGTCCACAGCGTCGATCCGTGCCCATAGGTTGAGCCGAGCCGCCGCCCGGCGTCGAGCAGGCTGTACGGGCTGCGCGTGCCCAGCGGAATGATGTTGCCCTTGTGCAG
>JBPYFQ010000218.1:0-4662 GCA_051985625.1 Solirubrobacteraceae bacterium
GCCAGCGCCGCGTAGTAGTCGTCGCCCAGCGACAGGGCGCGGGCCGCGGCGTACTGCATCGGCGTGGCCGAGCAGTCGAGCACGAACTGATGCGCCAGCCGCACCGCCCGGCTCAGGTCCGGCGGCGCGATCACCCAGCCGATGCGCCAGCCGGTGTAGCTGTACGTCTTGCTCAGGCTGCCGATCGTCAACGTCCGCTCCGCCATGCCCGGCAGGTCGGCCAGACGCAGGTGTCGCCCGTCGTAGACGAGGTGCTCGTAAACCTCGTCGCTGACGGCGATCGCGTCGTGGCGCCGGCACAGCCCGGCGACGGCCTCCAGTTCACCGCGCGTGAACACCTTGCCGGTGGGGTTGTGCGGCGTATTAAGGATCACGGCGCGGGTGCGGCCGTTGAACGCGGCGGCCAGCTCGTCGGGGTCGAAGTCCCAGCCGGGCGGGCGCAGGGGCACGAAGCGCGGCACGCCACCGGCCATGATCACGTTCGGCGCGTACGCTTCATAGGACGGCTCCAGCAGGACGACCTCGTCGCCGGGGCCGATCAGGCCATCGACGGCGGAGTGCAACGCCTCCGCCGCGCCGTTGGTGACGGTCACCTCCGACTCGGGGTCGGGCGCGACGCCGTAGAACCGTTCGGCGTGCGCGGCGACGGCGCGGCGCAACTCCGGCTCGCCGTGGGAGGCGGCGTACTGGTTGTGGCCGCCGCGCAGGGCAGCGATGAGGGCGTCCTTCAGCTCGTCAGGTCCGTCGGTATCCGGGAACCCGGTGGAGAGGTCGAGCGCGCCGTGACGTGCGGCCAGGGCGGTGATCTCCGTGAAGATGGAGGTGCCAAAGGAGGCGACGCGAGCGGCGGGACGGAAGGACATGGGAGCTCCTGCTTCTTCGAGCCGCATCAGGTTGGCTTGTAAGCGGCTGCCAGGTGTTGCTCGGCGCGGATCAGACGGCCACAGCGCCACAGATGCCAGGCCGCCCAGAATCCGCTCGTCGCGCACCCCGCCAGCGCCCAGCGCAACGAGGCATCCCCGGTGCCGAAGGCGGCCCGGAACCCGTCGCTGAGGCTGCCGATGAGCTGCGGGGCCACAATCAGGTTAGCCACGTTGGTCACGAAGAGGAAGAGGGCGCAGGCCTGGGCACGCATGCCCGACGGCACGAGGTTTTGCAACACGCCGAACATGGGGCCGAGCCAGAAGTAGATGGCCGGGACGAACACCCAGAGCAAGGCGACCGCGACCTGGCGATTGTCGGTCGCGTAGACGAGGATGGAAGGGCCGACGGCCAGCAGCGTGACCCACGTCATCAGCCGCATGACGGAGCTGGAATCGGCGGCCCGTGCGTGGGTCATCACCCACGCCGCCAGCAACGTGACCCCCGTCCCGGCGATAAGGTGCATGGGGCCGAGCGTGTCGCCCGCCTCGGCAACCGTCATCTGGTACGTGCGGCCGAGGAATGCCGGCGTCCACCACAACAACCCCCAGCTCCAGAACGTCAGGACCGTGCTGCCGACCATGAAGTGCAAGACCGCCGGCCGGGTGCGGACGTAGCGGAGCGTCTCGAGGAACCCGGCGGATCGGGCGTCGCTGCCGGCGGCGTCCGACTGCCCGCGGCGGGGCTCGCGGACCGTCAACCAGACGAGCAACGCCACCGCCAGGCCCGGAAGACCGAGCGCCAGGAAGGAGGCACGCCAGCCATGCTCGGCCTCGACCCGCCCCACCAGGGAAGTGCCGATCCAGGAGCCGAGCGACGCCCCGAGGGCGAACACGGAGAGGGCCAGGGGCCGCCAGCGAGCGGTGAACTTGTCCGCGAGGATGGAGGTCGAGGGCGGAGTCCCGCCCGCCTCGCCGATGCCGACGCCGATGCGTGCCCCGAAGAGCTGCCAGTAGTTCCGCGTCAGACCGCAAAGGGCGGTCAGCAAGGACCACGTCGCCAGCGCCACCGTCAAGATCCTCTGGCGATTGGCACGGTCGGCCAGTCTCCCGAGCGGCAGTCCGACCAGGACGTAGAAGATTCCCAACGCCACCCCCGTCAGCACGCCGACCTCGGAATCCGACAGCTCCAGCTCCTTGCGAATGGGCTCGATGAGCGTGGAGATGGAGAAGCGATCGGCGATGTTGATGGCGTAGACGATGGTGAGCACGATCAGCACGTACCAGCGATCACGGGCGGGGGCCTGCTGTTCTCTCATGGGTTCCTCCGCGGTGAGGGCCGTCCGATGGTCGTAGTGTATGGCGCCCGGGGCGGCACCGCTTCGCACCTCGACGGCTTTCGGGACGTTGGATTCCGAGGGGATGCCGAAACGGGCGCGACAGGGGACAGAACAGCGGGCTCTCGTGAGCATCCTCGATCGAGAAGCAGGGCATTTGACGAGGCGGCGACTCAGGGCTGGATCACGTCGCGCTTTCGCTGAGGGATGCTCTCGCCCTTCTCCGCAGTACCAGCAGGCCCAGACCTTGGGCTGCCCCTGCTCAGCGCGGGTCGGGGACCGGCAGCTTCATGACCCGCCCGGCCTCCTCGCGAGCAATCTGGAAAATCAGCACATCCACCCAGTCGCGCCCGAGCGGGCCTTCCGGGGAATCGGCCAGGCTCGCCAACAGGTCGCGGTACATCTCATCGGCCCGTTCCAGCGCCGCCCGCGCCTTGCCCGGCTGGCCGAGGTGGTGAAGGGCCATCGCCTCGAAGACCAGGGCCGTGCTCGCGCTGTAGGGGTTCCGCGCCTTCTGGCACTCCCGCAGCACCCCGAGCGCCTCGGCGTGCTTCCCCGTGCGGTAGGCCGCCATGCCGCGGACCAGCAGGAAGAAATGCCGGTAAGGGCTGCTCGCTCCTGACTGTATCAGGCTGATGGGGTATCGACCGCCGCCTGTTGCTCGGCGCACGCCGCCAGCGCCAGCGGAGCGAGGCCGCTCTCGCACTGTCGGCTCATCTCTTCCTGGCGAGATACAGGAACGCCCCCGCCCCGAGAAGGAGGGTCGCCAGGCCCACCACCTTCGCCACGTACAGCGCCTGATTGGGTTCGTCCGGAGGCGGTATCACCGCGAGGGCCGTCGAGCCGGCGGTCGTGGCCAGCCCCAGAGTGAGCACAGCGATCTCGGCCCTCCTTCTCTTCCTTCCCCTCTCCTGCCACACCACCTTGATCGCCGCGGCGAACAGGAAAAGGAAAGGGACGAACGTCGGGATCAGGGTCATGCTCAGCAATACGTCGTAAGCTCCCTTCGTCGAGGTGCCCAGCTGGCCGACGACCACCAGCACGGCCACGACCGCCGACTGGAACAACAGCGCGACGTACGGGCTCCCCCAGCGCGGATGGATGCGGGCGAACGCGCCCGGCAGGGTCCTGTCCAGGCCCGCCGCCATCGGCAGCCTGGCACCGGTCGCGCTCCAGGCACCTACCTTCCCGACGTGACCGATCACGACCAGGAGAGCCACGAACGGCAGCAGCCCGCCGACCCCGGCGCGAGCCGAAACCCGATCGACCGCTTGCATGAAACTGCCCGAGCCGCCCAGATCCTCCGAGGGGATGGCGACGAGAACAGCGAGGGTGCCGAGGACCTTCGTCCCGATGACCAGGACCGCAGCGAAGACAAGGGCGGCGGGTAGCCGGCGGGGGTTCTCGATCTCACCGCCTAGCACGGCGGCCGCCTCCAGCCCGGTCAGGCTCATCACCATGACGGGCCAGAGCGCGGCCTGCTTCAGCCCGACCGTGGGCAGGAACTGCACTGCCGCCAGGCTCGTGGCCGAGCCGCGTTCGGCCCACGCCAGGAATGCCAGGACGATCAACACCAGGGCCGGCATCCAGGTGCCGACGGCCCCGGCGTTGTGGAGCCACTTCCCGGCCCGCAGACCGACGACGTTCAGGGCCGTGGCCAGGGCCAGGCAGACGAGCGACGCGACGATGAAGTACGTCGGGTCGTTCGCCAGGTGCTGCCACCGACGACCGCCGATGAACAGGGCACTGCCGGCGACGAAGGAGAGTACGCTCGGGAGGAACGGGAGGATGCATACCCAGTACGCCCAACCGGTCATGAACCCAGCGAAGCCGCCGAAGGCCCTCTGGCTCCAGAAATACAGGCCGCCTTCGCCCGGATACCGGGAGGCGAGGACGATCACACACAAAGCGAGGGGAAGGTGGAAGACGAGCGCTCCGAGAACCCAGAGGGTGATCCCAGCCGGGCCGGCTTCTCCTGCCTTGGGGAGCCACATGATGCCGAAGCTCGTGACGACCACGAAAAGGAGCAGATCGACGAACCCCATCGCCTGGTGAAGGCTCTTCGGTCCCTTGTTAGGTACACTCACGGGCGGTCTCCTCTCGGGCTCGCGGTCGCTCGACTTCCGGCCCCCATGAAGAGATAGCCCCGGACGGAGTCCTCGCCATCCTGATGCGAGGAGAGGGAGTGACGGGCCACGAATGCTCCTTGTGTATTGGTTCAGCGTGAACAGGAACTTCGCCTTCGAGAGCGTAGCGAGAGTTTAGGGACTATGATCCTCTCTAATCAGGTTATACCAACAGCGGGTTGGCCGTCCACAGCGGCCTGACGGGCGGCATGACGTTTCACTCTCCTCCTTTCTCGTGCGGCTTCGAGTTTGCGGTCGCGAGCGGCCAAAATCTCCTTGTCACGTCCTTGCAATTTGTCCTGGGGCGTGACGTAACCGATGGCCGAGTGCAGGCGAACC
>JBPYFQ010000219.1:0-8006 GCA_051985625.1 Solirubrobacteraceae bacterium
GCGGTCATGTCCCACGGCCCGTTGATGTCCGCCGCCGTCAGGGTCCGGATGACATGCCCGGTGGGCCCGAGGATGGTGAGGGCGCCGGCGGTCATCATCGACGAGTTGCCGCCCGGCGCCGGGAGGCTGCCCACGATCACGTCGCCGTTGCGCAGCGCGACGAGCGCAGTCGTCAGCCCCACGGCCGGAGTGGCCGTCGGCTGGGGAACGACGGCGAACACCCGCTGCCGGCCCGACCGCGAGATCTCGACGATGCTCGAGCCCGTCCCCTGGTGGTTCTGAGCGTTGTTGAAGTTGGAGACGAGCACGTCACCGCGCTGCAGGCGCCCGACCGTGGTGGGAACGACCGCCACGCCATACGGGTTCTGGTCGCCGGCGGCCGAGCCATGGGCGGGCGCGGTGCCGGACAGCAACGAGATGTGGTGGAACTGGCCGATGAACGAGCTCGGCCTGGCCTGCGCGGCCGCCGGAACCGCCAAGACCGCGGCGGTCGCTGCGGCAGCCGTGAGCGCTCGCAGCCGCGAGCCTGCGAGGAGACGCATGTCTTCACACCCTTTCGATTCGTGGCGCCGGCCCCGGCCGGCAGCGCCGGTCTTTCACCCAAGGACCCCCGCCGACGGGAATCCTTCCCGACCGGGAATCGTCAGCGGCCGAGGTAGGCCCGCTTGAGATCCTCGCTCTGCAGCAACTGGGCCGCCGGGCCCTCCAGCACGAGCGACCCGGTGGCCAGCACGTAGCCGCGGTCGGCGATCGATAGGGCCATCGTGGCGTTCTGCTCCACCATCAGGATCGCCACCCCGGACTCGTGGACGTCCTTGATGATCTTGAAGTTCTGCTGGACGAGCGCCGGCGACAGGCCCATCGACGGCTCGTCCATCAGCAGCATCCGGGGTCGCGACATGAGCGCCCGTCCCATCGCCACCATCTGCTGCTCGCCGCCGGACAGCGTGCCGGCCAGCTGCTGGCGCCGCTCGTACAGGCGGGGGAACAGCGAGTGGACGCGCTCCAGGTCCTCCTTGAACGTGGAGCCGTCCCGCAGGACGGCGCCGAGCTCGAGGTTCTCCTGCACGGTCATGTACCCGAACAGGCGCCGGTTCTCCGGCACGATCGCCAGCCCCCGGGCGATCCGCTCCGGCACCCGCCGGTCGGTGACGTCCTCGGAGTCCAGCATCACCCGGCCGCGCCGCGGGCGGACCAGGCCGAGGATCGTCTTCAGCGTCGTCGACTTGCCGGAGGCGTTGCCGCCGAGCAGGCAGACGAGCTCGCCGGCGTCGACCTGGATGGAGATCCCCTCCAGGATCCGCATCTTGCCGTAGTAGGTGGTGACGTCCTCGAGCGCGAGCAGCATCGGCGACCTATGCCTCGGCCAGGGCCTCCGGGTCGCGTCCCAGGTAGGCCTCGACGACCGCGGGGTGATTGGCCACCTGATCGAACCGTCCCTCGGTGATCTTGACGCCGTGGTCGAGCGCGACGACGCGGTCGGAGATGCCCTCCACGACGTGCATGTCGTGCTCGATGACCAGGATCGCCAGCGAGAGCTCGCCGCGCAGGCGGCCGATCAGCTCGGTGACCTCGAGCGTCTCGTTGGGGTTCATCCCGGCCGCCGGCTCGTCGAGGAGCAGCAGCCGGGGCCGGGTGGCGAGCGCCCGGGCGATCTCCAGGCGCCGCCGGTTGGCGTAGGACAGGCTGTAGGCCGGCTGATCCCACCGGTAGCCGGCCAGCCGCTCGCCGAAGAACGAGAGCACCTCCTCGGTGAGGGCGTTGACCTCGCGCTGCTCGCGCCGGGCCCGGGGCAGCCGGAGCATCGACTCCACCGGGGTGGCGCTGGTCGCGCCGTACGTGGCCGCCATCACGTTGTCGCGCACCGACATGTTGAGGAACAGCCGCAGGCTCTGGAACGTCCGGGCGATCCCGGCGTCCGTGATCTTGTGCGGACGGAGCCCGACGATGCTCTCCCCGGCGAAGCGGATGTCGCCCACGCTCGGCTTGTACACGCCGGTGATGGCGTTGAACACCGTCGTCTTGCCGGCGCCGTTGGGGCCGATGATGCTGACGATCTCCCGGTCGCCGACGGTCAGATCGAGGCCGCTCAGCGCCTTCAGGCCGCCGAAGTGGATCCCCAGGTCCCGGAGCTCCAGCAGCGGTGGCGCTTGGGAGGCCACTCAGACCACCTCCACCCGCATGCTGCCCAGCAGGCCCGCCACTCAGACCACCTCCACTCGCATCGTTCCCAGCAACCCCTGCGGGCGGATCGTCATCGTGGCGATGAGGATGGCCCCGATCAGGATCTGGGCGGTGATCGCCGGGTTGACGACCAGTCGGCTCTCCCAGCAGCACGCGGCCACCCAGATCGTCGGCACCAGTACGTACGGTCTCCACCGCTCGGACGCCCGCACGAACACGAACACCAGCACGATGGTCAGGATGTAGAGAACGTTGCCGAACGTGGTGGCGTTGGCCGGCACGATCACCCAGTGGCTGACCAGCGAGCCGATCCAGCCTGCACTCCCGGGGCTCCCGGCGGTGGCCGATGAGGAAATCGCCCCCACCACGGCGTGCAGGACCACGCCGAACACCGCGGTGCCCACCAGCACCCCGCCGAGCACGCGCCACGGTCGCAGCTTGAGCACCAGGCCCAGCAGGATGAGCCCGTAGAACAGGTAGCCGGCGTCGGTGGGGCTGGAGACCAGCTGCTCACCGGCGGTGACCAGGATCCCGCCGAGCACCGCTCCGGCCAGCGATCCGGCGCCGCCGAGCACCAGGCAGGCGTAGATCAGGATGAGGATGTTGACAGTGAAGTTGGTGGGGAACACGTTGTCCTGCTGGGCGGCGAAGATGACGCCGGCGAACGCGGCCACCATCGCGCCGAAGCTGATCGCCATGACCTTGACGATGCCGGTGGGCACGGTCATGGCCTCAGCGGCCAACTGGTCCTCGCGCACGGCGCGCCAGCCGCGGCCGGTCCGTGAGTGGTCCAGGAAGTGGAGCAGCCCGACCAGGAGTGCGCACACGATCAGCGCCAGGTAGTAGTAACCGTTCGGCGTGGTGATCTGGCCGCCGAGCCAATGGATCGGATCGAGCCCGAACAGCCCGTTGACCCCGCCCAGCGTGCCGGTGTCGACGTTGTTGACCACCTCAAAGAACGCCTGCCCGACGAATAGCGTGACGATCGCTAAGTAATCGCCGGAGACGCGCAGGGCCATCAGGCCGACCAGGGCGCCGAAGATCCCGGTGGCGGCCACGACGATGGCAAACGTCTCGATCGCCGGCAGATGCGAGCCCCCTGCGCCGGCGCTGCCCAGCGCTGTCGAGGAGAACAGGGCGTAGCCGTACGCGCCGAACCCGAAGAAGGCCACGTAGCCGAGGTCGAGCAGCCCGGTCCAGCCGACCGCAATGTTGAGGCCAACGGCCAGGATCGCGTAGATCAGGCAGTTGATCGCGGTGGTCTGGATGTTGACGTTGAGCGCGAGTTGGCCGAACAGGAGCCCGGCCAGCACCGCCAGTCCCCACCGCGGCCACCATCCCGTCCGGGCGCCGATCCGGGCCACCGCCCCCCGCCAGCCGCCGCCGGTCTCGGCGCGCTCCGCGTGCTGGGCCACCCATTCGTCGACGCCGATCGGCACCTGGCGCCTCCTACACCTTCTGCAGGGCGGGCCGCGCGAACAGCCCGGTCGGACGGACGAGCATGACGACGATCAGGATCGCGAACACGATCAGGTCGCTGAACTTGGTGGAGATGTAGGTGGAGGCGAACGCCTCGCACAACCCGATGAACAGACCGCCGATCATGGCGCCCGGGATGCTGCCGATGCCGCCGACCACCGCGGCGGTGAACGCCTTGAGCCCGGCCAGGAAACCGATCGTGGCCGAGATCTGGTTGAACGCCAGCCCGGACATGACGCCGGCGACGCCGGCCATCGCCGAGCCGATGAAGAACGTGGCGGAGATCACGCGGTCGACGTTGATGCCGAGCATCTCGGCCGCCTCGCGGTCCGACGCCACGGCCCGCATCGACTTGCCCAGCGTGGTCCGGTCGACGATCTGCACCAGCCCGTACATCATCAGGATCGAGCCGACGAAGATCGTGATCTGGACCGGGTCGATGTTGATGGTGCCGATGTTGATGCCGCCGGTGTTGACGTTGATGAAGCTGTTGGTGGAGTAGCTCTTGGTGAAGCCGCCGAACAGCAGCAGCACCGAGTTCTCCAGGATGAACGAGACCCCGAGCGCGGTGATGAGCGGCGCGATGCGGGGCGCGTCACGGAGCGGGCGGTAGGCGAAGCGCTCGATGGCCACGCCGAGCACTCCACAGCCCAGGGCGGCGGCCACGAACATGACCAGGATGAGCACCGGCACCGGGACGCTCAGCGCGGTCGGGCCGCCGAAGCCCTGAAGCACGTAGTAGCCGATGTAGGCGCCGATCATGTACACGTCGCCGTGCGCGAAGTTCAGGAGCTTGAGCACCCCGTAGACCATCGAGTAGCCGAGCGCGATCAGCGCGTACAGAAAGCCGGTCTCGAGCCCGTTGATGATGGTCTGGATGAACTCGTGCATGAGCGGCCACTGGTCAGATCCGGCGGGGCGGCGCCCCCGGGTGGATGAACCCGGAGACGCCGCGCCCGTCAGCGACTGTCACTTGTTCGGAATCGCGACGTACTTGCCGCCGTTCTCGATCTTGAACAGATAGCCCGGCTGTCCGACGATGTCGCCGTCGCTCTTGAACGCGATGGTGACGCCGAGTGGGTTGTCGGCCGGCGCGATGTTCGTCTTGCGGATCTGGGCCAGCACGTTGGAGCGGCTCGGCGTCTGCCCGGCCTTGCAGACAGCGGAGATCGCCTTCATCTCCACGTCGGTGGCCGCGTACGTCGGGACGCCGAACGAGCCGTACGGGCCGTACTTCGCGACGCCGGAGACGATCTGCTTGTCCAGCGCGCTGCTGGACTGCGAGATGTCCGGGCCGAAGTTCGACACGTACGTCCCCACGATCTTGAACTGCGAGGGGGAGTTGGTGCCGTCGGTTCCGAACAGGGTCGTCGTCTTGTGCTGCTTCTGGACCTCCAGGCCGAACTGCTGGGCGTTGGCCGCGGCCTGCCAGGGGAGCATGGTCACGGTCTCGTTGGCATTCAGCTGCGACGTGACCAGCGAGTTGATGGCGCTGGCCAGCGTCGCGCCGGTGTCGGTGCCGTTGATGGTCTGATGGTTGACCTTGATCCCGGCCTTCTGGAGGACCGGGACGATCGTCTTGACCAGACCCTGCGAGTAGGCCTCATCGTCGTCGATGATGAGCACGGCCTTGGGATGCAGGTGGTTGACGACGTAGTTGGCGTCCTGCGGTCCCTGGATGTCGTCGTTGGGGACGACGCGCAGGAACGTCGGGTTATGGCCGTCGGTGGTCAGCGCCGGCAGCGTCGCCGAGCCGGAGATGAACGCCATCCCGGCCCGTCCGAACAGCGGCCCGACCGCCTCGACCTCCTGGCTGCCCGCCGGGCCGACCGCGGCCACGGCGTTGGTGGCGATGATCGACTGGGTCTTCTGAGTGGCCAGCGACGGCGTCAGCTGAGTGTCATCCTGAGCCAGGGTGACGTTGGTGCCGTTCGCCTTGTTGTCATCGGCGACCGCCAGCTGAGCGAAATGCAGCTGCTCGAGGCCGACCTGCGCGACCTGACCGGTGAACGGCCCCTCGATCGCGATGGTGGCCTTGCAGCTCTTCCCGCTGGCGCCCGAACTGCTGGACGCGGCGGCACTCTTGGTGCCGCCTGAGTTGCTGCTGCTCCCGCAGCCGGCCGCCACGAGCGCCGTCAGCGCTACCGCGACCAGTGTGAGACGCACCTTCATAGGTCTCTCCTCCTCTGGAGTGGATCCTGATTGGCTTCATATGCCGGAGTTCCGTCGGGATAGAAGGCGGCGGCCGGCGAGCCGGCCGGCCGGAACACGGCGACGATGCGCATCGGCTCGGCGCCCGTGTTTTGCAGGCAGTGGACGGTCCGGGCCGGGAGCTGAATGCAGGTCCCGCGCGCGACCGCCCGCTCGAGGCGGCCGGCGTGGATCACTCCCTGCCCCTCGAGCACGTAGATGACCTCGTCGTAGGTGTGGAAATGGTCGGGCGCCCGGTCGGTCGGGATGTAGCCGACGAAGTGCGTGGCCGAGCGCAGGCCGGTCGCCGGATCGGCGACGATCCGGAACTCGCGCCGGGTGGTGGCCGAGGCCATCTCGGCCTCGTCGAGGCTGCGCACGCTGGGGGGCGCCGGCGGGCCAGGGCTGGGATCCGGGATGCGCACCGCCACGACTTGCAAGTCCTCCTCGCCGGTGCACTCCAGCTCGAACCGGCAGCCGGGCGGCAGGTACACGCCCACCTCGGGCTGGAGCCGGTGGGCGCCTGCCCGGACGTGGATGACGCCCTCGCCGTCCAGCACGAACAGCGTCTCCTCCACCTCGCCGACGTCGATGTGGCGCGAGCGGCCCGGCGGGCAGGTGAGCACGGCCTGCTCCAGCGCGTCGAAGCCGGTCTCCGGTCCGAGCGTCGGCCGGACGATGAGGCCCGTGTCAGGGCGCTCCCGCGGCGCGACCTCGGCGACATCGACCACGGTCACAGCCGTCATCGGCGGCGGCTCCGGATGACGAGGGGGGTGTTCACAGGGCGTGTCGGTCCTCAACGGCAGGGCGTCCGGCCCTCAGCGCGGCGCACCCTCCCATATTCGCGGCTTATGGGTCAACCCCTTGGGTGGCAGGAGATTGCAGACTCGCCTCCAACGTGATCTCGGTGGCGGCCAGCGCCAGCGAGACCGGACACGTCGCCTTGGCGCGCTCGGCGAGCTGCTGGAACGTCTCGGCGTCGACCTCGGGGACGTCGCCGACGGTCGCCACCGAGATGCGCGTGATGCGGAAGCCCTCCTCCTTCTGCTCCAGCCGGACCCGCACCGTGGTCTGAAGGTCACGGGGCGGGGTGCCGGCCTCGCCGAGCAGGTTGGCCAGCGACATCGTGAAGCAGCCCGCCTCGGCGGCGGCGATCAGCTCCTCCGGGTTGGTCCCCCGCTCGACGTCCTCGATGCGGTTGCGCAGCGTGAACGGCCCCTCGAACGCCCCGCTGTGCAGGCCGATCCGCCCTCCCCCGTCCGGGACGGTACCTTGCCAGCTGGCCGTCGCGCTGCGGCTGACACGAACAGTCAACTAAAGACTTCCCCTCTCCAGAATGTTGCCCGCCGATCAAACCATTGTCCCCCCGGCCGCGCAAGCAGGGAGCCGCCGATGACCGAGATCCTTAACCAAACACCCGACCTGGCCGCGGTCCGCGACCGGTTCTCTTCACTGTCCTCCGGGTTTGCCTTCTTCGACGCGCCGGGCGGCTCCCAGGTCCCCGACGAGGTCGGTGACGCCATTGCCCGCGCGCTGCGCGAGGCGAGCGCCAATCTCGGCGCAGGCTACGCCACCAGTTACCGGGTCAAGGAGATCCTGGAAGAGGCCGAGGCGGGGGCGGCCCGCTTTCTTGGGTGCGACCCGCAGGAGATCACCTTCGGGGCGAACATGACGTCGCTGGACTTCGCCCTGTCGCGCACGGCCGGGCGGGAGTTCGCGCCCGGCGACGAGATCCTGGTGTCGTCGGCCGACCATGACGGCGGGGTGGCGCCGTGGCTGGAACTGGCCCACGACCGGGACCTCGTGGTCCGCCACATCGAGCTGCACCCGGACACCACGCTGGACTTCGACGACCTGGCGGCCAAGCTGTCGGAGCGCACACGGGTCGTCGCCTTCGCCTGGGCGTCGAACGCGGTCGGCACCGTCGTCGACGCCGCCCGGGTCTGCGCGATGGCCCACGAGGTGGGCGCGCTGGCCTGGATCGACGCCGTCCACTACGCCGCCCATCAGCCCATCGACGTGCGCGCCATCGACGCCGACGTCCTCATCTGCTCGCCGTACAAGTTCTGCGGCCCGCACCTGGGGGTCGCGTTTGGCCGGGCGGCGGTCACCGAGCGCTGGCGTCCCTACAAGGCCCGGCCGGCGCCGATGGA
>JBPYFQ010000220.1:0-2727 GCA_051985625.1 Solirubrobacteraceae bacterium
GCGCGGCGGAGTTCGTCGGCGAGGCCGGGGCGGCGACGTGGTTTGGCGGGGCGACCCGCGTGATCGTCGTCTACCTCGACACCCAGACCGGCGAGGCGGTCGAGGTCGACTGCGTGTATCCCCGCGAGTGAGGGCGTGATCACCCGGATCATCCGCTTCGGGTGATGAGCACCCGCGCCAGCGGACCTAGCTTGACCTGGACGTTGGGTTGAGACCATGTCCACGCACGCGGCCCCGCCAACGACCTCGGACCTGAGCGACGGCCAGCAGGCCGGGCCGCCTCCGGTGCCCGGGCCGCCCGGGGCGCAGACCACAGCGCCGCAGGGCTTCGGCCTGACGACGGCCATGGCGCTGATCATCGGGAGCATCATCGGCGTCGGCATCTTCAACCTGCCGACCTCGCTGGCCATCTACGGGCCGATCAGCCTGATCTCGATGGGGCTCACGACGATCGGCGCGCTCGCCCTGGCGATGCTGTTCGCCTCCCTATCCAGACGGCTGCCGGCCGACGGCGGCCCGTACGCGTACGCCCGGGTGGCGTTCGGGAACCGGATCGGGTTCGCCAACGCCTGGTCCTACTGGATCACGGCCTGGGCCGGCAACGCCGCCATCGCCGTCGGCTGGGTCCTGTACGTGGAGCAGTTCGTCAACACGGGCCACAAGAAGATCTTCTCCATCCTGCTGGTCCTGGCCGGGCTGTGGGTGAGCGCCGCGGTCAACCTGTCGGGCCTGAAGAACCTCGGCACGATGCAGGTGGTCACCACCGTGATCAAGTTCTTCGCGGTCGGCTTCATCGCGACCGTCGGCCTGTTCTTCATCTCGAGCGCGAATTTCCATCCGTTCAAGGTCAGCACCGAGAGCACGATCACCGCGATCGGCGGCGGGATGGCGATCGGCCTATTCAGCTACATCGGGGTCGAGACCGCCTCGGTCGCGGCGGCAAAGGTTCGCAACCCGGACCGCAACGTACCCCGGGCGACGATCTTCGGCACGCTCGCCACCGCGGTCGTCTACATGCTCTCGCTCACCGCGGTGTTCGGGATCCTGCCCAACCATGTGCTCGCCGAGTCCACCGCCCCGTTCTCCGACGCCGCCAACAAGATCTTCGGTGGCAGCTGGGCCGGCGACGTGATGTCGATCATGGTGATCATCTCGGGGATCGGGGCGCTGATGGGCTGGACGATGATCTGCGCCGAGATGCCGCAGGCGGCCGCCAAGGACGGCCTGTTCCCGGCCCGGTTCAACCGGCTCTCGCCCGCCGGCGTCCCCGCGTTCGGGATCATCATGTCGACGTCGCTGGCGTCGATCGCCATGATCGTCAACTACCTCGGATCCAACGGGGCGACGGCGTTCACGACGCTCGTCCTGATGACGGGCATCACGGCCGCGATCCCGTACGCATTCTCCGCCCTGGCGCAGATCAAGTGGCGCTGGATCGACCACAAGACGCTGCAGACGCCGCGGCTTGTCCGGGACCTGGCCATCGCCGGGCTCGCGGTGGTCTTCTCGATCCTGTTCATCTGGTACTCGCGCAACACCGGGCAGAGCTTCTGGCTCTACTGGGCGCCGTTCATCCTCGCCGCGGTGGCCCTCCTTCTGGGCATCCCGGTCTACAACAAGCAGCGCGGCCAGATGACCGAGCCGGCCCCCGTGCCGCCCTACCCGGTCGACGAGCCAAACGCGACCGACGGAGGTGGCGGCACATGAGAGCCCGGCGCCTGCTCATCGTGGCCGGGATCCTGACTCTGACGGGCTGCGGCACCGCCACGCGCGTGGCCACGATCAACCGCCAGACCCCGGGGCCGGCGGTCGCCACCGCGCTCAAGGCGCAGCTGGTACGCCAGGGCGACCTCGGCGCGCAGGTGACGTGCGCTAGGCGGGTGGTGGTCAACGTCGGCGCGACCCAGACCTGCCGTGTGCTCGGGGCTGGGACCAACACCGTCGTGCAGTTCAGCTTCCGCAACTACTCGGGCAAGCTCAACCTCGCCCGGGTCAGGGCAGCGGGAGCCTGAGGTGCGCCCGCGCCTGCTCGCCGCCGCCGTCGCGCTCACCGCAGCGATCGCCGTGGCCGGGTGCGGAGGGAGCAGCAAGCCGGGCTACTGCTCGGCGCGCACGAACCTCGAGAACTCGATCAAGGACGTGTCGAACCTGAGCCTGACCAGCGGCGTCAGCGGCCTGCAGGCGACGTTCCAGAAGGTCCAGAGCGACGCCACGGCCGTGGTGAACTCGGCCAAGAGCGACTTCCCCACCGAGACGAGCGCGATCACCACGTCGATCAATACGCTGCAGAGCGCGGTCAAAGCCCTCCCGTCGAGCCCCACCCCGGGGCAGATCGCGTCGGTGGCCACCGACGCCGCGGCGGTGGTGAGCTCGGTGAAGACCTTCCTGGACGCGAGCGCGTCGAAATGCAAGTGACGGACTAAGCGGCCGTGAGGCCGCCGGCGGTCACCCCTGCGGCCTTCAGGGCATAGATGCCGGCCAGCCCGCACCACGGGGCGTAGGGCGCGAAGTACTCCTGCACCTCTGCCTCGGTGGCCCGCGCGAAGGGATGGCCGTACAGCGCGCGACCGACGAACTTGATGTAGGCCAGGTCGCCCACCGGGAGCTGATCGAGGCGCCCCTGCCCGTACAGCGCGAGCTTCTGGATCGTCCACGGCCCAATTCCGCGCAGGCGCGCCAGCCGCTGCCAGCCGGGCTCGTGGGCGGCGCCGTCGAGATCGACCCGTC
>JBPYFQ010000221.1:0-2678 GCA_051985625.1 Solirubrobacteraceae bacterium
CGGCGATCTCGGCGGCCAGCGGGCCGTCGCCGGCCACGACCAGGGTGGCCTGGGTGCCCACCGCCGGCCAGGCTCGGGCCAGCACGTCCACGCCCTTGTCGGCGACGAGCCGGCCCGCGTACAGCACCAGGGGGCCGTCGCCGAGGCCGAACTCGGCGCGGAGCGCCGCCACCTCGTCCGCCCCAACCGGCCGTCCGAACAGCTCCGGCTCCACCGACTGGGGGGCCACGAAGATGTCGTCGTCGCGGCCGCGGACGCCGGCGACGAACCGCCGGGCGTGCTCGCCGTAGGCGACGACCGCGTCTGAATGGCGGTAGATGTGCCGGGTCGCCGGCAGCGCCAGGGCGTGGGCGAGCGACCGGGGCTGGTGCCAGATCGAGGCCCAGAAGACGAACGGACGGCGGTATCGCCGGGCCCCGAGGTAGGCGGCGGGCAACAACGCGCCGCCCGCGAACGGGGCCACGACCGCCTCATGCCCCCGGCCGAGCCGAAGCGCTTCGCCGATCCCCTCCAGCCGCCGGGCCGGGAAGTCGGCCGCGGCCAGCTGGGCGTCGAGGTCGGTGAACCAGGCCGGCGCGTAGCGCTCGCCGCCGCCGTAGCACAGGACCTCGATCCGGTGGCGCTCGGCCAGCAGCCGGTACAGGGGCAGGCGGTAGTCGCTCAGGTAAGTGGTGAGGACGGCGATGGGCACGGCGAGGGATGATGCCCGCCGCGCGCCTCAGCCGATGCGCGACCCCGGCTCCGCGCCGCGGTCCGGGCGCAGCAGCACGACCCCGCGCTCGTCGTCGAGCGCGCCCAGCACCAGCACCTCGGAGCGGACCGGACCGATCTGCCGCGGCGGGAAGTTGACCACGCCGACGACCAGAGTGTCCTCAAGCTCCTCCCGGGCGTAGTGGGTGATCTGGGCCGAGGAGCGCTTGACGCCGACCTCCGGGCCGAAGTCGATCGTCAGCTTCCAGGCCGGCTTGCGCGCCTCCGGGAAGTCCTCAACCGAGATCACGCGGCCGACGCGCATGTCGACCGCCTGGAACTGCTCGAACTCGATCACCAGACCGGCCGGCCGAAGAACCCCCGGGCATTCGGCGCGGACGGCGACGGGTTGTTGCTCGGCCCGGATGAACCGGTGGTGCCGGTCTGACCGTTCCCGGTCGGCTGCTGACCGTTGCCCGGTGTGGTCGGCGTGGTCGAGCTGCCGGTGGGCGTGGTCGAGGTGCCGCCGGGTGTGGTCGTGCCGTCGCCGCCCGAGGTGGTCGTGCTGCCATCGCCCGGGGTCGTCGTGGTGGTGGTGCCGGTCGACGTCCCGGTGGAGGTGGTGGACGGCGGCGGGGCGGAGGAGGTGCTCGCCGTGGTCGTGGAGCTCCCGGTCGAAGCGGTGGTGGCCGAGGTCGGATCGACCGCCGCGCCTCCGCTGGAGGCGGTGGTGGTCGTCCCCGGGCTAGTGGTGGTGGAGCCCGGGTAGGGGAGGACCGTCGGATCGGACTGCGTCGCGGTGCGCGGCGCTGGCTGCGCGGGCGTCATCGCTGCCGAGCCCGCCGCCGAGCCTGCCGTGCCGGCCTTCTTGGTGCCGCTGGCGGTGGCCGCGTCGGTGTGGGCTTTGGCCGCCTTGGCCGCGTTCGCCGCGTGCGCGGCGTTCTTCGCGTTGGCGGCGTCCTTCGGCGCGGCCGGCTTCGACGGGCGCGGCACGCTGGAGGAGCGTTGCTCCACCGATGGCGGGGCGGACGGCGCGTACGGCACGGACGGGGTTTGTGACCGCGCCATGGCGACCGGCGCGGCGGCGACCGGAGGGTTCGCCGCGTGGCGGGGCCCGCTGTGGTCGGCCTCGACCGCGCCGGCGGTGACGAGCGCGGCTGCCGCCAGCCCGGCGGCCGCCTTGCCCGCGAAGGCGCCGATGCCGGCCGACACGAACCCGCTGGAGCCGGCCAGGGCGCTCGAGCCCGCCACCACGCTGCCGGCGCCGACGGCGCCCATGCCGCCCGCGGCGGCGCCGCTGGCCGCCCCGGCCGTCGACCCGGCCCCGGCGGCGCTCGATCCGGCGCCGGCCGAGTGGCCGAGGTGGAGGAAGGCGAGCTTGTGGAGCATCGCCAGCGGGCCGACCGGAAGCAGGGCGGCGAGCGCCTTGTTGGTCGCCTTGAGCTGACCGCGGAACTCGTTGCAGCGCTTGCAGCTGCGCATGTGGCGCCGGACCAGCGCGCTCGGGCGGCGCTGCAGGCCCTCGGCCACCTCGGCCAGTTCGATGCGGACCTCGTCGCAGGACAGGAGGCGCGCCTCGGCCGCCTCGGCCAGAGAGACCCGCGCGCGGACGAGCAGCGACTTGACGCTGGGAACCGTCGTCTCCATCGCCTCGGCGATCTGCCCGTAGGACAGCGCGTCCATCTCGCGGAGGACGAGGGCGGTCTTCTGGGTCTCGGGAAGGTCGTGGATATCGCCGACGAGCAGGCGGAACTCCTCGCGCTCGTGGACCTTGTCCGCGGTGGTGGCGCCGTGCTCGGACAGATGGTGGTCCATCGAGTCGACGCCGATGGCCTGCATCCGGCGCAGATGGTTGAGGCTGCGGTTGCGGGCGATCCGGTACAGCCACGGCCGCACGTTGATCGGCCGGTCGTCGGCCAGGATGGCGTTGAACGCGGCGGTCAGGACCTCTTGGAGCACATCCTCGGCGTCCTCCCGGGAGCCGAGCA
>JBPYFQ010000222.1:0-71632 GCA_051985625.1 Solirubrobacteraceae bacterium
TGCCGACGATCGCCGGCCGGCTGGGCGGATTGAGCGATCTCTCGTGGATCGTGACCGTCTACGTGCTGGGGGCGGCCGCCTCGACGCCGCTGTGGGGCAAGGCGTCGGACATGTACGGGCGCAAGAGCCTCATCGGCGCCGCGATTCTGCTTTTCATCGGCTTCTCGGCCCTGTCCGGCGCGGCCGGGTCAGTCGGCGCCCTGATCGCGTTCCGCGCCGTCCAGGGGGTCGCCGCCGGCGGCGTCATGACGCTGGCCATGGCCAGCGTGGCGGACCTCGTCCCGCCGCGGGAGCGCGGCCGCTACCAGGGCTACATCCAGCTCACCTTCCTGGTCGCCAGCCTGGCCGGACCGCTGCTGGGAGGGCTGTTCGTCGACCACCTGTCCTGGCGGTTCGCGTTCTACATCAACGTCCCGGTCGGCCTGATGGCGCTGGTGCTTCTGCGGTCCTACCTCGACTCGCCGGCCGAGCGACGGTCGTCCGTGCACATCGATTACGCGGGCTCGGCGCTGCTGGCCGCCGCGGTGGTCGGTCTCCTGCTCGTCCTCACCTGGGGCGGCAGCCGCTACGCCTGGGGCTCACCCCAGACTCTCGGCCTCATCGCCGGTACCGTCGTGCTGATCGCCGCGTTCATCTGGCGCGAGCGCCGGGCTCGGGAGCCGGTCCTGCCCCTGGACCTGTTCGGAGACCGCGTGCTGGTGGTCGTGAGCGCCGCCCTGTTCATCACGACGCTGTCGCTGTTCGCCGCGATCGTGTTCCTGCCGGTGCACCTGCAACTCGTCACCGGGGCGAGCGCGACCGGAGCCGGCCTGCTGATGCTGCCCCTGCTGGGCGCGAGTGCGGTCAGCACGATCGCGTCAGGCCGGGTCATGAGCCGGACCGGCCGCTACAGGGTCTTCCCGATCGTCGGCCTGGCCCTGATGAGCGCCGGCCTCCTGCTGTTCTCCACGCTCGGGGCCGACGGGTCGCGGCTGGAGGCGGCCGGGTTCATGGTGATCTTCGGCATCGGCTTCGGGATGGTGACTCAGATCCTGATGGTGGCCATCCAGAACGCCGTCGACCCGCGCCGGATCGGCACCGCGACCGCCGCCGCCAACCTGTTCCGCGCGCTCGGCGGCTCGGTCGGGGTCGCCGCCTACGGCGCGCTCTTCGCCGCCGGGCTGCGTCACTGGCTGCCGATCGAGTTGGGCGGCCGGACGGCCCGCGGGATCACGGCCACCGGCATCCAGACCACTCCGGGTCGCATCCGGGCGTTGGGGCCCCCGGTCCAGCATGCCGTCGCGAACGCGGTCGGCAACTCCCTGCACGACGTGTTCCTCGTCGCGGCTCCGATCGCGCTGGCCGGCGTCGTGATCGTGACACTGCTGCCGGAGCGGCCCCTCCGGGGCCGGACCGCCGGGCCGTCTGCGCCGGGGCGGGCGGCCGAGGGCGGCGCCGCCGGATCGTCTGCGCAGGGGCGGGCGGCCGAGGGGGGCGCCGCCGGATCGTCGGCGCCGGGGCGGCCGGCCGAGGGCCGCGTGTGACCATATGACCGTCAGCAACCGAGGAGAGCAGCCATGCCCATCATCACCGCCGATGCCCGGGGGACCGGGGACCTGCTGGGCGCCGATCACGGCGCAAGCGTCTCGCTGATTCTCGATCACAGCGAGCCGGGTCACGGACCGCGCCTACACCGGCACCCGTACGACGAGACGTGGGTTGTCCACGCCGGGAACCTGACGTTCCAGCTGGGCGAGGAGCGCGTCCAGGTCGGTGCGGGCGACATCGTGATCGCTCCGCCGGATGTCCCGCACAAGTTCACCAACGACGGGCCCGGGCGCTCGAGCATGGTCTGCATCCACGCCCACCCCACCATGGTCACCGAATGGCTGGAATGAGCGACGGGTTGACGACTGCGGCCGGGTGGGCGACGATCGCCGGCAGGGGTGGCGAGGTGCCAGGACCGGAGGACTCACATGCAATGCATCGCATTTGCCGCACTCATGGTGCCCGGCAAGACCGACATCGACCGCGCCGCCATGGAGGCGTGCGCTCGGGGTGAGCGGAAGGCTGAGCATGCCGCGTCGCGCCGGCGCCACGGCATCACGCGCGAGTCGGTCTGGATCCAGACGACGCCCGCCGGCGACATGGCCGTCGTCTATCTCGAGGCTGACGATCTGGAGGCGGCCTTCGCGGGGCTGGGCGCTTCGGAGGACCCCTTCGACCGGTGGTTTAGGGCCGTCGTTCACGAGGTCCACCGGATCGACCTGACGGAAGGCTTCCCCCCGCCGGAGCAGGTCATGGATTACCGCGGGACGGCGGTCTCCGGCGAGGCGCCGGCACCGGACGCCGCGGCCACATAGCCGGCCCATCGAGGCTCAGCGCGCCCGCACCGTGAACCGCAGGCCGCCCCTGGGGCCGAGGGTGGGGGTTGTCGCGACCCGCGGGTCCTCGGCCGACAGGGGCTCGAGCCGCAGGCGGCCGAACAGCACGGCGGCGAGTGCGCGGAGCTCGTACTCGCCGAAGCGCTTGCCCAGGCACATGCGCGAGCCGCCGCCGAACGGGATATAGGCCCCCCGGGGCAGAGCGGCTTCCCGTTCGGGAAGGAACCGGTCCGGGTCGAAGCGGAACGGCTCCGGATACAGGTGCGGCAGGTGGTGCGTGGCCCACGAGGAGTAGTGCACGCCGATCTCGGCCGGGACCGGCACACCGGCGAGCGTCACGTCGCGGGTGGTGCGCCGTGGCCCGACCCAGGCGGCCGGGTAGCGCCGGAGCGTCTCCTTGAGCGAGCGCTCGAGCACCGGCAGGGCGTGACCGTCGAGGTCGGCCGCGGACGGATCACGGGCGCCGATCACCCGATGAAGCTCGTCCTCCACCGCGGTGCGCGCGTCGGGGTGGCGACCGAGCTCGTGGACGAGGAACGTGAACGTGGTCGTCGTGGTGTCATGCCCGGCGAACAGCAGCGTCACCGCCTGGTCTCGCACCACGGTGGCGCTGAGCGGCCGGCCGTCCTCGTCGGTCGCGCTCAGCAGCAGGCCGAGCACGCCCGCGCCCGGATCCCCGCGCCGGCGACGCTCGTCGATCTCCGCCCGGACGGTGAGGTCCAGGGTCTGCCGAGCCGCGATGGCCCTTGCCAGTGGGGTCCGGGGAGCGGGCAGCATCTGGAGCAGCACGGGCTCGCCGTGGATTGCCAGCGAGGCCTCGAACGCCGCGGCCAGGGTCGCCTCGCGGCCGGCGGTGGCCTCGATCCCCAGCAGGGCGCGCAACGCGATCCGGAGCGCCAGCCGCCGGACCCACCCGTAGATCTCGACGACCTGTCCGTCGGTCAGCGTATCCGCGGCGGCCTGAGCCTCCTCGATCATCGTCTCCGCCACCGCCGCGACGTGGTCGCGATGGAAGGCGGGCAGCAGCAGCATCCGGAAGTCGCGGTGATACGGACCATCGGTGTTCAGCAAGCCGTCGCCGAGCAGGGGCCACAGGTCGGCGAACCGGCCGTCCCGCCACTCGAACCCGTCGAAGTCGCTGACCAGGATCTGGTGGTTGACCTCGGCGCCGATCGCCCACACGACCGGTTCGTGCAGGAGCCGGATGGTGAACACCGGGCCGAAGCGCCGCTCGTGCTCCAGGAGCAGCCCCAGCGGATCGGCGATCACCCGGCGGGTGTTCGACCAGCTGGGAGCCGTGCTGCCGGGCGGCAGCTGCGCGCGCCGGCGCACCCGCCGCTCGCGGCGCACGTCATCGGCGATCCGGCCCAGCAGCCGGGTCTCCATCGGCTCCGGGCGCGCCGCGCCGATCGTCCGGGCGGGGGTGAGTGAGGGAGCGACGGACATGGCAGGGGCGCATGATCCACCATGTCACACCACGCCGATCCGGTGGGTCTTGTTTCATGACCAGAAGCGGCGGAGGACTTGACATGGACCAACAGGAATGGCTCGCGCAGCAGTTCGAGGAGCATCGGCCCCACCTACGCGCGGTGGCCTACCGAATGCTTGGTTCCCTCAGCGAGGCCGAGGACGCCGTCCAGGATGCGTGGCTGCGGTTCAGCCGCGCCGACACGAGCGAGGTGGAGAACCTGGGCGGGTGGCTGACGACGGTCGTGGCGCGCCTAGCGCTCAACATGCTGCGCTCCCGGCGTACCCGCCGCGAGCAGCCCCTGGACGTCCACGTGCCGGATCCGATCGTCGATCCCGCCGACGGCACCAACCCTGAGCACGAGGCCCTTCTGGCCGATTCGATCGGCCTCGCCCTGCTGGTCGTGCTGGAGACCCTCAGCCCGCCGGAGCGGATCGCCTTCGTCCTGCACGACACGTTCGCCGTGCCCTTCGACGACATCGCGTCGATCCTGGATCGGTCGCCGGAGGCCGCCCGTCAACTGGCCAGTCGCGCCCGCCGCCGCGTCCGGGGAGCCCCCACCCCGGACACCGACCTGGCCGGCCAGTGGGAGGTCGTCGACGCCTTTCTGGCCGCCGCCCGCACCGGTGACTTCGATGCGCTCGTCGCCGTTCTCGATCCCGACGTGGTGCTTCGCGCCGACGGCGGGGTGACCGGCCTGTCAACCCACATCCAGGGCGCGGAGACCGTGGCCGCCCAGGCATCGCTGTTCTCCCGCATGAACCTGACCATGAAGCGCGCCCTCGTCAACGGCAGCCCGGGGGTCGTCTCCAGCCGCGACGGACGGCCGTTCTCGCTGGGCGCCGTCACGATCCGGGACGGACGGATCGTGGAGATCAACATCCTGTCCGATCCGGAGCGACTGGCGCAGATCGATCTGGCGGTTCTGGGGGAGTGACGGTGGACCGGATTGCGCGCCGGGGCGCCGGTCCGGCCGGCCGGGGGCCGCGTCCGGGCCGTGAGCCCGCCGACCCGTCAGCTGTACGGCGCGTAGCGGTGGTGGAGCATCAGGTCGTTGCCGTCGGGATCGGTGAAGAACGCCATGTGGCACACGCCGGTGTCCAGGTCACCGGCGAACGCGACGCCCTTACCCTCCAGCTCGGCACGGGTGGCCGCCATGTCGTCGACATGCAGCGCGAGGTGGCCGTTCTTTTGAGGCGCGAACTCCATCCCGAGCCGGGCCGGCTCCCAGATGCCCAGACAGGTGTCGCCCGCCCAGAACTCGAATTGCGCGTGGTCGTCCGGGCGGAGCCCCAGTGTCTCGCCGTAGAAGCGGCGGGAGCGTTCGGCGTCCTGTGAGGGGATGGCAACGAAGTCGAGCTTGGTGATCATCGGCTCAATCTTGCACCAAACACGGTCAGGAGCGGTCCGGGTCGCCGGGTCGGTCCGCGTCGGCAGACCCGTCGAAGCGGCCCCAGCGCTCGCCCGAGCGGTCGGGCAAAGCGGCCTCAATCCCCGGCCGCATCGGCCGATTAACCGCCCATCAACCCCGACCTAGACTCGAGGGCAATGAGCAACACTCCCAGGATCCAGACCAATCAGCGGGTGATCGCCTTCAGCGAGGTTCGGCGCATCGTCGCCGAGCAGCGCGGCGCCAAGCTGTTCGACGAGGAAGCGGAAACGCTCCTGGACGCGGCCAGCGACATGATGCTGGCCGGTGATCGCCATCAGGTCCAGGAGGCGCAGGAGTCCTTCGACGAGCAGATGGACCGGCTGGAGGCCGACCGCTGGGCGGAGATGGTCGGCACCGCCGCCCAGCCCGGCACCGCCACGAAGTTGCGCCGCGCGTTCGCTGAGTGCGCGCCGGAGCCCCGGGCGCTCGCCGCCTGATCCGGCTCGGACCCCGGAACCCCCGCGGCCTGATCCGGCTCGGACCCCGGAACCCCCGCGCCGCCTGATCCGGCTCGGACCCCGGAACGCCCGCGGCCCCTCGCACTCGCCCGCAGACCCTGCAGCCCGGTCTGCGACACTCCGGCCGTGGGCGAGGTGGGCGACAGCCGCAGAGCGCAGCCAACGGCTGGAGCCGCCGACGCGAATCGCGAAGCGATGCATCCCACGGCGGCCCGGCTGGCCGAGCGCCTGGCCGGGCGCGGGCTGGCGATCGAGGTCCGGCGCCTGAGCGACTCGGCGCGGACCGCGGCCCTGGCGGCTGCCGCGCTTGACGTGGAGGTCGGCCAGATCGTCAAGTCGCTGGTGTTCCTGCGCCACGACGAGCCGGTCCTCGTCCTGTGCGCCGGGGACCGCCGCGTCGATGCCTCCCGGCTGGCGTTGTCCCCCGCGCCCGCGGACCAGGTGCGCGCCGTGACCGGGTTCTCGATCGGCGGGATCCCCCCGCTCGGCCACGACGTCGACCTGCCGACGACGGTCGATTCCTCGCTGCGGCGGTTCAGCACGGTGTGGGCGGCCGCCGGCACGCCGCACGACGTGTTTGCGGTGGCCACCGATGCGCTGATCGCGGCGATTCCGGGGGCCGTGGTCGCTGAGGTGAGCTAGGCGGCCGGGTCGACCGGACCCGGGTGGCTTCGGCGGGGGTGGCTGGCGACCCGACTCGATTCCCGCGGCGGGTGGGTGGTTGGTGCTGGGATCTCCGGGTCGGAACAACGGCGGGCAATGAAGGAGGGAGAGTGTGGGCGTTTGTCACAATGTGATAACCGCCGTGGCGACGTTTCGGCGGGGCTTTGGGGTATTTCACCTGCTATAGGGATGAAAGTCCCCTAAATCCCTCGCCCGATGCCGGCCGACGGCTCTCCGCGGCTGGCAAATGCCGCAGATTGGCGGGAAATGGGACCAAAACCAGCCCGTTTCGTTATCACATTTTGATAAACGAGCAATGTTGAACGGTTCGGCAGATGGCCTGTTCGTTGCCAATGCCGTTCCACCCTGGCGCAGACCTCTCGGCAACCACCCACCCGCCGCGGGAATCGGGGGGAATCGAACGGCCCTTGACCCTCACGTCACGTCATGCTCGACCATGTCGACCATGAGCGAATACCGGGTCGGAGAGGTAGCGCGGATATCCGGCGTCTCCGTGCGAACGCTGCACCACTACCACGACGTGGGGCTGCTGGTGCCCAGCGGGCGCAGCGATTCCGGGTACCGGATGTATTCGGCCGCCGATCTGGCGCGGCTACAGCGGATCCTCTACTACCGGGAGCTCGACTTCCGCCTGGATGGGATCGCTGAGCTGCTGGCCGCCCCCGGAACCCCGGCCGACGAGCATCTGCGCCGCCAGCACCGGCTGCTACGAGCACGGCTGGCGCGGACCCAGGCGCTCATCACGGCGATCGAGAGCGAGATGGAGGCACGACGCATGGGACTGTCCCTGACCCCGGAGGAGCAGCTTGAGGTGTTCGGCACCGACAAGCTCGGCGAGTACAGCCAGGAGGCGGAGGACCGGTGGGGCGACACCCAGGCGTGGAAGGAGTCCCAGCGGCGGGCGGCCGCCTACACCAAGGAGGACTGGATCGAGATCAAGCGCGAGGCCGATGCGAACGTCGCGGCGTTCGCGGCGGCCACGAACAACGGGGCGGCGCCGAGTAGCCACGCGGCGATGGACCTGGCCGAGGCCCACCGCCAACACATCTCCCGCTGGTTCTACGAGTGCTCGTATCCACAGCACCGCGCCCTGGCGGAGATGTACATCTCCGATCCGCGGTTCACGCGGACCTATGACGAGATCGCGCCAAACCTGTCGCGCTACGTCCACGACGCGATCCTCGCCAATGCCGACCGTCACCCCAATGCCGACCGCCACCCCAATGCTGACCGTCACCCCAACGCCGACCGTCACCCCAAGTCATAGGCGCGCCGCAGGACGGTGCGCGATCGCGTTCGAGGCGGCGAGCAGGAGGACCGTCGCCGCCAGGCCGGCGACCGCCGAGACCTCCGTCCCGACGGGGACCGCCAGCAGGACGATGAGGCCGGCCAGCTTGCGGCCGTGCTGGCGCCGCAGGCCCAGCAGCCAGCGAAACGCGCCGTCGGCGAGCACGAACAGTGCCGTGCCGCCGGACAGGGCCAACGCGTAGCCGATCCACAGCTGTCCGTCAGGGTGGGCGACGGCAAGGCGGAGGCCGACGGCGGCCAAGACGACCCCCAGCAGCATCGCGTAATGGGCATAGCCGAACCCCAGGAAGGCGAGGCGAACCCGAGCGGCCCCGGTGGCGTTGCGGAGCGCCTCCTCCACCACGGCTGATCCGTCGCCGAAGTACGTCCACCACAGCCCGGCGGAGAGCAGGAGGCCGAGCACCACGGTGACCACGAGCCGCAAGTCGATCGTCAGGTGCCGGGCGCCGATGCCGATGGCGACGACCGACTCGCCGATGGCGATGAGTACCAGCAGGCCGTGGCGCTCTACAAAGTGAGCGGGCCCGATCTCGAATCCCTCCCCGGCGCGGGTGGCAAACCACAGGAGCAGGGCGACCGCCGTCCACACCACCTCCTGGACCTCGCCTCCCAGCGCCCCTCCGATCAGGACGGCGACGGCGGCCGCCAGGTTGCTCGGCGCCAGCGCACGCATGGCAGCCGCCGAGCCCTCGGAGGCCGAGGACACGTAGAGCGACGCGTGCACGACGATGATCACGAGGTAGGCGATCCCGAAGGTCAGGCCGGTGCCGCCGAAGGCATCCGGGACCGCGATCGCCAGCACCAGGTAGGCCGCCATGGCGGCGATGAGCAGCGCCTGGCGCCGGAGGCCCTCGGCTGCGACGGCGTTCGTCAGCCACGCGTAGCCGTCGTACATCCAGAAGATGAGGCCGAGCATCACGACGACGTGCCACAGCGAGCGCCACGTCAGCCGGTCGGCGAGCAGCGTGCTCAGCTGCGTGATGGTGAAGACGAAGACGAGGTCGAAGAACAGCTCCAGCGGCGTCACCCGTTCCACCGCGTCGGTCGCGCCCACGTCCGACCCGGGCCCCGCGCCCCCGGACGGATCCCTACGATCGGCGGAATGCCCCGTCATCAGTCCACTGTGCCATGAGGGTGTTCGTCTCCAGCGATATCGAGGGGACCGCGGGGATCGTCGACTGGGAGCAGGTGCGCGGCCCGGGCGCCGAGTACGAGATCGGCCGGCAGCTGCTCACCGACGAGGTCAACGCCGCCATCGACGGGGCCGTCGAGGCCGGCGCCGGCCACGTGCTCGTCAACGACGCGCACCGCACGATGTACAACATGCGCCCGGGTGCGCTCCACCACCGCGCCTCGTATCTGTCCGGCCGGCACAAGCCGCTGTACATGATGGAGGGCCTCGACGGGTCGTTTGACGCGGTGTTCATGGTCGCCTACCACGGCGGGATCAGCGCCGAGCGGGCCATCCTGTCGCACACCTACAACCCGGGGGCGATCTGGGAGGTGCGACTGAACGGCACCCCCGTCGGCGAGAGCGCGCTCAACGCGCTCGTGGCCCTGCACCACCGGGTCCCGGTCGTGCTCATCACCGGCGACGACGCCACCGCCGAGGAGGCCCGGCCGTTTCTGCCCGACATCGAGACGGTCGTCGTCAAGCGGTCGATCACGCGGTTCGCCGCCGAGAGTCTGCACCCGGATCGCGCCTGCGAGCTCATCCGCGCCGGCGCCGCGCAGGCGCTCGCGAAGGCAGCTCGGGTCCCGCCACCGGAAATCGAGCTCCCCGCGACTCTGGAGGTGACCTTCCTCACTGCCGACATGGCCGAGATGGCCACCTGGGTGCGGGGGGTGCAGCGGACCGGCGCCCGCGCGGTGGCCGCCACCGACGAGGAGCCGCTCAACCTGTACCGCACGTTCGTGACGCTGGTGAGCCTCACCAGGGCGATCGTGGAAAGATGAGAGTCGATGGGATCGGGCCCGGTGACGGCATCGCAGGGGACCACGCGGCGACCGATCCGGGCAGTGGGGGACTGGCTGCGGGATCACGACCCGGGGTACGGCGCGCTGCGCCGGGCCGCCCGTGCAGCGCTCGTCATGCCGGCCATGTTCGCGCTCGGCGACAAGGTGATCGCCGACCCGGTGATCGCCACCTTTGCGGCGTTTGGCTCGTTCGCGATGCTGCTGCTCGTCGACTTCGCCGGTCCGATGCAGGATCGGCTGCTCGACCAGGCGGGGCTCGGGGTCGCCTGCGCGCTGCTCATCTGCCTGGCGACGCTCGCCTCCCGCACCACGTGGCTGGCGGTGGCCGGCATGGCCGTGATCGGCTTCGCCGTCCTGTTCTCCGCCGTGGTCAGCTCGGCCCTGGCCGGAGCCACGACAGCGCTCCTGCTGGCGTTCATCCTCCCGGTGTCGTTGCCGGCCGCGCCGTCGGCCATCCCGGACCGGGTAGCCGGCTGGGGGCTGGCCGCGACCGCATCGGTGTTGGCGATCTGGCTGCTGTGGCCCTCCCCGGTGCGCAACCCGGTGCGCAGCGCGGCCATCGCCGCCTGCCGCGCGCTGGCCGATCGGCTGCGTGCCGACGTCGCGTATGTGCTGAGCGCGGGCACCCCTGAGGCAGAGCAGGCCCATCGCCAGGCGGTCGCCGACGCTGCCCGCGCCGTCAAGGCGCTCCAGTCGGCCTTCTTCGCCACCCCGTACCGGCCGACCGGCTTGACGACCGATGCCCGGGCGGTCATTCGCCTGGTCGACGAGTTGCGCTGGCTGGAGGCGATCGTCCTGCGCTCGGCGCCCCGACATCATCACCGCACGCGCTGGGCCCCGGCGGTGTGCGCGGTCAAGCGCGCGGCCGCAGACGTGCTGGAGCAGTCGGCCGACGTGCTGGAGGACCCTCGGGACCGGCTTGCCGATCTCCGTGGCGCTGCGGACCGGCTGCGGGCGACGCTGGCCGACCTGGAGCAGGCCGCCACCGGCGCCCTGCCCGCGGTGCTCCCGGACGGCTCGGTGGACGGGGACCGCGCGCAGGCCATCGTCTCCTCGCTGGACCCGACGTTCCGGGCCCAGGAGCTCAGCTTCGTCGTGGCTCAGATCGCGGCGAACACCGAGTCCGCGGCCGCGGCGGCCCGGCGGTCCTGGATCGACCGCCTGCTCGGGCGCCAGCCCGAGGGTCTGGAGGGGCCGCTGACCGCCGCCCAGGCGCGGGCCGGCGCCCACGTCGACCGCCACTCGGTCTGGCTGCACAACAGCCTGCGCGGCGCGGCGGGCCTGGCCCTGGCCGTGCTGGTGGCGGAGCTGAGCAGCGTGCAGCACGGATTCTGGGTCGTATTGGGCACCCTGGCGGTGCTGCGCTCCAACGCGCTGAGCACCGGGCAGAACCTCGTCCGGGCCATCGCCGGGACGAGCGCGGGCTTCATCGTGGGGGGCGTCCTCGTCTACCTGGTGGGGACGAACACGACCGTCCTGTGGATCCTGCTGCCGTTCGCCATCCTGTTCGCCGGACTGGCGCCGGCGGCGGTCTCATTCGCGGCCGGTCAGGCGGCGTTCACGCTGACGCTGCTCATCCTGTTCAACATCATCGCGCCGGAGGGGTGGCGGATCGGCCTGGTGCGGGTGGAGGATGTCGCCATCGGCGGGGCGGTCAGCCTCGTCGTCGGCCTCCTGTTCTGGCCCCGAGGGGCCGCGGCGCTGCTCGGCCGGGCCCTGGCTGACGCCTATGCGGCCAGCGTCCGCTACCTGGCCGGAGCCGTCGCCTACGGCGTCAGTCGCTGCGACCGCTCTGGCGAAGCGGCGGCCCCCCCGGCTGGCGAGGCGATGGCGGCGGCGGCAGCGTCGCGGCGGCTCGACGACGCCTTCCGCGGCTACTTGGCCGAGCGCGGATCCAAGCGGATCGGACTGGCCGAGGTGACCGGCCTGGTCACCGGCGCGGCCGGGATCCGCCTGGCCGCCGACTCGGTGCTTGACCTGTGGGGACGCGACGGCGCGCCCACAGGCGATCGCTCCGCGGCGCGCCGGGAGCTGCTGGCCGAGGCCGACGGAGTGGCCGCCTGGTACGACCAGTTCGCCGCCGGGCTCACCGGACGCGACGTCGTCCCGGATCCGCTCCTGCCCGACGCGGTCGCCGACGGACGCCTGGTGGCCGCGGTGGAGCACGATCTGCGCGATGCCGACGGCCGGGCCACCGCCGCTGGGGTGCGGGTGATCTGGACCGGCGACCATCTCGACGCGGCTCGGCGGCTGCAGGAGATGGTGGTGGAGCCGGCCCGGGCCGCCGTCGGTGGGGCCCGGCCCGCGGAGGGCGACGGGCGGCCTCCGGTCAGTTCGTCAGCACGGTGAAGAAGTCGCGGCTGTAGGGAGCCAGCAGCTGCCCGGAGATGCCGAACTGCCCCGGCACGAGCGGGACCGGGGTGGGTCCGGCCCTCAGATGGTGGAGGTACAGGTAGCCGGCCACCCAGTCCGGGTTGATGTCCAGCTGCACGCCCCGCTGGACGCCGGCCGCTGCCATCGCGTCGGCGATCTGGGCGACGGTCAGGCCCTCGCCCGCCGCCCAGAGGAGCTGGCCGTCGCCACGGATCCCCAGGCCGCTGCGCGCGACGGCGTCGCCGCCCACCGTCGCGCCCCAGCAGGCCGTGCCGCAGGTGACGACGGAGCTGTCCGGCCGGCCGTGGTCGATGAGCAGGTGGAGGTTCTGGCGGACCGAGGCGACCGGCATGCCGCGGGCCGGGATGCCGTCGCCCCAGGCGCCGATCTGGGTCCGGCCGTTGCGGTAGGTGACGATCGAGCCGAGCCCCGGCTGCAGCGCCGCCGCGGTCCGGCCGAACGACTCGAACCCGCCCGCATTGGTGACGAACTTGAAGCCGCCGTTGAAACCGAGGACGAGGTGGTGGATCTCCTTCCCGGCCACCATGTCGCCGTAATGCCACCCGCTCCCGCCCGGATCAGCCGAGCCGGCGTGGAGCGCGAGGTGCAGGTGGTGTTGATCCATGCGCACCAGGGTCACGCCGGAGCGTTCGGCGATCCACATGGCCGGATGCCCGCCGACGCTGGCGATCGTCTGCCAGCGGGGGCTGAGCGGGCGCGGCGGGTGATCGCGGAGCCGGTGCGAGGGAGGGCGGTGGACGACGGCCACCCGGGTCGTGGCGGTCGTTGTCGCGGCCGTTGTGGACGAGGCGGGCGAAGCGGCGCTGGAGCGGCTCCTCGCCGAGCCGCCACAGGCAGCGAGCATCGCCGGGGCCAGCACGGCCACCAGACAGAGGGCGAGACGGCGATCGAAACGGCTCACAATGGGGCTCTGGCGGGCACGTTTGAGCTCCCGCCGCGTCTAACGCTACGGTCGGCGGCTAAGCGCCGGGCATGCGCCCGGTGAGATCTCGCTTACCCGGTCAGCGGGTGCCTCGCCGCCGGCGAGTGTAATACCGCCAGGCCAGAGCGACCCACACCAGCCAGATGAGCGAGCCTCCGCCGAACGCGCCATGATCCGGGTGGCCGTGGCCGGTGACCGCCGAGACGACGATGCCGATCACCATCGTGGCGATCGTCAGGGCCACGAGCACGGCGACGACCGGGCGCACCGGGCCCACGCCGCGCCGGGGTGGGCGGGACACGGCGGCCCGCGGGGCGGGCAGGTCGGCGACGACGGCGTCGAGCTCGCCGTACGTCCGGGCGGACAGGGCAGCGCCGAGGCGCTCCTCGAACTCCTCGGCCAACAGCCGCCCCTCGGTCGCGGCCTGACGAAGGCGCTCCGCGATCAGCTCCCGATCAGCGTCGGAAGCTCTCAGGGTGGCTCGCCTCGTCATCTCGCTCGTTCTCCTCGAATCGCGCCGTGTCTGCCCTTCAGGCTACCGGGTCGATCACCTCGGCTCGGGGGCGCGGCCGAGGAGGGCCAGCGTGCCGACGAGCGCGGTCAGGCCCGCCAGGTGGTAGGCGATGTCGAACCCGTCCCCGCTTCCCAGCGTGAACGTCAGTCCGACGACGAAGCCGGCGATGGCGAAGATGACGGTGGCGCGGGCGACGGCACGTCCGTTCCGCCGCCCCCGGGTGAGGGCCCGGGCCCCCGCCAGCATCACCAGGCAGATGACGGCCTCGGCGACGCCGGCGGCGCTGGGGCCGTTCCGTCCTCCGCCGTTGATCAGGTGGGTGAGATGCAGGACCGAAACGACGGCCAGGCTGCCTGCGATGAGGAGCATGGAGCCGAGGGCCGCCCTGGCCGGCCGGCGTGCGGGGTGCGGGGTAGCGGCGAGCATGGCGTCACGCTATGGCCCGGCCGGCGGGAGCGAAACCGCCCGCGGGGGGAACCTGCGGTCACCCCTGCGGGGTACGCCGCGTACCCCTGAGGCGCACGAACGCCCAGCCGCGGCCGACGGCGTAGGCCAGCGCGCTGCCGACGCCGACGAAGAAGCCGATCGGCCAGTCGGTCTGGAAGGAGATTGCGATCGCGGCCCAGACCGTGACCAGCGCGATCACGACCGAGAGCACGATCGCGGCGCCCGGGCGGGTGGTGAACGCGCGGGCGGCGGCGGCCGGGCCGATCATCAGGCTGAAGATCAGCGCCGTCCCGACCACCGGCACGGTCACCGTCGTCGCCAGGGCCACGACGGCCAGGAACGCCAACTCGAACCCGAACAGGTTGACGCCGCGCGCCTGCCCGCTTTCCGGGAGCACCGAGCTGAGCAGCAGCGGCCGGTACAGGACGACGAGCCCGGCCAGGCACGCGATCGTCAGCCCGATGGTGGGCGCCAGGTCGGCGGAGCTGATGCCGAGGACCTCGCCGAACAGCAGCGAGTAGATCTCGGGCCCGTACTCGACGCTGAAGCCCAGGAACAGCGCGCCGAGGCCGAGCATGAACACCAGCGTCAAGGCGGTGGCCACGTCCTGGCGGCCGCGGCGCCCCAGGAGGCCGATGCCGAACGCGCCGGCCAGGGAGAACACGGCCAGGCCGATCAGCGTGTTGACCCCGACCAGACTGGCGGCAGCCGCCCCGGCAAATGAGCCGTTGGGGACGGCGTGGGCGACGAAGGCCGCCCCGCGCAGAACGACGAAGAACCCGACGGCGCCGCCCACGATGGCGACCAGGGTGGCCACGATCCAGGTGTTGACCATGAAGCTCGCAAACACCTATGCGATCCTCCGCCCCAGCGCGCGGGCACCCAGGTAGACGAGCAGCACCAGCGTGACCACGAAGAAGCTGACCGGCCAGCCGTGGTGCAGCGGCGGCCAGTCATAGCTGTCGTAGGCGAGCAACAGCCCCAGCCACATGACGGCAACGCCGATGAGCGACGCCGCGGCGATCGCCCGCCCGGGCCGCCGCGTGAGCGACAGCGCGGCCGCCGCCGGGCCGACGAGCAGCGCCGTGCTGAGGATCGCCCCGATCGTCACCGCCGACAGAGCGACAGCCACGGCCATGGCGATCAGGTACAGCGTGCCGACGAGGCGGACCGGGACGCCTCGGGCGGCGGCCAGGTCCGGGCTGAGCGAGCTGAGCAACAGCGGCCGGTACAGGACGACGGTGATCCCGAGCGCGACCGCGCCCAGGGCGAGGACCAGCGGGAGGACGGACGGGTCCAGGGCGAAGATCGAGCCGAACAGGATCGTGACCGTCGCGCCCGTCGTGCTCGTCGTCGTGGTGCCCAGGTACAGAAACAGTGCCGCCAGCCCGAAGCCGGCGCCGAGCACGATGCCGGTGGCCAGATCCCGTCCCCGGGCCCGCTGAATGCCGATCAGCTCCATCACCCCGGCGGCGGCGACGGCGATGCCGACAAACCCCCAGAGTGGGGCGATGCCGAGCAGGTAAGCGCTCGAGCCGCCCGCGGCGCCGATGTCGCCCAGCGCCTCGCCGGCGAACGCCTGGCCCCGCAGCACGGTGAACACCCCGACAGCGGCGGCCACGATCGCCACCAGTCCCCCGACGACGGCCGCCAGTTGCACAGCCGAGCTGGAGAAGAACCCCGGCTCGACAATGGCGTGCGCGACCTGGCCCACGGGCTGCGCCGTCTAAACGATCTCGACCGAGCCCTCGCCGCCGTCCGCGGCGGGATGCTCGTCGTGTCCGGTTCCGGCCACCACGATGACGCGACCATGCACGCGCAGGACGTCGACGTGATGCCCGTACAGGGCGGTCAGGACGTCGGAGCGCACCACCTCGTCGGCGGTGCCGCTGGCCGCTCGGCCGGCGGCGAGGTAGACGACCCGGTCCATCACCGGCAGCAGCGGGTTCATCTCGTGGGCGGAGATGAGGATCGCGATCCGCTTCTCCCGGGCGATCCGGGCCAGCAGGCGGACCACCTCCTGCGCGCTGCGAAGATCCAGGTTGGCCAGGGGCTCGTCGAGCAGCAGGAGCTCCGGCTCGGAGATCAGCGCGTGGGCGATGAGGATGCGCTGCTGCTCGCCGCCGGAGAGCTGGCCCACGCGCGTGTCTCCGAACCGGGTGGCATCGACCGCGGCCAGCATCTCCTCCACGCGCGCGGCGCGCCGGCGCGACGGCAGGGCGGGCCCGAGCCGGTGCCCGTCGAGACCGAGTCCCACCAGGTCCCGGCCGCGCAACGGCATGTCCGGGTCGAGCAGGAACTTCTGGGGGACGTAGCCGACCCGCCCGCCCGAGCGCTCGCCGCCGGCCACCGCCACCCGCCCGGCGGTCGGCGCCTGGAGCCCCAGGATGACGCGGAACAGCGTCGTCTTGCCCGCGCCATTGGCGCCGATCAGCCCGGTGAATTCGCCACGGCGCAGGCTGAAGCCGACGTCGTCAAGGATCGCCCGCCCGCCGAGGGTGACGGTGAGGCCGTCGACGACGAGGGTCGGCTGGGCCAGTTCGGGCGGGGTGGCGGCGCGGGCGGTCATCGCAGGCGGGTGGTGGAGGTGCCGGTGGTCACGGCCCGCTCCAGCGCGCGCACCTCGGCCAGCATCCACGACTGGTAGTCATAGCCGGGGCTCGGCATCGTCTCGTAGAGGCCGACGACCGGGATCCGGTTCTGCTGGGCCACCGACAGGAACGACTGGGTCAGCGAGTCGGTGACCTGCTGGTTGTAGAGCAGAGCTTTGACGCGGTGGGCGGAGAAGAGGTCCTTCTCCAGCGTCACGTCCTGAGGGGCCGGGTCGACCCCGTTCATGATGTCGGCCTGGAGCCCGAATGGGGTGAGGTTGACCGTGCCGGCCGCCTGGAGCATGTCGTTGCCGACCGGCTCGGTGGTCGCCACCGGAGTGCGGACGTGGCGCGCCGCGAACTGCTTCAGCGCCGCATACCAGGGCGCCAGCGAGGCGTCGAAGCGGCGGGCATTGGCGGCGAAGTACGCCGCGTGCCGGGGCGCCAGCCGGCCCAGGTCCGCGGCGATGGCCCCCGCCACCGCCGGCATCGTCCGGGGCGCGTACCACAGGTGCGGGTTGGGGGTGGAGTCCGGGAGGCCGAGGAGGCTCTGCACGTCGACGACCTTCCGCCCGCTGGATGGCGCGGCGGCCTCGATCCTGTTCATGAACGTGTCGTAGCCGAGCCCGTTCTGGACGACGAGCCGCGCCGTGCTGACGGCGTGCGCGACGCTCGGGCTGGCCTCGAAGCTGTGCGGGTCGGAGTTGGGGTTGCTCTGGATGGCGGTCACCGAGACATACCGGCCGCCGACCTGGGCGATCACGTTGGCGTACTCGTTCTCGGCGCCGACGGCGGCGATGCCGCCGGAGCCAGTATGCGCCAGCGGAGGGTCCGCTCCGCAGCCGGCGAGCAGGCCGCCGAGCGCGACGCCGGCCAGCAGCACGGCGATCCGGCAACCGCGCACTAGTGGCCTCCCCCTCGAGTACGTTCGGGCCGCTCGAATGCGAGCGTATTTCCGGTGGCGGCCACTAGCTTCACGAGCGTCCTCTCGCTGGGTTGACGACTGATCGTCAACCTACCATAGAATAAGTCCCAGTCTCAATCTCATTATGACCCCCGATCAAGCTAATCTGAGTCGTGTGCACGCGCAAACCGGCGTCGAGTGGGCCGACCACGCCCGCGAGGTTCTCCAGCGGGCCGGGCACCAGAAGGGCTCCGCCCGCGACACCCTGATCGAGCTGCTCTCCCGTCAAACCTGTGCGCTCAGCGCGCTGGAGATCGAGGACTCGCTCCGCGGGGCGAGCGAGACCCGGCGCCCGGTGGCCCGGGCCAGCGTCTACCGGGTGCTGGAGCTCCTCCAGGACCACGATCTGGTCAATCGCCTCGATCTGGGCGATGGCGTGGCCCGCTACGAGCTCGTCGATCCGGCGGGCGAGCATCACCACCACATGGTCTGCGACCGCTGCGGCCAGCTGGTCCCGTTCCACGACCCGGCGCTGGAGCAGTCGATCCACCGGCTGTCGGCCCGGCTGGGGTTCCGGACCAAGGACCACGAGGTCACGCTGCACGGCGACTGCCCGGACTGTCAGTAGCCCGAGCTCACAGGCGTTTGGGACCCGAGGGCGCGCCTCCACCCCCAGACAGCTGGGGGGTTTGGCACCGGGGTGACGCTGTAACCGGCCCGCTCGGTGGGAACGTTGATGGTTGTGACGCGAGCCGAACGCACTGCCAACCTGATCGGCGTCGTGGTCCCATTTGCCGGTGTGATCGTGGCGATCGTCCTGCTGTGGAACCGCGGGGTCGACGCCGTCGATCTCGGCATCCTGGCCGTGATGTACCTGATCAGCGCGGTCGGGATCACGGTCGGGTTCCACCGGCTCCTGACCCACCGGGCATTTCAAACGTACCCCTGGATGGAGCGCACGCTGGCCGTCATGGGGTCGCTGTCGGTGCAGGGCTCGGTGCTCGACTGGGTGGCTGACCATCGCAAGCATCACGCCCACGCCGACGAGGAGGGGGACCCGCACAGCCCCCATGTCGGCCACGGCAGCGGCCTGCGGGGGCTGTGGCACGCCCACACCGGCTGGCTGCTGGAGACCCAGGGCCAGGCCGACTGGAAGCGCTACGCCGCGGAGCTGTACGAGGACCCGGCCATGCGCCGGATCGGCCGGCGGTTCCCGCTGCTCGCCGTGCTCACGCTGCTCATCCCGGCCGCCGCCGGCTTCCTGCTGGATGGCTTCACCGTCGGCGGGGCGCTCCGGGGACTGGTGTGGGGCGGACTGGTCCGCGTCTTCCTCGTTCACCACGTGACCTGGTCGGTCAACTCGATCTGCCATTTCTTCGGCCGCCGGCGGTTTGCCGTCGACGATCGTTCGACCAACGTCGCCTGGCTCTCCCTCCTCTCGCTGGGCGAGTCCTGGCATCACAACCACCACGCCTTCCCGCGGTCGGCCTTCCACGGGCTGCGCTGGTGGGAGCTCGACCTCTCCGGGCTGCTCATCTCCCTGCTGGAGCGGTGCGGGCTGGCCTGGAACGTCGTCCGGATCACACCGGAGCGCCAGCTTCAGAAGTTGGCCCAGCCCGCGCCCGCCGACCGGGCCGACGCGCCCGTCGGCGCCTGAGCGCCGCCGCTTCTCGCTGTTCGGGCGTCTGAGCCGAACCGGTCCGTATCGGCCGGACCGCCGACCGTGCTCAAGTTGGACCCCCAGATGGGTGGAACATCCGTCCAGTCGCCTTAGATCGCTAAAGGTTCGCCCGATTTCGGCCGACTAGGTGCGTGAAGGTTTGCGACCCCCCGCCTTAGCGACTCGGAGGACTCATGGGGAATTTGACGGTGAGCGACGACCTGATTGACGGCGATGTGCGCGTCCTACGCGTCGCCGGCGAGGTCGATTTTGATGTCGCGCCGCAGTTCAAGCGGCGCATCAGCAGCCTGATCGAGGCCGGCGACCGCCAACTCGTGGTCGACCTGAGCGCCGTGGAGTTCATCGACTCCACCGCGATCGGCGTGCTGGTCGGCGCGATCAAGCGGATGCGGGCCGCCGGAGGCTCGCTGGCCGTCGTGTGCGACAACGACGACGTGCGCGCCATCTTCGAAGCCGTCGGGCTGGAGAACGTGATCCCGCTGCACTTCTCGCATGAGGACGCATTTGCTGCCCTTGCCGTCACTGTCTGAGCGGGCCGCTCATACCGGCCTGGCCGAGGCGTTCGAGGCCGTCGACGTGCGACTGCCCGCCCTCCCGTCCGAGCTCAAGCGGGCCCGCGACCGCGTGGCGGCCGCCGCCGCCGACTTCGGCTTCGGCCGCAAGGCGGCCTTCGAGCTCGTGTTCGCGGTCAACGAGGCGCTGACGAACGCCATCAAGCACGGCCGCCCGGACGCCGACGGCACGATCGGACTGACCATCGACGCCGAGGACGACGCGCTCGTCTGCACGATCCAAGACGCCGGGCCGTTCATCTCACCCAGTGCCGAGGACGAGCCGGGCACGGCCGAGAGCGGTCGCGGGTTCACCTTCATGTCGGCGCTGACCGATGACTTCGAGTTGCACGTCCAGCCGGCCGCGACGATCGTTCGGCTGCGCAAGCTGCGACCTGCGCTGGTGGCAAATGACTGACCGGGCGACAGCCGGACGCAGGTGGGGCCGGAGCGCCGGCGTCGGCGTGCTCGCCGCCGGCCTGTGCTTCGTGCCCGCTGCGGCCGGCGATCCCGGGACCGGCCAACGGCACGGCGCTGGGCATGAGGTTCTTGCTGCGCATGTGGCTCCCGCGGGTACGCCCGTCCAGCCGCAGTGGCGCGGCGGGGGCGATGGCCCGCACGGCGGGTCCGGTGGCGGCGATCAGGGTGGCGGCTGGAGTCGACCCCATGGCGGCTCTGGCCCGGGCCAGGGCCAGGGTGGTTGGGGTGATTCCGGCGGCCAGGGCCAGGGCCAGGGGCATGGTGGGGGCTGGGGCGATGGCGGTGGCGACGGCGGCGGTCACCCGGCGGCGACCCCGCAGGTGGCCACTCCGCAGGTGGCCACCCCGAAGGTGGCGGTCCCGCCGACGCCCCCGTCCTCGTCGCACGGCGAGCACGGCCAGGGCGGTGGCTGGGGCAGCTCCGGCGGGAATTCAGGCGGCCACGAGTGGAACGACTCGCACGGCGGCGGCGCGGCCTCTCACGGCAACGGCCACCACCACGGCTGGGGCAACGGCAACGGCAACGGGAACGGGAACGGGAACGGGAACGGCAGCTCGGGCGCGACCCCTGCGTCGTCCAAGGCCGGCTCCTCGTCCTCCTCATCCTCTTCGTCCTCCTCGTCGGCCACCCCCGCGGTGTCGACCGCGGCTTCGGGGAGCGGGACCTCCAAGCCGGCCTCCTCCTCCCCGGCGCCCGCTGCCAGCACTCCGGCCGCGACGGCGCCGGTCGTCGTCAGCGTCAACCCGGCGCAGCCGGCCCCGTCGACCACCCCCGCCCCGTCGAAGGCGCGGACGCACGCCGGCAGCGGCGCGCCCACCGGCACGCGTACTCAGAGGACCTCTTCGCGGGCGCAGACATCCGTCCGGTCGCGCCGTGGCAGCGGCGCGGGCCGGGCGGGCACCTCCGCCGCGGCCTCCCCGTTCCGGGGCATCGCCTCCGGGACGCCCGCCGCTCACCGCGCGCTGACCGCCGGCGCGACCTCGTCAGCCCCCGCGTCGGGTACGACCACCCGGAGGGTCCGGCGGCCGAAGCCCGCCGCGTCCAGCCTGCCCCAGCCGCTCACCGCGCTCGGCCACGATCTCAGCTCGGTGCCCACCATGGTCAACGGGCTGGTGCCCCTGCCGGTGCCGGACTGGAGCAAGCCGATCATCTTCGCGCTGCTGCTGGTCTGCGCGCTGCTCGCCTTCCGGGCCTGGCTGACCGGTCACCGGGCGCGCCGGATCGAGGTCCAGCGCCAGCAGCTGGCCGCCGACCTCGACTCCATCCAGTCGGCGCTCATCCCGGAGATCCCGGCCGCGCTCGGCGGACTCGATGTCTCGGTCGCCTACCGCCCGGCCGACGGCCCGGGAGCCGGAGGGGACTTCTACGACGCGTTCGCCCTTGACGCCGACCGCGTGGCGATCATCGTCGGCGACGTGTCCGGCCACGGCCGCGAGGCCCTCGGCCGCGCCGCTCACATGCACTACACGCTTCGGGCGTACGTCGAGATGGGGCTGGAGCCCCGCGCCGCGCTGAAGCTGGCCGGCCGCGTCCTGGGCTCCGACAAGGACGACCTGTTCACCACGGTGGCGGTGGCCGTCCACGACGCGGGTGCAAGCACGCTCACCTACGCGACGGCCGGCCATCCGGCGCCGGTCCTGCTCGGGGCCGCCACCCACGAGCCACTGACCCGGTGTGCGTCCCCCGCCCTCGGCTGGGGGGTCACGACCGGGCGCCGCCAGACGACCGTCCCGTTCCCCGAGGGCGCCCGGGCCTGCTTCTTCACCGATGGCGTCACCGAGGCGCGCGTCGAGAACGAGCTGCTGGGCCGCGAGCGCCTCGGCCGGATGCTTGATCAGCTGGGCCCCGACGCGGGTGCCCGGGAGCTCCTCGAGGCCGTCCAGCGCCAGGCGCCCGCCGTCCACGACGACATGGCCGCCTGCATCGTGGCGGCCACCTCCGGCGCCACATTCTCAGAGCTGCGCACCGAGGAGCTGGAGGTTGACCTGGCGCAGATCTCCTCCGGCCAGGCCAAGCGGTTCCTGGAGGCGTGCGGCGTCTCCGAAGCCGAGACCGAGGCCGCCATCGCCGATACGCGTGAGATCGCCGCTGGGGCCGGCGCCGCGCTCCTGCGGGTCGAGATCGACGGGGACGAGGCGCGGGCGACCGTGACCGGTCCGGCCCCGGGTCGCCCGGAGCTGCAGCAGGCATGAACACCATCTCCCTCACTCAGGACGCGATGACCGTGCTGGGGCTGGCCGGGACCGCGCTGCCGTTCGCCGAGTCGCTCGACGACGAGGTGGAGCGGTGGCTGCGCCCGCTGCGCCTGTACGGCGAGGCGGGCGCGTCTCTGCAGGCGCTCGGCATCGGCGAGGCCCCCGTGGAGGGCACCGGGGCCCGGCCGCGCCAGCCGATCCGGAACACCCCGCAGGAGACGCTGGCGCTGGTGACGGCGGCCGCCTCGGCCATCGCCGCCGAGCGCGGGTCGACCATCATCGGCACCCAGGACATCCTGGCAGCGGTCATGCGCCACTATGGCGATGCGTTCGAGCGGGCGCTGGACCGCCACTCCGGCGACAGCGCCGAGCTGCTGGAGCGGTTGACCGCCCGCAGCAGCGACTCTGACTGACCGCCCGCAGCAGCGACTCTGACTGACCGCCCGCGGCGGCAACGCTGGCTGACCGCGCGCCGCAGCGGCTACGGCCGTACGAACTCGGCCCGGGCCCGGGCCACCGGCGCCTGCGCGGCGCAGCCGTCGAGATGGTCGTTGACCAGGCCCATCGCCTGCATGAACGCGTAGACCGTGGTCGGCCCCACGAACCGCCACCCCAGCCGTTTCAGGCTCTTGGCCAGCTCGCGGGATTCCGTCGTCGCGTCCAGCGCGGCCAGGCCGGCGCGGTCGAGACCGGTGGCCCGGCCGGGCGGCTCAAAGCCCCAGACGTAGTGGGCGAGCGATCCCTCCTCGGCGACCAGGTCGACCGCCCGCCGGGCGTTGTTGATCACCGCCTCGATCTTGCCGCGGTGGCGCACGATCCCCGCGTCGGCGAGCAGGCGCTGCACGTCGCGGTCATCGAACTGCGCGACCTCGTCGAAGGCAAACCCGGCAAAGGCGGCCCGGAACGCCTCGCGCTTGCGCAGGATGGTCAGCCATGACAGGCCGGCCTGGAACCCGTCCAGGCTCAGCTTCTCGAACAGCCGGATGTCGTCGGCGACGGGAAAGCCCCACTCGGTGTCGTGGTAGGCGCGGTACTCCGGGGCCGCGTCCGCCCACCAGCACCGGGCCACGCCGTCCTCGCTGACGACGACCCCGTCGGGGGTGTCGGTCATCGGCGGTCGTTGAGGTCGAGGACCGGGATCGGCGGCTCCACCGTGGCGCCGGCCTCGGTGGCGATGATCGCCGTGCCCAGCGCGAAGAACTCGATGACGTGGCTCCCCCAGCCGTGGCTGCGCTCAGACAGCGTGACGCCGACGATGCCCTCGGCCTCCAGCTCCTGAGCCTCGGTCTGCATGCGCTGCATGGCCAGCTCGCGGGCCTCGTACAGGGCCTGGGTGTAGTTGGGCAGCTCGACGTTGCGGCCGGTCTGGGACATCGTGCGCAGCGGCCCGCGGCGGCCGACGTGGTAGACGCAGCTGCCCATGACCATGCCCACCGGCCGGTGCCCGGTGCGCAGCAGGGTCCAGAACTCCTGGCCTGACAGGTCGCTCTGGAACGGCCGGCCGTTAGGGGCACGGTGCAGGACGCCGTCACGGTGCTTGACCGCGGTGCCGATGGCGATGAACTCGGCCATGTTGGCCCCCCACTCATACCGGCCGATGTCGAGCCGCACGCCCACGATCCCGTCGGCCCCCAGCTGGTCGGCCTCCTCCTCCATCCGCGTCATGGCCAGGTGGCGGGCGCTGTACATCGCCTGGGACAGGACATCGAGCTCCCGGCTCGTCGTCGGTCCGGCCACCTGGAAGCCGATGTGGAAGATGGAGCTGCCCACGACCAGCCCCACCGGGTCAAAGCCGGCCTCGGTGACGAGCAGGAACTCGTTGACGCTCAGGTCCGACGTGTACAGGCCCTGGCGGTTCTGTTCCAGGCGCTCGCGCCCGGACTGGGGGACCCCCTCGAGTGATCCCGGGTCGTAATCGGTCACGTGGCTCCTATGCGGACAGTGGGTTTGACGTGTGGCGGCGGCGGGCCGGGGCGAGAGCGGATCGCCGTTCCGGCCCCGTGCATGGTGACGACCCAGCCGCGGCGGTCGCCGTCGCCCCGCCCGGAGACCTTGTAGGGCAGACCGAGCCGCCCCTTGTGCCAGCCCCGATAACCGGTCGTCTGCAGCGACGAGGCGAGCGCCAGCTTGTCTCGGTGCATGGAGTGCGACAGGGTCACACCGACGGCGCCGCTACCGTGGGCGTCGGAGACCTGGCCCTCCAGGTGCGCCCGCACCGTCTCCCGGGCGATCCGGAAGGCATTGCTGAGCTCCTCCAGCTCCTGGTTGCGGGTGAGCGTGCGCAGGCGCTGGAGGCGCAGCGACACCGGCGGGGAGGCGAACACGACGGCGGTGGTGGCCAGCAAGCCGACCGGCTCATGTCCGGCGGTGTGCAGCCGCCAGTAGTCCTGGACCGACAGGTCGGTCAGCAGCGGCCAGGCCGCCCCGGTCGAGCCGGGAAAGCGTACGGCGGTGCCGGTCACGACGTACTCGATCGTCCCTTCGCCGAGGTCGTGGTCGCTCCGGTGCAGGTGGACGCCGACCACCGCGTCGGCGCCGATCTGCAGGGCCTCCTCGGTCAGGCGATCCAGCGCGCGCCGTCGAGCGAGGGTCCACGCGTCGGTCAGCACGTCGAGCTCGCACACCTCGGTGGCGTGCCAGCGGTAGTTGCGGATCTGGGACAGCGACGGCTCGGTGTACGGGTTGACGTACCCGGCGGCCCGCGAGGTTCCGCCCCCCGCCGGGGACGACCAGGTGACGATCTGTCCCGGGGGCAGCGCCGGCAGATACTGCCACCCGGTGCGCACCACGCTGGCGCCCATGACCTGGCCCAGCGGCTGGGGCCCCATCCGGCGCAGCAGCGCGAACTCGTTGACCGACAGCCCGCTCGTGAACAGCGAGGCGTCGGCCCCCAGCGCCTGCAGCCGCCGCTCGGCGCCGAGCGGGATCCCGCCGCCCTCGATCCGCTGCAGGGACTCCGCGTGCTCCGGGTCGGCGTCGTCGCGCCGGTCGAAAAACCCCAACTGAGCGTCCTCCCTCGCGTATCGGCCTGCCCGCCGCCGTCGGCGAGCGTCGGAAGGCCGTCAGATTACGCCCTTCCGGTCAGTCATCACGCGACGACCAGGGAGGCCAGGCGCGGTAGCGCGACACCGATTTGGCGGTCTGACGAGGCCGTCAAGGCTGGCGCGGGGCCGGTCTAGGGGGCCAGGCGCTCGAGCCGCCAGGTCCCGTCCGGGCGGCGGGTGTAGAGCAGGCGGTCGTGGAGGCGGTCCGGGCGGTTCTGCCAGAACTCGATCGTGTCCGGGGTCAGCCGGAAGCCGCCCCATGTCGTCGGTAGCGGAAGCTCGCCCTCGCCGTAGCGATCCTGCAGGTCGCTGACCCGCTGCTCGAGGGCGGCCCGGCTGTCGACCGGCCGGCTCTGGGGCGAAGCGAGTGCACTCAGCTGGCTGCCGCGGGCGCGGGTGCGGATGTAGGCCGCCGACTCCTCGGCCGTCGTCCGGGCGACGGTGCCGGTGACCCTGACCTGCCGCGCGAGCTCGCTCCAGTGAAACAGGAGCGCGGCCCGGGGATTGGCCGTCAGCTCGCGGCCCTTACGGCTCTCGTAGTTGGTGTAGAACACGAAGCCCGCGGCGTCGGCTCGCTTGACCAGCACCATCCGGGCCGACGGCGCCCCCTCGGGGGACGCGGTGGCCAGCGCCGCCGCCTCCGGGGCCGGCACGCCGGCGGCCTGCGCCTGGTCAAACCAGGCGGCGAACTGCCGGACCGGGTCGGGGTCGACATCCTCCTCACGCAGGGTCGGTGGCTGGCCGGTCATCGCAGGCGCGGATGGTGCCACGGGCGCCGATCATCCGTCGAGCCGGCGCCACCCGCAGGCCGCCGGCCGGGGCTCGAGGCCGGGGCGTGAGGCCGGGAAGGGGCGCGCGCTGCCGGGCGGACCGTCAGACTGTTGCGGCGGCGATGAGGAATGCAGAATTCGAGCGGGAGCTGCCGCGGGGCGCCGACGCGCCGTGGCTGGCGCGTCGATGGCTCGGCGACTGGTACGGGGCGACGCTGAGGGCCGACGAGGTGCACCGGGCCAAGCTGCTCACCAGCGAGCTGGTGACCAATGCAGTGCTCCACGGCCGGGGCCGGATCATGCTCAGCGCGCGCCTGGAGGAGCAACGTCTGCTCGTGGAGGTGGCCGACGAGGGCAGCGGCTTTGACTACGTGGCCGGTCAGCGCAGCGTCGATCACCTGCGCGGGCGCGGGCTGGCCATCGTCGCGGCGGAGTCGGCCCGCTGGGGGATCGACGACGGGACGGCGCAGGTGTGGTTCGAGCTGGCGGTGACCATCCCGGCCGGCACCGGGTCCCGCTAGCCCGCCGCGGTCGCCTACAGGCCGGCGAACTCCTCAAACAGCGCCCGCGCCGCGGCGATGCCGAGCGGCACGTGGTCGACCGGCAGGCGCTCGTTGGGCGAGTGGATGTTGGCGTCCGGGAGCGAGAAGCCGGTGATGATGGTGGGGATGCCGCGCTCGGCCAGCGCCGGGACGATCGGCAGGGTCCCGCCGCTGCGGATGAGCGCGGGCCGGACGCCGGTCGCCCGCTCAAACGCGGTCAGACCGAGCTGCACCGCCTTCGCGTCGGGCGCCACCAGGCCGGGCGGTGCGGCCGACAGGAGCTCGATGTCCAGGTCGGCGCCCGGCGGGGCCGCCTGGCTGACGAGATCCTCGAACGCGGCGGCGATCACGTCGACCTGCTGCCCGGGCGCGAGCCGGATGGAGACGTTGGCCACCGCCTCGACGGGGATCACCGTCTTCTGGAGCACCGGGGAGCCGCTGTGCACCCCGTTGATGTCGAGCGCCGGCTCGGCGAACGTGCGCAAGTAGAACTCGTCGGCCGCCTGCGAGTCGGCGGGCCGGGCGCCCTGGCCGCCCAGCTCAGCGGCGCCGGTGGGCAGGGCTCGCCAGCTCTCCAGCTCCTCCGCCGACGGAGGCACCACGCCCTGGCGGAGCGGCTCGGCCAGCCGGCCGTTGCTGGGGAGGACCGCGGCCAGGGTGTGCAGCAGGGCCGGGGCCGCGTTGAGGGCCGCGCCGCCGAAGAGCCCGGAGTGGAGGTCGCGCTCGCCCGTGCGCAGCTTGACATGGAAGTAGACGAGGCCCCGGGTGGCGATGTTGAAGGCCGGCAGCCCGCGCTCGATCATGCCGCTGTCGAAGATGACCGCGGCGTCGGCGCCGCGCTCGTCGTCGGCCAGGAAGTCGAGGATGGAGCGGCCGCCCGTCTCCTCCTCGCCGTCGCAGGCGAAGCGGACGTTGACCGGCAGCCGCCCGGCGTCGGCCAGCTCCCGGGCGGCGCAGAGCAGCATGTACAGCTGCCCCTTGTCGTCGGCGATTCCGCGTCCGTAGACGGCGTCTCCCCGGACCTCCGGCTCAAACGGGGGGGACTCCCACAGCTCCAGCGGATCGGGGGGCTGGACGTCGAAGTGGCCGTAGCACAGCACCGTGGGGGCGCGGTGTGCGTCACGGGAGGCGCGGATCTCACCGACGGCCAGCGGCTGCCCGTGCCAGTCGACGACCTCGCAGTCGCCCCCCGCGGCGCGGATGAAGTCGCACACCCACCGGCCGGCGCGGGCCACGTCGGCGGCATGGTCGGGATCCGCGCTGACCGACGGGATCTTCAGGAACTCGGCGAGCTCGTCGAACCAGCTGGACATGCCGCGAGCCTACCCAGGCCGGCGGCGAGGCGCGGCGCGGGTCAGCGTGGGGCGCGGGTCACTGCGCGCCGGCCGGGACCTGCTCCTTGGCCGCTACGTGCGTGACCGGCAGGCCGAGGGCCTTCGTCTTGCTCACCAGATCCAGCTTCAGCCAGCGCGAGATGCCCAGCGGCAGCGTCGAGATGATGATCTCGTCGTAGCTGCCCAGGTTGACGGCGTCGTGGATCGCCATCAGCGGCTCGGGATCGCCCACGCTGCCGGTCACCTCGGTCCCGGCCGCCGCGGAGAGCTTGGGCAGGGCATCGTCGAGGACGACCTTGGCTTCCCGGTCGCCCGCCTCGACCGGGTCGACCACCTTGTGCATGCCGTGCGGGCGGCGCGGCACGACGAGGTGGAACCGGGCCGGACCCTGCTGGGCCCGGGCGCGGACTGCCTTCAGAAGTCCCTCGTTCGCGGCGGTTTGGTGGGCGACCACCAGGACGTTGACCGGGTCAGACATCTGCTCACCCCCTGCGGAGGAATGTGCCATCTGTTACGAATCGAGTATTCCACCCGGGTGGCCGGGCGGCAACCGTCAGCTGCGCCCAAACGCGCGCTGGTGGTAGTCGCGCCGGGCCTCCGGGTCCGCGTCGCCGGCGATCCGGGTGACGCCGATCGCCCGCAGCACGAGGTCGCGGGCCGGCCGGGGCAGCAGGTTGCCCAGCTTGGCCGAGGTTCCCTGGGAGCGGGGCACCCAGACCTCAAAGCGGCGGTGGCGCAGGGCGCCAAGCACCGCGTCGGCCACGTCCTCGGGGGTGATGACGGGCACCGCCCGCGGCTGGGGCTGGCCGTCGATCATGGCCGTGCGCACCTGGGACGGCTGGACGACGGTGAAGGCGATCCCACTCCCGCGATACTCCAGGCGCAGCGATTCGGTCAGCCCGACCACGCCGTGCTTGGTCGCCGAGTAGGTGGCGCTGCCGGGGAGCGGAACGCGCCCGACGCCCGAGGCCACGTTGACGAGATGGCCGTGGCGGCGGGGCAGCATCCGCGCCAGCGCCAGCTTGGAGCCGAGCGTGGTGCCGTACAGGTTGACGGCGATCTCACGCCGGGTGACCTCGTCGGGCTCCTCGTGAAACGGCCCCACCCAGTCGACGCCGGCGTTGTTGACCATGACGGCCAGCGGCCCGTGCCGGCTCTCGGCCTCATCGAGGAACGCGGCGAACCGGTCGGGCTCGGCGATGTCCAGCGCCGTGCCGAACGCGGTGGCGCCGATCTCGCCGGCGACCCGGGCGGCGGCGTCGCCGTCGATGTCGCCGACCGCGACATGGGCCCCGGCGGCAGCGAGGGCTCGCGTGATGGCGCGGCCGATCCCGGCGCCGGCTCCGGTGACCGCGGCCGACGTGCCGGCCAGGAACGGGTGGTCGCCGGACGCCATCTCAGGCGGCGAGCACCGGCGCCAGCCTCTGCGCCAGCGCGGCCCGGGGCAGCGCCCCGACGACCCGGTCGACCTCCTCGCCGTCGCGCATGACCACGAGCAGCGGGATCGACTGGGCGCCGAACCGCGCCGCCAGCGTGGGATTGGCGTCGACGTCGACCTTCACGACCTTGAGGTGGGCGGCGTGCTCAGAAGCCAGCTCGGCCAGCACCGGGGCGACCATGCGGCACGGCCCACACCAGTCGGCCCAGAAGTCGACCAGCACCGGGACGCTGGCACGGGTCTCCGCGTCGAACGTCTCGGTGTCGGCGTCGACCACCCAGGGCAGCGGCGTCTTGCACTTGGCACAGCGGGGTATCCCCTGGGGCACCGGCCCAACGCGGTTACGGGCACCGCATGAGGAGCATGTGATGATGGATGCCATCCTCAGCTGGTTCTACCACCCCGGGACGCGCGCGTGCCGGCGCTAATCCATGACACTGTTCTCGCTCCTCATCGCCGCGGCGCCTTCGCCTCATCTCCCCGGGGTGCTCCACAGCCTGGAGCCGACCCTCAACCAGTACGGCTACCTGGCCGTCGCCGGGCTGGTGCTTCTGGAGGACTTCGGCGTCCCGGTGCCGGGGGAGACCGTGCTCATCCTCGGCGCGGTGTACGCCGGAGCCGGGCGGCTCAACGTGTTTCTGGTGGCGCTGCTGGGCTTTGTGGCCGCGGTGCTCGGCGACAACATCGGATTCGCCATCGGCCACTTCGGCGGGCGCCCGCTCGTCGAGCGCTACGGGCGCTACATCCTGCTCACCCCAGAGCGGATCGAGAAGACGACATCCTTCTTCGAGCGCCACGGCGGCAAGATCATCATCATCGCCCGCTTCGTGGAGGGGCTGCGGCAGGCCAACGGGATCATCGCCGGCATCAGCGGGCTGCACTGGGCGAAGTTCGTCATCTTCAACATGATCGGCGCCGCGCTGTGGGTCGCCGTGTGGGTGTCGATCGGCTACTTCTCGGGCAGCCACATCGACTCCATCTACAACACAGCGGCGCGCTACAGCACCTACCTGGCCATCGTGGTCGGGGTGTTCATCCTGGCCTGGATCACCCGCGCCCTGTTGCGGCGGCGGGCGCGGCGGGCGGCCGAGACCGACTCGGCCTAACGGCCGTCAGTCAGGGCGATCGGCGAGGGCCCGCCAGACGCGCTCCGGCGTCATCGGCAGGTCGGTGAGGCGGACGCCACCGGTGGCGGCGGCGATGGCGTTGGCCACGGCGCCGGGGGCGGCGACCACCGGGGCCTCGCCGACACCCTTGGCTCCGAACGGCCCGTCCGGGGCGGGGACCTCGACGATCTCGGCGTCGATCGCCGGGGTGGTGTCGCTGGTCGGCATCGCGTAGTCGACGAACGTGCCGGTCACGAGCTGGCCGTACTCGTCGTGGTCGAGCCGCTCCAACAGCGCCCATCCCAGTCCCTGGGTCGTGCCGCCGCGCATCTGCCCCGCCACCAGCGCTGGGTTGAGCGCGCGGCCGACGTCCTGGGCGACGACGTGGTGCAGCAGCCGCACGGCCCCGGTGTCGGGGTCGACGCGGACGTGGGAGAGGTGGGCGGCCGCCTGCGGCGCCGGCCCCAGCGCGCTGCGCCCGTGGCCCTCGACCGGCTCGTGGCGGCTGCCGAAGCTGAGGATCTTGGCCGCCAGGTCGTCGATCGGCAGCGCCCGGGCCGGCACGCCGAGCGGCTGCACGGTCCCATCGACGATCTCCAGGTCCTCGACGGCGATCTCCAGCTCGTCGGCCGCCACCTCCAGGAGCCGGCTGCGGGCTTCGACGGCGGCGCGCTCCACGGCGCGACCGACCGTGTAGGTGATCTTGCTCCCGCCGCTCGTCCCGGCATACGGGGCGCTCGAGGTGTCGGCGTTGACCACTCGCACCCGGGTGGGGTCGACCCCGAAGGCCTCGGCGGCGATCGCGGCAAACCCGGTCTCCACCCCGGTCATGTCGGCCGCGCCGGTGATGATCGTCAGCCGGCCGTCGGCGTCCAGGCGGCATACGGCGGCGGCGGGCTCGTAGCCGCCCGGCCACCAGCCGATGGCCACGCCGATGCCCTCGTTCTCGGGCAACTCGGAGCGGCGCGCCCACAGCGGGTGATCCCGCACGCGCTCCAGGCAGGCTTGGGCGCCGAATACCGGCAGCGGCTGGCCGGCCGAGGTGAGGTCGCCCTCCTGGGCCACGTTGCGCAGCCGGAGCTCCAGGGGGTCGAGCTCGAGCCGGCGGGCGACATCGTCGAGCAGGGACTCGACGGCGAACGCGGCCGGGGCGGCCGCCGGCGCCCGGTAGGCGCCGAACGTGACGCGATTGGTCGCCACCCCCAGCGCCGTCAGCTCGTGGGCGGCCCAGGTGTAGGGGCCGGAGGCGAGCATGGCCGCGATCGACTCGATCCCGAACTCGTCGGTGGAGCCGCGGTCGATGTGGACGCGGGCCCGGATCCCGGTCAGGCGGCCCTCGGCGTCGGCACCAAGCTCGAGCGACATGACCTCCGCGCCCGCCGGGTTCGTCGCCGACATGTCCTCGCTGCGCGTGAGCGCCAGGCGGACGGGGCGCCGGACGGCCAGCACCGCTCCGGCCAGAAGCGGCTCGATGATCATCATCTTGCCCCCGAACGCACCCCCCAGCGGCGCGGTGCGGATGCGCACGCGCTCCGGGGGCAGGCCGAACAGGCGAGAGATCCCGTCGCGCGTGGCGAACGGCGCCTGGGTGGAGCTGCTGATGACGAGCTCGCCCTCCGGCTCCAGCCAGCCGGTCGCCGTCTGGGTCTCCAGATAGCCCTGGTACATCCACGGCGTGGTGAAGCGGCCCCGCACCACGACCGCGCTGGCGGCCAGGGCGGCATCCACGTCCCCCTGGGCCAGCCGGGCGGTGCCGAGCACGTTGTCCGACAGCTCCTCGCCCTCGATCCCGGCGGCGCTCACGGCCGCGTGGGCGTCGCCGATGTCGGACCCCTCGTTCTCGGCCGCGACGATCACCCGGGCGCGCGGGGCGCCGGGCGCGGCCGCGGCCTCCAGGTCGAGCACGGGCTCCAGAGGCTCGAAGTCGACGTCCACCAGCTGCGCCGCATCCGAGGCGATGGCGTCGGACTCCGCCACCACGATGGCCACGGGCTGGCCGGCGTAGACGACCTCTTCGCGGGCGAGCGGCTCATACATCCGCCCCTTGCCGGTGCCGGCGATCGGCAGATCCGCCGCGGTGAGGACCGCCACCACGCCGGGGACCTGCCGGGCGGGGTCGGCGTCGATGCTCCGGATCCGGGCGTGGGCCTCGTGGGCGAGGACGAGCCGGGCGTGCAGCAGCCCCGGCAGCGCGAGATCGCCGGCGAACCGCGTGGCACCGCGCACCTTCGGCTCTGAGTCCCGGCGGGGGGCGGAGACACCGATGGCGGCCACAATCGCAACCTAGCACCGCGCGTCGGGACCAGGCAGACTTGCCGCCCATGCTCCCCCCTGACGCCGAGCGCGTACTTGCCGATGCGCGGCGCATCTGCGCCGTGCCCGCGCCCACATTCCACGAACACGCCCGCGCCGACCTCGTATCGGAGATGTTCGCCGAGGCCGGGCTGACCGCCGAGCGCGACAGCGCCGGCAACGTGATCGCATCCCTGGGCGACCGGGGGGAGGCGGATGCGGTGGTGTTCGCCGCCCATCTCGACACGGTGTTCTCCGCCGACACCGAGATCGTCTTCACCGAGGACTCCGGGCGTCTGGCCGCGCCCGGGCTGGGCGACAACTCGCTGGCCGTCGCCGCGCTGATCGAACTGGCGCGGCGTCTGTCGGCGCGGCGGCCACGCCGCCGGCTGGTGCTGGCGGCGACCGTCGGAGAGGAGGGGCTCGGTGATCTCCGCGGAGCCAAGGCGCTCCTCGACGAGCGACCGTGCGCCGCCTTCATCGCGGTGGAGGGGCAGATGCTGGACAGCCTGACGGTGGCGGCCACCGGGTCGGTGCGGTTCCGGATCGTGGTCCGCGGTCCGGGCGGCCATCCGTGGAGCGACCGCGACAATCCGAGCGCCGTCCATGCTCTGCTGGAGCCGCTGGCTCGGGTCGTGGGCGAGCTGCAACGCGCCGGGCTGGTCGCCAACGTCGGCGTCATCGGAGGCGGGACCGTCATCAACGCCATCGCCTCCGAGGCGCGGGCCGAGCTGGACGTCCGCAGCGAAGATGAGTTGGCGCTGCAGCGGGCCGCGGAGCAGGTCCGCGCCGCGTTTGCGGCGGTTGACGACGGGCTGGAGGTGGAGATCGCCGAGCTGGGCCACCGCCCCGGAGGGCGCATCGATCCGGATCACCCGCTCCTGGCCGCCGCCCGGCGGGCCCGTCAGCGGGCGGGGCTGCCGGCGGCCCCGGAGCTGGCGTCCTCGACGGACGCGAACGCCGCCCACGGTCGCGGCATCCCGGCGATCACCGTCGGCGTGACGACCGGGGCCAACGCCCACCGGCTGGACGAGTACATCGACCTCGAGCCGCTGCCGGCCGGGCTGATGGCGCTCGAGGCGCTGGCCGGCGACCTGGCGGGCGACGGGCCGGTGTGACGGTGAGCGTGTGAGCGTGCCGCACGAGTTGGTGATCTTCGACTGCGACGGGGTGCTTGTCGACAGCGAGCGCATCGCCGTCCGGCTGGAGGTTGGCATCCTGGCCAGGCTGGGGATGCCGCTGACCGAATCGGAGATCGTCGAGCGATTCGTGGGCCGGTCGCCGTCGGTCATGCGCCATGCCGTCGAGGAGCACCTCGGCCGACCGCTGCCCGGCGACTGGGAGAGCCAGTTCCAGCACCTGTACGACGAGGCATACGCGACCGAGCTTCGGCCGGTGGACGGAATCGAGGAGGCGCTGGACGCGATCGCCTCGGCGACGTGCGTGGCCTCCAGCAGCGAGCCTGCCTCGCTCCGGCACAAGCTGGAGCTGACCGGCCTGTATGACCGGTTCGCCGGCCGCATCTTCAGCGCCAGCCAGGTCCGCCACGGCAAGCCGGCGCCCGACTTGTTCCTGCTGTCCGCCGAGCGGATGGGCGTCGCCCCGGAGAGCTGCGTCGTGGTCGAGGACAGCCTGTTCGGCGTGGAGGCGGCGCGGGCGGCGGGCATGGATGCGTTCGGCTACGCGGGCAGCGTGACCCCGGCGGCGGTCCTGGCCGGCGAGCGCACCACGGTGTTTGACGACATGCGGCGCCTGCCCGCCTTGCTCGCGGACCGGTAGCGTCTGCGCCCCATGGCCTTTCGCTTCGTCTGTGTCCCGTCGGCGCTGGAGGGCGCGCCGGGCGGCTGGGCGCGCGACATGCTCGGAGAGGGCGAGATCGCGCTGCTCGCCGACTCCGGCGACCTGGACGCCGTCAACGGCGTGGCCCATGCGCTGGACCTGCCCAGCATCGCGCTCGTTCGCGGCGAGGAGGACGCGGCCCGTCAGGAGGAGACGGTCATCGCCCATGCCGGGTCGCTGCCGCTCGTCTGGGTGGCGACCGGCTTCAGCGAGTCGGCGCGCACCTGGGCGCACGAGCGCGGGCCGATGACCCTGCTCGTCGCCGCCGAGGGGCCGCTGACCGACGACGAGCGCCACCGGATTGAGCGGTTCGTGGCCACGCTCGGGCGCCAATCGGAGTAGTCAGCACCGGTCCCCGAGGACGACACCCGCCGGAGCTAGCGGGCCTCCTAGCATCGAAGCATGAAGCGGATCGGGTTTCTGTCCTTCGGCCACTGGCAGCCGGCGCCGGGCTCGCAGACGCGCACCGCGGCCGAGGCGCTGCGCCAGACGATCGAGCTCGCCGAGGCCGCCGAGGAGATCGGCATCGATGGCGCGTTCGTCCGCGTCCACCACTTCGCCCGCCAGCTCGCCTCGCCATTTCCGCTGCTGAGCGCCATCGGCGCCCGGACGCGACGGATCGAGATCGGCACCGCGGTCATCGACATGCGCTACGAGAATCCGCTGTACATGGCCGAGGAGGCCGCGGCGGCGGATCTGATCAGCGGCGGGCGGCTGGCGCTCGGCATCAGCCGGGGCTCGCCGGAGCCCGCGCTGCGCGGCTACGAGGCCTTCGGCCATGTCCCGCCGGAGGGCCAGAGCGACGCCGACATGGCGCGCGCCCACACCGAGCTGTTCCGGGCCGCCATCCAGGGGGCCGGCGTCGCCGCCGCCGATCCGCAGATGACCGGCACGATGGGCGGGCTCGCCATCCGGCCGCAGTCGCCCGGGCTGGCGGACCGAATCTGGTGGGGATCCGGCACCCGTCAGACGGCCGTCTGGACCGCCGAGCAGGGAATGAACCTGATGAGCTCGACCCTGCTGAGCGAGGACACCGGGGTCCCGTTCGGCGAGCTGCAGGCCGAGCAGATCGGGCTGTTCCGCGCCGCCTGGGCCGAGGCCGGCTGGGAGCGTCAGCCCCGGATCTCGGTCAGCCGCAGCGTGCTGCCGATCGTCACCGATCTCGACCGCGCGTACTTCGGCGACCGCGCGGCCGGGGGCGGGGAGGACCAGCTCGGCTACCTGGAGGGCGTCGTCGCTCGCTTCGGCCGCAGCTACACCGGTGAGCCGGACGTCATCGCCGAGGAGCTCAGCCGGGATCCGGCTGTGCGCGAAGCCGACACCGTGCTGTTCACCGTTCCCAACCAGCTCGGCGTGGAGTACAACGCCCGGCTGCTCGACACGATCGCCCGGGACGTCGCTCCGGCCATCGGCTGGCGGCCGGGCGACGCCGCCGGCGCCGGCGAGCGGCACGCTGCGTGACCAGCCCCCCGCCCGGCGCCGCCCGGTGCGGCTGTACCTGGATCAGAACTACCTGAGCGGTATCGCCAAGCGCAAGCCCGCCTTTCGCGAGCTGGAGCCGGTGTTACGCACGGCCGTGGCCGCCGGCCGCGTCACGGTGGCCGAATCAGCCGTCCATGTGCGGGAGTCGCGTCCCCGGCCGGATCTCGGGCTGCTGGAGCTCCTGCGCGAGCTGTCCGGCGGGCACCGGCTCACCGACCCCGGGGCGGCCGCCCGTGAGGCGCGCCGCCGGATGACGTGGGTCATCGACCACGAGCTGCCCGAACGGCGGGCGCGGCCGGGCGATGCGGCGGACCTGGACGCGCTGGCGGTGGCGCTCCCCCAGTGCGATGTCGTCGCCTGCGACGCGTTCATGGCCGACGTCGTCCGCCGGGCCCGGCTGGACCGTCGGCACGGTGTCGATCTGTACACGGGCCGGCGCGCGGATGTGCTGGCGCTCCGCGACCGCCTGGCCGGGCCTGATCAGGACTGACCGGCGCCCATGTCGACCGGGTAGACGTTGTCCGGTTCGATCGTCACCACGACCCGCTTGTCGCCCGGGCCGTCGTGTTCCCGCAGGTCGGCGCCGCCGTACTTGGCGCCGAGCTTGTTGGCGAACACGTAGTCGGGGTCCGGTTCGATCCGAGCCGTGCCGCGCACCACCAGGTACCGGTACGGGTTGGCGAGATCCAGGATGAGCAGGCTGCACTTCGGGCGCTTCATCAGATGTCGGGTCTTCAGCCTCGAGTCGTTGAGCGACGTCTTGACCCGGCCCTCGTCGTAGAGAAACCAGATCTCGGTCTGGTGGGGAAAGCCTTGGGCATCGGTCGTGGCCAACGTGGCGACCGGCGCGTCGAGGAGATCCCGGTGGGAGTCGGGGAAAGTGGTCATGGCCACATTCTGGCCAACCACGTCGGCGCGCGCCGCTGACGCTCCGGTTCCGGCGCTTCGGTCGCGTCGGCGTCGACCGACTCGAGGCCCGCCGCGGCGGCGAGCCCGTTGGCGGCGTCGACCGTCTCGTCGAGCTCGCTCAGCAGCTCCTGGGCCTGCGCGTCATGGCGCAGCCCCCGCTGGATCTCGACGTAGCGCTCGCGGAGATCCGGCAGGGCTTCAGCCGAGGCGGGTTGCTCGGGATGGAAGCGAAAGCGCGCCTCGACGCGGGCCAGCAGCTGGTCCAGGCCGGCCCGCATCGGCTCCAGCTCCGGCCGCGGCTGCGCGTCCTCGTCTTGGGCGGTGAGCCTGAGCACGTGCCCGGCCTGGATGAGGCGGCGCATGGCGCCGAGCACCGCCTGGCTCCGGTCGGCGTCGATGCGCCGGGTGGCCGGTTCCGACAGCGAGCGGGCGATCACCGATTCCGCCGTGGTGCGGGCCAGGCGGGCGCGCCGCGAGAGCCTCGTCATCCGCTGCTCCGGGGCCCGCCGGCCCTCGATCAGCGCGGTCAGGATGTCCTCCACATACGCCCGCTCGGCCGCCACCAGGTCGGCCAGCGACTGCCAGGCCGGCACATCCGACCAGGTCGGCCACAGTGCGAAGGCCGCCAGTCCGATTGCCCCGCCGATGAGCGTGTCGACCAGGCGCGCCGACGCGGTGGCCAGCGTGTCCGGTGTGATCACATTGAGCAGGAACACCACGAGTGCCGTGATGAAGGCAAAGCCGACGGCGAAGCTGGCCGGGAAGGTGGCGTAGCCCGCCCAGGCGAACAGTCCGACGAGCGCGACGGTGACGCCGCCGGCCGGGTGCGCCAGCACGGCGATGGCGCCGGCCAGCCCCACCCCCAGCGTGGTGCCGGCGGCGCGTTCGGCGCCGCGGGTGAACGTCGCCCCGAACTCGGGCCGCAGGACGGTGGCCGCGGCCACCACCAGCCAGTAACTGCGCTCGATCGGCAGCTCGCGGGCGATGAGCGAGGCCAGTGGCACGATCACCGCCAACCGGATGGCGTGTCGAGCGGCCGGCGACTGCAGGGACATGTTGGCCCGCAGCTGGTCTGAGTTGGCGAGGGCGCGCTGCAGCGGCCGGTTCGTGCGCCGGACCGGTCGCCGGGTGCGCAGCCCGCCACCCGCGCCGGCGGCGGGCGCCAGCGACGCGACCGCGCGCAGCTGGCCCGACAGCGACTCCAGACGCCGCAGGACCTGGCGTTCCACCGGGTCAAGCGAAGCGGCCGACTCCTGCTCGTCGATCGCCGCGCTCAGCTCCCGCGTGAGCCGGCCGAGGTCGTCCTCGCGGTCCAGACGGCCTTCGGTCACCTGGGCGGTGAGCTCGAATGCCGTCTCGGCGGTGCCCAGCGTGTGCTGGGCAAGCTCGCTCAGGGCGGATGCCGCGTCCCGGTCGGACGGCTGATTCTGGCGGAGCAGCGCGTGCAGGGCGATCAGCTGGAGACGTAGCCGGTAGGCCTCGGAGACCAGGCTGCGGAGCGTCATGAGCGCCGAATCGCCGAACAGGGTTGGCGATGCCAGGCTCGCCTGGGCCTCGTCGAGCGCCGCGGCCGGGGCCAGCGCGGAGGCGTCGTCGGACGCGCGCGCCAGCCTGGCCAGCTCGCGGTAGGCCGCCGCCACGGCGGTCCGCTGGGTGCGCAGCGGCAGCGGCCAGCGGACGAGGCTCTGCAGGAGGGCCTGCGCCAGACCGCCGGTGAGCACCAGCGCGGCGAGGCCGAGCGCGGCGGGAGCCGGCTCGGTGAAGCGGCCGAAGACGACGACGGAGATGATCGCCTGGGTCCCGACGGCGCCGCCGCGGTTGCCCACCACTACCAGCAGGCCGCCCATCAGCGACCACAGGCACAGCACGCACAGGTGCAGCCAGGTGACCGAGCCCGTGATGCAGCCGATGAACGTCGACACCGCCATCACGACCGCGTCGATCGCCATCACCCCGACCGGGGGACGCCCGCCGCTGACCCTCCAGGCGATCCCGACCAGCATCGCGCCGGCGCCCATCGTCACCCCGGCAACGGGCTTGCCGATCGCGATCCCGATGCCGAGCACGACGACGACGGGGATCGTCGCCAGCAGACCGGCGCCCACCGAGACGCCGGCCGGGTCGAAGCGGGCGGCGGCCTTGACCGCGCTGGTGACGGCTCCCGAGCTGGGGGTCTCGCTCGTCTGGCCGGCGGGCGACGCCATCGCGCAGTGAAGTTACTGGGTGGGCGGGACCGGGTTTGCCGGACCGCGTTCGCCGGGTGCGGGCGGACCCGGGGATCAGGCGGAGCCGTCGCGCACGACGTTCTGGAGCGGCTGGCCGGCGTGCCAGCGCACCAGCTGCTCGCCGGCCAGGGCGGCGGCCTGGGCCCAGCCCCGCGGAGAATCCCCGGCGATGTGCGGCGTGATCGACAGGACGCCGGGCGCGCTCCACAGCGGATGGCCGTCCGGGAGAGGCTCGGGGTCGGTGACGTCCAGGACGGCGCGCAGCCGGCCGTCGGTCACGTGTGCGAGCAGGGCGTCGGTGTCGACGACCGGCCCGCGGGCCGCGTTGACGAGCAGCGCGCCGTCGTGCATGGCGCCCAGCTCGGCGGCGCCGATGAGGCCGCGCGTGGCCTCGGTGAGCGGGGCCAGGACGACGACGGCATCGGCGTCCGGCAGCAGGTCGCCCAGCTCATCGACGCCGTGCAGGTCGTCCCGGGCTCGCGAGGCGACGCCGACGACTGTGGTGCCGAGCGTCTCCAGCCGCGCCTGGACCAGGCGCCCAATCGACCCGTGGCCGACGATGAGGACGGTCCAACCGGCCAGATCGGTCAGCTGGCGGTCGGTCCAGTGGGAGATGCGGGCGCACTCCAGCAGCCCGGTGGTGGCGCCCAGCAGCGCGCCCAGCACCCACTCGGCGACGGGGGCGTCGCGAGCGCCCCGGGCGCTGCACAGGGTGGCCTGCGGGGGAAGCCGGTGCTCGATCCAATCCGTCCCGGCCGACAGCACCTGCACCACCGACAGGCGGCGAAGCTCGGGGAGGACCTCGAGGACATGGCCGCTGCCGTCCGACGCCGGGACGAGGAAGTCGATCGACTGCGGGTCGACGCCGTCCTGGAGCGCCACCACGTCGACCCCGGGCGGCGCGCAGCGGCGCACCGGCTCCAGCGCGACGCCGGTGACGGCCGCCGTGACGCGGTCAGCTGGAGGCGGGGACGGGGTCACCGCGCACAGTGTGCCCCACATCCGACAGGCTTAAGCGTGATGCCCTCGTCCCCGGACCCGTCCATCGACGCCGTCATCTTCGACATCGGCGGGGTCCTGATCGACTGGAACCCCCGCTACCTGTACCGCAAGCTGTTCGACGACGAGCCGACCATGGAGCGGTTCCTGGCCGAGGTGGCCACGATGGACTGGCACGAGGCCAACGACCGGGGCGTGCCGTTCTCGGTGACCTGCCGGGACCTGGCCGCGCGGCACCCCGAGTACGCGGAGGAGATCTGGGCCTGGGGACGCCGCAGCGAGGAGATGATCGCCGGGCCGATTGCCGGCACGGTCGAGATCCTGGACGAGCTTCGCCGCCGGTCGGTCCCCTGTTACGCGCTCACGAATATGGAGGCCGAGACGTATCCGCAGCGGCTGGAGCGGTTCGCGTTCATGCACTGGTTCGACGGCACGGTGGTCTCCTCGGCGGAGGGGATCATCAAGCCGGATCCGGAGATCTTTGAGCGGTTGATCGCTCGCTTCGGCCTGACGCCGGAGCGGACTCTGTTCGTCGACGACTCGCCGCGCAACGTCGCGGCGGCGGCGGCGCTGGGGTTCCAGGCCGAGCGGTTCCGCTCCCCGGAGGACCTGCGCCGGCGGCTGCAGGCGGCCGGGGTGCTCGACGGCCGGCCTTGAGCTGCGCTCGCGTTCGCTCATGGCGTTCGCTCATGGCGTTCGCTCATGGCGGACGAGGCGACAGGTGGGAGAATGGGCGGATGCCGGGCTCCAATACCGAGCTGGTCTGGGAGGGCTTTGCGGCGGTCACGCGGGGCGACTATGACGTGATCGCGGGGCTGCTGGACCCGGACGTGAAGTGGCACGGCGGCGATCCGAGCTCCGGGTGTCAGAACCGGGACCAGGTGCTGGCGGTCATGCGCCAGGCCATGCACCGGACCCGCGCGCAACTGGTCGACGTGATCGATGCCGGCGACGGCCGCATGGTCGTCGTGCTGCAGCCGGCCGGCGAGCCGGGAGATCCGCTGCCGCCCCGGCGGGCCAACGTCACCCGGCTGCGCGACGGGCGGGTGGTGGAGATGGTCGCCTACGAGACGCCCGAGGACGCCTGCGCCGCCGTCGGAGTTCCGGCGCCGTCCTGAGCGTGTCGCGGCGTCGCGGCCCGCGGTTTGCCGATGTCAGTGTGCGAGTGTCATCTGATGGTTGCTGTGCAACCACAACTTGCACCTCGCCCTGCGGTGGGATGGGGTGTGGGGGGGTGAATCCCCGGGGCGTTAGCTGCGGGTCTGGCCGGCGCGGATCATCTCCAGCGCCTGGGTCACCCGGCGGTCGCGGGTCTCCGCGCGCTTGGCCTCCTCGATCCACCGCGCGAACTCCTTGCGGTGGGTGAACGCCAGCCTGTCAAACGCGGCCCGGGCGGCCGGATCGGCGCTGAGTGCCCGCGCCAGCGCCTCCGGGACCTCCACCTCGCGCGGGGCCGTGTCGAGCCGGAGCGTCAGCGTGACCGTGTCGCCGGCCTGCACGCCCGCGCCGTCGCGGACCTCGCGATTGAGGCCGACGAGGAACTCGCCCCGCATCCGGGTCACCGACGTCCGCCACTCGTAGCCGTTGACGGTGGCGACTACCGGGAAGCGCTTGGCGCCCTCGCCGACAAGCGCGACCTGCTCGTCGTCGAGGACGTACGCCGCCGCCGGTCCCCGCGCCACCAGGTCTCCGGTGACAGTCAGCTCGCCCATGTCAGGATGATCGTATTGGCTATGTCCGATGACGCGCCGGCATTCACTGTTCTGCTCATCCCCGGTAGCTCGCGCCACGGGTCGACGAATGTCGCCGTTCTGCGCACCGCCGCGGCGGAGGCGCCGCCCGGGATCGCCACCGTGCTGTACGACGCGATCGGCTCCCTTCCGCTGTTCAACCCGGACGACGACCGTGAGGGCGAGGCCGTCGATGGCCGGGTCGCCGAGATGCGCGCGGCGCTGGGACGGGCCGATGCCGTGCTGATCTGCACGCCGGAGTACGCCGGCGCCCTTCCGGCGGCGCTGAAGAACCTCCTGGAGTGGACGATCGGCGACGCCGGCACCTACCGCAAGCCGGTGGCGTGGATCAACGCGGCCGGCCCGGCGTCTCCGACCGGCGCGGCGGACGCCCACGACTCGTTGCGCAAGGTCCTCGGGTATGCCGGTGCGGATGTGATCGAGTCCGCGTGCGTACGGGTGCCGGTCAGCCGGGACATGATCGGCGAGTCCGGCCTGGTGGACGACGACGCTGTGCGCGCTCAGATCCGGCACGTCCTGGAGGAGATCGGCGCCCAGGTCCGCGGTGGCCCGCCGGGGGCGCCGCCCGCGCCCCCGGCGTGACGGTTCAGGCTCGGGCCGCGGTCCTGGCCGGCAGCGTGGCCTCGACCGTGAGCTCCTCGATTGTTGGCGCTCCGGACAGCGGCGCCGCGGCGATGATCGCGCCGATGCCCTCCATGAACTGGTCGCGGATCGACTTCGACGTCCATCCGTCGATCACGCACCACCCGTCTTCGAACGGCCCGTTGACGTGGAAGACCACACCGTCGGGCCGGACACCTCCCGGCACCACCTGCTCGTGCACGGCGCGGAACGCCGCGCGGTCGAGGCCGGGCAGGTAGACGAACTGCACGAACGCGGGAGCACGCCCATCGTCCGGCATCTCGTCATCGACGTCCAGCACCCTCATCCGGGGCGGCGCCAGCCCCGTGCCGGCGGCGTTCGGCACGATCTGCTCGTCGCGGAAGCGCTCGAACGCCCCCAGGTTCTCCCAGACGTCGATCACCCGCCAGTCGCCGGCGTGCGGTCCGGCCGTGTGGACCTGGCCGCCCGGCGGCAGGTATCCGCCCAGCTGCATACGGTCGCGCAGATCCTCGTACTGCCGCTTCGTGCCCCCAGGAAAATCGAGGACGAGCCCTACAGTCATGATTACCTCCGGTCCCGGCGCCCCCGCGCCCACCGGCATCTTCGCAGCCCGGCCCTGACCCCTGCATAAAGATCGCCACCCGCCGTGCGGCCGCCCGTGGGACCTACAATCGGTCCAGCGCCCCCATGGTCTAGCGGTTAGGACGCCTGCCTTTCACGCAGGAGATCACGGGTTCGAGTCCCGTTGGGGGTACTACTAGTAAACGGAATGACTGTGGTCTTGCGGCTTGGACCCACAGTGTGCCCGGGCACCCGGGGCTTTGGGTGATTTCTCCCGCCTGGGACCAGAAACAGCCCCCGGCCCTCCCGGGTTTCTTCCCTGCGCCGCTCGACCACGGATCCGATGACCAGGGATTGGGCCAGGGACTCACAGGCGCGGTCGGGAGTGGAGGCGTTCAGCCTTGGTGGCATCACGCCGTCAAGCGAAGGAGGCCCTCATGTCGATCGCAACCGAGAAGCCACCCGGTGCTGCAGCGATCCGGCCGTTTCACGTCGAGGTCCCGCAGGAGGAGATCGACGACCTGCGCCGGCGCATCGCGGCGGTGCGATGGCCCTCCCGGGAGCTGGTCGACGATCGGTCGCAGGGCGTGCAGCTGACGACGATGCGGGAGTTGGCGCGCTACTGGCGTAGCGATTACGACTGGCGCGCGGGCGAGGCGAGGCTGAACGCGCTGCCCCAGTTCAAGACCGAGATCGACGGACTCGACATTCACTTCGTCCATGTGAGGTCGCGGCACCAGGATGCGCTGCCGCTGATCGTCACGCATGGCTGGCCCGGCTCGGTCGTCGAGCTGCTCGAGGCGGTGGGCCCGCTCACGGATCCGACGGCGCACGGCGGACGCGCCGAGGACGCGTTCGACGTCGTCCTGCCGTCCCTTCCCGGCTACGGATTCTCAGGCGAGCCGACGGCGATGGGCTGGGACGCCGGCCGTATCGCGCGGGGCTGGGCGGAGCTGATGCACCGTCTCGGCTACGCCCGCTACGTCGCCCAGGGCGGCGACCAGGGCGCCGGCGTCACCGACGCGATGGGCAGCCAGGCCCCAGCGGGTCTGATCGGCATCCACCTGAACTTCCTCAGGCAGGCGCTGGCCGCTGTCACGGCAATGCCCGCGGACTCCGACGACGAACGCGCCGCGGTCGCCGCGATCAACACGTTCCGGACGAGCGGCTTCGGCTACTTCCTGGAGCAGACGACGCGGCCGCAGACGATCGGGTACGCCATGCTGGATTCACCCATCGCCCTAGCCGCCTGGATGCTCGACCACGACACCGACAGCTACCAGAAGATCTCCCGAGCCTTCGTCGACGGGCAGTCCTCGGGCAACCTCACCCGAGACCGCGTCCTCGACAACATCACCCTGTACTGGCTCACCGGAACCGGGACCTCCGCGGCCCGGTCCTATTGGGAAGGCGGCCGGGCCGCGGCTGCTGCGGCAGCCGCCGAGCAACCTCCTCTCGTCGCCTCGCTTCCCGTGGCCTTCTCCACTTTCCCGGGCGAGATCTTCCGGGCCCCACGCAGCTGGGTCGAGAAGTCCTATCCCAACGTCATCTATTTCAACGAGGTCGACAAGGGCGGCCACTTCGCTGCCTGGGAAGAGCCCGAACTGTTCGCATCCGAGATCCGCGCTGCGTTTCGGTCCATCCGCTAGAGCCCGCACGGTCCCGAGCATCCAGGGCGCGCGGCCGGCGCGGGCGGTGGCCCGAAGCTTGCCGACGCATGAGCCGGGTATCACCCAACCATGGCGTCTCCCACTCTCCGGTGGAACGCGGCCGAAGTCAGCGGCGGCGTGTTAACCGTCCCGCTCGACGGCGACCGCCCGAAGGGGTGGAAGAAGACGTTCGGGCGCGTCGTCACGCTGCTCGGCGGTGGGCCGTGTGGAGAGGTGGTCTGCAAGTCCGGGAAGATCCGCGTGACCGGGATCGTCGAAGGCGACGAGGAGAGCCTGCATCACTTTCTCGAGGCTGCGATCCAGCAGACTAACTCCACGTTGGCGACCGACGATGAGCACGACGAACCCGATGACGACGAGGACGACTCGCCGGGGCGTGATGTCGACGACGCCGACGAGCGACTAACCGTCGCTTTTCGGGATTTCGCCGGCTAACCGCGGCGCGACCGGCGCATCACGTCAGTCCGGCCGCAGCGCCTAATCGCGTTCGCCGAGGCGCAGGAGGTCCAAGAGCCCGCCGATGTCGTGGCCGTCCTGGGCGGCGTGTCGGAGCATCGGCGCCTCCCGGTTGATCACGTATCGGTTGCGCCGGCCCTCCCGCTCCCGTTGGACGTACCCAGCCTCGACCAGATCGGCCAGGATGCGTTGCGCGGATCCCAGGGTGATGCCAACCGCGTCGGCGATGTCACGCAGGCGGATATCGGGGTCACGGGCGATGCAGAGCAGTACCTGCGTGTGGTTCGTGACGAACTGCCAGCCCCCATCGGCATGGCCGGTTGACAGATCAGAAGCCAAGATCGTATATTATAAATCGTATACTAGGGAACGTACCCTTCGTATCGCTAATTACGACTGTACCAAGTTATGGAGACACCTGACGGTCGTCAACCGAGACGCGGCGCGGACTCGGAGTCGCCGAGAGAGATCAGATCCTCAGGCTCAAAGGTAAGCCACGGCTCGCCGGACACCGTGGCCAGCGCGACCACCGGCCGAAGCCAACTGCTCAAGATTTCAAACGCGATCGTCGCCCTCTTCACGGAGGCGTTCGGGCGCGGTCTCATCAATGCGCGAGCACAGTTGGTAGGAGATGACACGCTGTTGGTCACCCTCCAATCCAGCCTCACCGTCGCCGAGCGCCACCTCGTCGCGCTGGGCGAGCAACGGCCGGTGCGCGAGGCTCGCCTGTTCCTCTCAGACGCATTCGAGGATCAGTTCCGCGCGATCGTCGAGCAGGAACTGGGCCGCAAGACCCTGGCCTACGTGAGCGGAATCGACCCCGCCCAGGACCTGACGATCAAACTCTTCACGCTCGAGCCGGCAGGCGCAGGCGCTGGCCCACACAGCTCATCGGCGGGCCAGTAGTCGCTCGACGACGTCGTGTACCTCTTTGCTCGGAGCCAGACCCAGTTCGTCGCGCAGAACGCGTCGCAGACGATCGTGCACGAGCAGCGCTTCCGCGACGTTGCCCTGCATCTCCAACGCTTCCATCAGGAGCCGGTACCCCGACTCGTGGAACGGAGCGCGCATGATCAGCGAGCGGGCCGCTCGTTCCGCGTCGGGCAGCTCGGCGGGGCCGAGGTGCAGTCCCGCCACCGCGATGCACTGCAGCGCGCGTAGATGGTCGTCCTCCAGTGTGCGCCGACGCTCCTCGACCCAATCGCTCTCGCATCCGGCCATGAACTCGCGGGAGGTGATGCTCCAGCCGATCTGTGCCGGCATCCACGCGTCCGTCCACCTGTGGAGCGAGACGGCGGACTCCGCGTCGTGCAGGTACAGCGCCGCCCGGTCGATGTCGACGCGGGCGTCCGACGGAAGGAGAAGCCTGAGCTCCGAGCGCCCGGCCAGCCGATCGCCGACGATCTGGCGCAGCCGAGAGACAAGCGGTCTGAGCCTGGCGTCGCAGGAATCCGGTGGCTTGCCCGGCCACAGCAGCTCATACAGCGTTTCACGAGGAGTTGGCCGGAGACGCTCGGTGACGAGATAGCCGAACAGCAGACGGCCCTGCCTGCCGGGTAGCTCGTTCTCGACGCGACGACCATCGAGCTCGACGACGAGCTGTCCGCACAGCTGAATCCGAGTCCTCGCCGACCCCAACGTCATCACAACGTAGCTCCAACGGCCGCGCTCGACAATGCTCCGAACAGTCGACCACGACACATCGGGGGAGAAGCAATGGCCAAGCTCATCAACTGCCAGTGCGGGCGCACCATCCGTGGGGAGACGGAGGACGAGGTGATCCAGCAGGCCGAGCAGCACATCAGGGAAAGCCATCCCGATCTGGTGACAAGTGTCACCCGGGATCAGCTGCTCGACTGGATCGAAGACGAGTAGAGACACAGCGCGGCCCAAGCTGCCGACCCACGCCGCTCGCTGGGGCGGCGCCCTACCTCTTCTCGGGCTTCGTTGCCTCGGTGAACAGCTCGCCCTGGGCGGCGCCGGACCCGCTCAGCCCGCCGCCGGACCCACGCAGCACGTAGGCGATGCCGACCGCCAGCGCGCCACCCACGATCGGCCCGGCGACGTAGACCCAGTAGTCGGTGAACCTTCCCCCCACGAGATCCGGACCGAACGTTCGGGCCGGGTTCATCGACGCGCCTGAGATGGGGCTTCCCCATAACCCAGCCAGAGCGATGTACGCGCCCACCCCCAGGGCGGCGATGATCCCGATGTTCTGCGCGCCCGAGGCCGTGCCCAGGATCACGCTCACCAAGCCGAAGGTCAGGATCAGCTCCATCCAGAACCCGGTGCCGGCGCTGTACCCGGACGCGACGTAGTTGGAGCCGTGAATGGCCGAGACGTTGATCAGCGCGTGCAGGACCAGCGCAGCCAGCGTGGCGCCGGTCAGCTGGACGATGATGTAGCCCGGTACCCGCCCCCACTGGAAGTCCCGGCGCAGCGCGAACGCGATGCTGACCGCGGGGTTCAGATGAGCGCCTGAGACCTTACCCATGAACATGATGATTGCCATCACCATCAGCCCGGGCGCGACCACCGCCGCGGTGCGACTGATCGTGTTCGGGAACGCGGTCCCCATCATCCCTCCGCCGGCGGCCACCAGGACCAGAAAGAACGTCCCCAGCAGCTCCGAGAACAGTCGGCGCCACTCCTGACGCGGATCGCGAAAGTCCACGATCGGCTGGACGACGTTGTGTTGCACCTCTGCGGCCACCCACCCGGTGACGCCCGTATCTCCAGTGGCCATGTGGTCTGTCACGAACCCGCCCTCCGACTCGACCATCGCGCGCATCGCGTGCGACGTTGCTTCCCGGGCGGAAGCTAGGGCGCCACGACCCCCGGGCCATCATCCTGATCGGGTGAATCACCGTGGGGCGAGGCTCTCCCCGCCGCGCGACGGTAGCCTCGGTCCGGATGTTGGACCACGTGGGCATCCACAATTCGGACTTCGCGGCCTCCGAGCGCTTTTACCGCACTCTGTTGAGCGCCCTGGGCGTCGAGCCAAGCTACGCGGGCGCCGACATGGTGGGGTGGGAGGACTGGTGGATCGGGCCGACGGACCGCGAGCACGCGGTGACCCGCGGGCTCCACGTCGGCTTCCGCGCCCGTGACCGCGCGCAGGTCGACGCGTTCTGGCGGGCCGGGATCGACGCCGGTTACCGCGACGACGGCGCGCCCGGGCCGCGCCCGCAATACGGCCCCACCTACTACGGCGCCTTCCTGCTCGACCCGGACGGCAATAGCGTCGAGGCGGTCCACAGCGACCGCGAGAACCCCGTGCCCGACGGCCGCATCGACCACCTGTGGATCCGGGTGCGCGACCGGCAGGCCTCCCGACGCTTCTACACCACCATCGCACCCCACGCCGGGCTCCGCCTGACGCGTGACGACCCCGGTCGCGTGCAGCTGTCCGGCCCGGACTACAGCGTGTCACTCGTCCGGGACGAGCGGCCGCTCACGGAGCATGTCCACGTCGCGTTCCCGGCGTGCGAGGACGCCGCCGTGCGCGCGTTCCACGCCGCTGCGGTCGCGGCGGGGTACCGGGACCACGGCGGCCCGGGCGAGCGCACGATCTACCACCCGGGGTACTACGGCGCGTTCGTGCTCGACCCCGACGGGCACAACATCGAGGTCGTCAACCACAACCGGGGCTGAGCTGCGACCCGACGAGTCGGCCCACGGCCTATGGGCGGCCCGCCCCCGTCAGGGGCTGGCGCGCTCGCTGCTGGCGAACGATTTCTCGAACGTGGCGAACCGCTCGTCCTGGTCGCTGGTGGCCAGCTCGCCGGTGCGGTGGTACTGGTCGACGACCTCCCCGATCAGACGAACGCCCATGGGGAAGAGCCGCTCGCGCCAGAGGGCACTGGCGTCCCAGTCGGGCGCGACGTGGCACCAGTCCTGAAGGACGATGGGGCCGGTGTCCCAGCCGTCGTCGAGCTCGTAGACCGTCCCTCCGGCGATCGGGTCGCCCATCTCGATCGTCCAGCGCACCGAGTCCATCCCCCGGTGGCGCGGGAGCAGCGACGGGTGATAGGAGACGCACGGTCCGTCGATCGCCGCCCGGAGCTCCGGGGTGACCATCCGCGTGTTGTGCGCGGCCACCATGATCTGTGCCTCGCTGCGGGTCAGGTCGGCCTCGTCAAGCCGGCCGACGCCGGCGCCGTTCTCGCGCCCCCAGGCTTCGAGCTTGTCCTCCGCGGGCGGGAACACCGTGAGGTCGTGGCCCTGCTGCGCCAGTTCGGTCGCCACGGCCACGGCAAGGCTGCTGCTTCCTACCAAGGCGATTCGCATGCGTGCCTGCGCTCCTGTGTCGTTGGTACGGGTGCGGCCGGCGGGGACCGACCGCCGGGACGCCGAGGCCCCCATGTTCTACCGACAGCGCCGCGTTCGTGCGCTACAAGACGGAGCGTCGGCCGGCCGACCGGCGCTTGACGTCGCCGCCGGGCGTGCTGTACTTTGCCGCAACTGGTCTAGACCAGTTCTCGTGCCGGATCCGGTGCGAGACGGTGAACCAAAAGGAATCGACGGATGGCGAGGATCAGCTACATCGACGCGACGTGCGTCTACGAGGGTGCGACGGCCCCGTCGGTGGCCGACCTCAGCCTAGACGTCGACGACGGCGAGTTCATGGTGCTGGTCGGCCCGTCGGGGTCCGGGAAATCGACCGCCCTGCGGATGCTGGCCGGCCTCGAGTCGATCAGCTCCGGCAAGATCCAGATCGACGGCGTCGACGTCTCGGGCAAGGCGCCGAAGGACCGGGACATCGCCATGGTGTTCCAGAACTACGCGCTGTATCCGCACATGACCGTGGCCGAGAACATGGCCTACGCGCTCAAGCTGCGCGGCGTGCCCAAGCAGGAGCGAGCGGCGAAGGTCAGCGAGGCCGCGGCGTTGCTCGACCTGGAGGGCTACCTGGACCGCAAGCCCAAGGCGCTGTCCGGCGGCCAGCGCCAGCGGGTGGCGATGGGTCGGGCCATCGTCCGGGAGCCGAGCGCGTTCCTCATGGACGAGCCGCTGTCCAACCTCGACGCCAAGCTCCGGGTCGAGACGCGGGCCAACATTGCCAGCCTCCAGGCGCGGCTGGGGACGACGACCATCTACGTGACGCACGATCAGGTGGAGGCGATGACCATGGGCCATCGCGTCGCGGTGCTCCGGGACGCCCGCCTGCAGCAGGTGGACACGCCCCGCAGTCTCTACGAACGACCGGCCAACGTGTTCGTCGCGGGGTTCATCGGCTCGCCGTCGATGAACCTGCGCTCGGCCCAGGTCGTCCAGGCGGGCGTGCGGCTCGGCGACACGGTGGTGCCGCTGCCCGGCCCAGGCGTGGCAGCCGCCCGCAGCGGCGGACTCGACGCGGTCACCATCGGGCTGCGGCCCGAGTCCACCCGGCTGGCTGACGCCGGGACGCCCGAGGCGCTCGACCTTACGGTCCGGCTGGTCGAGGAGCTCGGCGCCGATGCCTACGTCTACGGCGAGCTGGCCGGAGACGCTCCCGAGGACAGGGACTGGGTCGTTCGCTGTGACGGGCGCGCCCTGCCCCGGATCGGCGACCGCGTCGGCATCCTGGTGAACGCATCCGAGGCGCACCTGTTCGATCCCGAAACCGGTCTGCGGCTCGACTGAGCGCCGGATGGGATCCATATGACGACCGCTGGGGATCGGCCGGCGACCGAGCCGAAGTACTACGCCGTCAAGCGGCATCTGCTCGACTTCATCGGCTCGCTGGAGCCGGGCGCGGCGGTGCCGACCGAGCGCGAGCTGGCGCTGCAGATGCGTACGTCACGCACGACGGTCCGGCAGGCGCTGGGCGAGCTGGTCGTGGAGGGCCGGCTGGTGCGCCGCCAGGGCTCGGGGACCTACGTCGCGGAGCCGAAGATCACCTGGCCTCTGTATCTGGCCAGCTTCACCGAGCAGGTGATGGCCAGCGGCTTCACCCCGTCGGCCGAGGTGCTGGCCGCCCAGCGGGTCCCGGCCACCGCTGAGCTCGGCCAGCGCCTGGCGCTCGGCGCGCGGGCCCCCGTGTATCGGCTCGAGCGCCTGCGCCTGGCCGACAGCTGGCCGATCGCGGTCGAGACCTCCTGGCTGCCCGCCGCTCGGTTTCCGGGCCTCACCCGGCTGATCCGGACGCACGGCTCCCTGCACGCCATCCTCTCCAGCCACTACGGCGTGACGCTGCAGACCGGCGAGGAGTCGATCGAAACCGCCCCGGCCACCCCGCGTGAGGCCGGGCCTCTGCAGGTGGACGTGGGCACTCCGATGCTGGTCGTGAGCCGAGACAACTTCGATGCCGACGGCACCCCGGTGGAGGTGGGACGGACCTGGTTCCGCGGCGACCGGGTGACGCTGGTGACCCGTCTCGCGTCCCGGTCGACATGACCGCGCCCGCGGTACTCGACGGACCGGCGCAGGTGCTGGCCGGCGCGCGGGTGGTCACGCCCGCCGGCGTGCGCGACGACGTCTCTGTCCAGGTGGCCGGCGGGGTCATCGGCGCGGTTGACTCCGCCCGGAGCGCCCCGGACGCCCCCGTCGTCGACCTGGCCGGAGCCTGGCTGCTGCCGGGTTACGTCGATCTGCATATGCACGGAGGCGGCGGGCACAGCGTCGCCAGCTCCCGCCAGGCGATGGACGCCGCCGTCGCCTTCCATCGGACCCGCGGCACGACCTCCACGCTCGTCTCGCTCATGACCGCCCCGGTGGATGAGCTGGCCGACCAGCTGGTCTGGGCCGCGGAGCTGACCCGGCGCGGCCCGACGCCCCGTGGGAACGTGCTCGGATCTCACCTGGAGGGCCCCTTCCTCTCGCCGCGCCGGTGCGGTGCCCAGAACGCGGCCCACATGATCGCGCCCGACCGGGAGGTTCTGCACCGCCTGATCGTCGCGGCCGGCGGGACGCTCCGCGTGATCACGCTCGCCCCGGAGCTGGACGGGGCGCTGGCGCTCATCGCACCGCTGCGCGACGCGGGGGTCATCGTGGCCATGGGTCACTCCGACGCCAGCTATGAGCAGGCCGTGGCCGCGATCCGCGCCGGCGCCGGGCACGCCACGCACCTGTTCAACGGCATGCCGCCGCTGCACCATCGCCACCCCGGGCTGGCCGGAGCCGTGCTGGAGGCGGGGCTCCCGGCCGAGTTGATCAACGACGGCCGGCACGTCCATCCCGCCCTGGTCGCCCTGGTGGCCAAGGGGATCGCGTGTCCGGTGCTCATCACCGACGCCATCGACGCGACCGGGGTGGGGGACGGGACGTTCGTCCTGGGGGGCCAGGAGGTGCACGTGCACCAGGGCGAGGCACGGCTGGCGCGGACGCGCTCGCTGGCCGGCAGCACGCTGACCATGGACGAGGCATTGCGCCGGGCGGTCGTCGACAGCGGGCTGAGCATCGAGCAGGCATCGGCGGCGGCGTCCGGTAATCCCGCGCGTGTCCTGGGGCTGGAAGGCTCGATCGGGTCGATCGCATCCGGCCGGCGGGCCGACCTGGTGGTGCTCGATGACGGTCTCCGGGTCACCGGGGTCATGGCCGGCGGCCGCTGGTGCACCGAGCCTAATCTTCTTAACGCAGAGATTGGTCTAGACAACTCGTGACCGAAACGGTAGCGTCTCCGGCCGATATCACGTCCGGTCACGCGGGAGAGGAGAGTTTGGGATGAGGAAACGGCTGGCAGGTACTGCCACAGCGGCGGCAGCGATCGCGCTTGCCCTCGCTGTGGCGGCTTGTGGAAGTTCGAGCTCGGGCGGCTCGAACGGGGGCGGGAGTAGTGGTAACACCACGCTCAAGCTCGTTGCCGCCGATTACGGCACCGGCCCCAGCAACACGAGCGCGAAGTACTGGCAGGGCATCGCCAGCGCCTTTCACAAGGCCAATCCGAAGATCTCGGTCAAGATCACGGTGATCCCGTGGACGAACTTCGACAGTGAAGTCCAGACCATGGTGCAGAACCATAATTACCCCGACATCACCGAGGGCGACTACTTCTCCTCGTACGCGCAGCAGGGACTGCTGTACCCGGCGAGTGGGGTGCTGTCCAATCCCGGCAGCCTGCTGCCGGTGTTCGCCAAGCAGGGCACCTACAACGGCACCCAGTACGGGATGCCGTTCACGACCAGCTCGCGCACCCTGTTCTACAACAAGAAGCTGTTCGCCAAGGCCGGGATCTCCTCGGCGCCCACGACCTGGGCCGAAGTCGAGGCCGACGCGGCCAAGATCAAGGGCCTCGGAGACGTCGGCTTCGGGCTGCCTCTGGGGCCGGAGGAGGCGCAGGCCGAGTCACTGCTGTGGTTCCTGGGCGACGGCGGCAATTACCAGGACACCTCGGGCAAGTGGACGATCAACAGCGCCCCGAACGTGAACGCATTCACGTTCATGAAGGGCATGGTCAACGCTGGTGACACCGAGCCCAACCCCGGCAGCAAGAATCGCACCCCGCTGTGGGAGCAGTTCGCGCAGGGCAAGATCGGCATGATCAACGGGTCCCCCGCCCTCATCCCGATCATCCAGTCGGCCGGCGTCCTCAAGCCCTCGGACTGGAAGTCGGTGGCGATCGCCGGCAAGAGCGGAGCGCTGTCCGACACGCTCGGCGTGTGCGACAACGTGGCCGCGTTCAAGCCCAACGGGCACGAGGCGCAGATCAAGAAGTTCCTGGACTTCGCCTACCAGGACCACTACCAGCTGCAGTTCGACCGTGAGTACGACCTGCTGCCGGCGACCACATCGGCCGCCAATGCGCTGGCCAACGATCCGACGTTCGGCTCGTTCATCAAGGCTCTGCCGCACTCGGTGCAGTATCCGATCACCACCTCGTGGGCGCAGGTCAAGACGCAGGTCCAGAACACGATCGGCACCGCCGTGACGGGCAGTCCGGCGGGCGTGCTCGGCAACCTCCAATCGACCGCGGAGAAGCTGGGCAGCTGACGTGAGCGCACCGGGTGCGGCGCGTCACGGCGCCGCGCCCGGTGTCATCCCTGTTCACCAACATGACCAGCCAGTCGCAGATGACGATGAGACGGATGCGGCCCGCGCGGGTCGCCGTCAGGCTGCGGCCCGTCCTGTGGCTGGGTCCGGCCGTAGGGCTCATCGCCGTCGTGGTGCTGTGGCCCGTCGTGGTGCTGGTCCACAGCTCGTTCCAGAACATCGCCGCCGATGGGTTTGTCGTCGGCGGCGCCGGCTGGCGGAACTACAGCAACCTGTGGCATGAGCCGGCGCTGCGCGGCGTCGTGCTCCGCACCGTGCTCTGGGTGGTGGCGGTGGTGGGCGTGACCCTGGTCATCTCCCTGGCCCTCGCCCAACTGTTCAACGAGCACTTTCCCCTCCGGCGGACCGCCCGCACCGCGCTGATCGCCCCCTGGGCGGCCTCGGTACTGATGACGGCGCTGATCTTCCGCTGGGCGCTGGACCCCAACGTCGGCGCGGTCAACATCATCCTGCACGCCCTCGGCATCGTCCATCACCTGGGCTCCAGCCAGGCGGATTGGCTCGGTACCCCGGGATGGGCGCTGTTCTGGATGATCGTGGTGGCGATCTTCGTGTCGCTCCCGTTCACCACGTATGCGCTGCTCGCCGGGCTGCAGACGATCCCCGACGAGCTCTACGAGGCCGCGCGCGTCGACGGTGCCGGCCGCTGGTACGTCTACCGCACGATCACCCTGCCGCTCCTGCGCCCGGCGATCATGGTGGCGACCACCATCAACGTGATCAACGTGTTCAACTCGTTCCCCATCATCTGGGAGATGACCCGGGGCGGGCCGGGCTACGAGACGAGCACGACGACGACGTTCATGTTCATTCTCAAGCAGGCGTTCATCGGCGAGGCGGCGGCGATGTCGGTCGCCAACTTCCTGCTGGTGATCGTGATCGTCCTCATCTTCCTGCGGGTCACCCGCTGGCGCGAGCAGGTGACCTGAGCATGAGCGCCGTCAGCACCGAGCCGCTGCCCGCCGCCCCGCCGCCCGCCACGGTCCGGCGGCGATCCGGCCGGCGCCCGCTCACGCGCCGCGGGTTCGTATTCGCCGTCCTGGCCTACGGCGTCGCGGTCATTTTCCTCCTGCCGTACGTGGAGATGGTGATCGCCGCGCTGCGACCGCACAACGAGCTGCTGGCGCCCGACCTGGTGCCGAGTCACGTCACGTTCAGCAACTTCACCACCATCTGGCAGACCGGCTTCGGCGGCAACCTGTTCGCCAGCCTGATAATCGCCGGTGGCGCCACCGTGCTGGTCCTGCTGGTGTCCGTTCCGGCGGCTTACTACTCCGCCCGTCACCGCTTCCGCGGCCGGGCCGCCTTCCTGCTGCTCGTCCTGACGACGCAGATGTTCCAACCGGCGGCAATGCTCGTCGGCATCCAGCGCGAGTTCACGGCGTTCAACCTGCCGCCCACGCTCTCGCTGATCCTGGTCAACGCGGGCTTCAACATGGCGTTCGCGGTCTGGATCCTCACCGCCTACTTCCAGTCGATCCCGGTCGAGCTGGAGGAGGCGGCGATGATCGACGGCACCAGCCGCATGGGGGCGATGCTGCGTGTCACCATGCCGCTGGCCGCCCCGGGAATCGTCACCGCGCTCATCTTCACCTTCATCGCCGCGTGGAACGAGTTCATCGTGGCGCTGACCCTGTCGCTGGGGGAGGCGGGTAACCGCCAGCCGCTGACCGTGGCCATCAACAACTACATCGGCGAGTACTCGATCGACTGGGGGCACCTGTTCGCCGGGGCGGTGATTGCCACGATCCCGGTGATCATCCTGTTTGCCGTGATCGAGGGGCGGGTCGTCAGCGGCCTCACCGCCGGCTCGATCAAGTAGTGGAGGCGGCGGCCGGCACCGTGATCGCCGTCGATGTCGGCGGCACCAGGATCAAGGCCGCGGTCATCGACGCCGCCGGGCGCGTCCGGCGCGAGCTGGCGCGCCCGACGCCCGCCGAGCGTGGCCCCGAGGCGGTGGTCAACGAGCTGGAGGCGGTCGTCCGCGAGCTCGCCGCGCCTCCGGAGTCCGCCGACTGGGCGGTGCAGGCGGTGGCCGTGGTCGTCCCTGGGATCGTCGACGCCGCGGCGGGCCGGGCCGAGTTCTCCGCCAACCTGGGATTCCGCGGCCTGCCCCTGCGCGACCGCATCGAGACCGCCGCCGGACTGCCGACGGTGTTGGGGCACGACGTCGGGGCCGCCGGCGTGGCCGAGATGACGGTGGGGATCACGCAGGGCGTCGGCGACTACCTGCTGGCGGTGATCGGCACCGGGATCTCCGGCGTCATCCGCGCCGCCGGTCAACCGCTGCGCGGCGCGCGTGGGATGGCCGGGGAGCTCGGGCACGTCCCCGTGGTCCCCGGAGGACGGCCATGCCCGTGCGGGCAGCGCGGCTGCCTGGAGCGCTACGCCGCGGCGCCGGCCATCGCGCGGCGCTACGCGGAACTGGGCGGAGAGGCTGGCCTCTCGGCTCGTGAGGTGGCCGCGCGCCGCGACTCCGATCCGGCCGCCGAGGCCGCCTGGCGGGAGGCCGTCGAGGCGCTGGCGGTGGCCTTTGCCACCTGCACGATGCTGCTTGACCCGGAGCTGATCGTCCTGGCCGGGGGCCTGAGCGACGCCGGCGACGGGCTGGCGGACCCGGTGCGGGCCGAGCTGGCCGCCCGGGTGACCTGGCGAGAGCCGCCCGCCGTGCGGATCTCGCCGCTACGAGGGCGGGCTGGGCTCGTGGGCGCCGCCGTGCTGGCGTGGCGGCGGCTCGGGATCGACCCGGCGGGACGCTGGTCCGCGGCGGCGTAGCGGCCGCCCTCGGCCATGGCGCGGCGTCGACGCCCCCGGGCAGGCGGTGGGCCTGACCTGGGCCGATTCTCATGCTTACGCCGCTACGGGACGGGGTAGCGACGGAAATCAGGCCACGCATCGACAAGGACCGCAGGACATGACACCGCTGATCCCCTCTCCGCTCCGCCGGACGAACCTGGAATACCCCGCGCGAGCCGGACGGTTCAGCTGATGAATCGCCTTGTCGAAGCCAGTCGCCAGTATCAGGTGGCGCTGGAGCACCAGCGGCGCGGCGCGACCGAGAACGCCAGCATGGACGAGCTGGCCGAGTGCGAGCAGGCCACCGAGGCACTCCGTCAACAGGTGATCGACCTCATCGTCGACGCTTGGGTGGGGGCGAACCTTTGATGATCGAGGCGACGTCCCTGGCTCTCTCGCCCTGCATTGTCGTGGCGCTGATGATCTGGCGAAAGCGGCGGTTCTTCGACCGGACCAGGCGACAGATCAGGTCGCTGCCGGAGATCACGCCCGCCGAGCGGACCTGATCGCCGCCGCGCGGGCCGGGGATCGCCCGGCGGGGCCGGATCCGCTGCCGGCGGTAGCATTTCCCTGCGGTGTTCGGGTTCCTGTTCAAACCGCTGGGTGAGGTCATGCGGGCGCTGAACCAGGACGCCATCAGGCCGCTCGAGGAGACCGAGCGGGAGACGCTGGACGCCGTCCGGGCGATCGAAGAGGTCACCGACTCGATCGAGCGCCATGTCCAGGTGATCGAGACGCTCGCCACTTCGGTCGGCCCGCTGACCGAGTCGGTCGACCGGCTCACCGCCACCATGCAGGAGATCGTGGCGGTGCTGGCGCCGATCGCCGGGGCCGAGCATGAGGTGCAGCGCGCCGAGCAGGGGATGGAGGCGGCCGAGCATCTGTTCCGGTTCCGGCGGCACGCCAACCCTCCTGATCCTGAAGCCGGGTCTTCAGACGGCTGACGTCGCTGGTTGACGGCGGCTCACGGCGCCGCGGCCAATTCGCCCATCAGCGTGTCGGCGACGATGGCGTGCGCGTCGCACACCTGCCCCAGATGCAGGAGGGAGTCGGTCTCCGCCGCCACCTCGCCGTCTCCCAGCCGGAGAACGACCGGGATGCCCGGCGCCAGGTCGCTGGCCGCCAGCCCCACCTCCACGTTGACGAGATCGTCGGAGGTGACCGCGGCGACGACGGCGCAGCGCCGGATCCCCAGCAGCTCCAGCGTGGCCCGGTCCTCGCCTCGCCGGATCGCCACCGGAATGCCGGCCGCCCGCGCCAGGCGCAGGCACGGCGCGTCGGGGTCACGCTCCACGGCCAGCACGGGAACGCCGCGTCGGCGCAGATTCTGGGCCAGGCGGAATCCGACCTGCCCGAAGCCGACCAGCAGCACGTGGTGGCGGGCGGGCGCGGCGCGGCCACCGAGCAGCGCCGTCAGCCGGGGCCGGCTGAGCCGGCGCACGAGCGCCGCCGTGAACACGGCGACCAGCAGCAGCGCGGCGACGGTGACGAGCGCCGAGACGACCTTGAACCACGCGGGGCTTGCCGCGGCACCCGGCTCGGTGGCGACGGTGGCCACCGATCTGGTGCTGAAGTACACGGCGTCCACCACGTCCTCGTGCAGCGCCACCATCGCGCTCACCGCCTCCACCATCAGCGCAATCACGAGTCCCACGCCGGCTCCGACCAGCAGCCGGAGCGCGTCGTCGACCAGCCGCACGCCCTGGTGCAGGCGGCCGACCGGTCGCGCCCCGGCCTCGACGCACTGCCGGGCCAGGTCGTTCCCGACCAGCTCCGCCGGCGACAGCACGGTGACGGCCGGGACGCCGTGGCGCAGCTCGCGGGCCACCGTGGTGTCGAACATCGTCGTCCAGACGGGGAGGTCGGGACGCAGATGGGCGCTGAGCAGCGAGAGACGGAGGGCCAGGATGTCGTCGCGGGTGAGGACGACGACCGCCCGCCACGACGACCGGCTGAGCGTGGCGGACGCCTCGGCGTCCGTGCCGGGACGCGAGCGCTCGGCCCCGATTCCCCGCTGGCCGAGGCGGATCACGAGCGCCTCGGCGAGCTTGTCGGCGTCGCCCAGCACCAGGACGGTTCCGCCGGTGGGCGACGGGGCCGGCTGGGCGGCAGATGCGCCGGCGGACATCAGGCGCCCGTCCTGGTCGTCGGGAGCAGCCGGCGCAGGTCGGCGATGACGTCGGCTTCGTCGGCGGTCTTGTCCGGCCGGTAGTGCTTGACCCGGGCGAACCGGAGCGCGAGGCCGCCGGGGTAGCGCGTCGAGGTCTGGACGCCGTCGAGGGCGATCTCGACCACCAGCTCCGGCCGGACGAAGACGGCGATGCCGCGGCGGGACGTCTCGCGGCCGAGCAGCTCGGCCGTCTGCCACTCCAAAAGCTCGTCGGTCAGGCCCTTGAACGTCTTGCCCACCATGACGAACGACCCGTCGTCGGGGTCGCGGGCGCCGAGGTGCAGGTTGGACAGCCAGCCCCGGCGCCGCCCGTGCCCCCATTCGGCGCCGAGCACCACGAGGTCGTAGGTACGCACCGGCTTGACTTTGCGCCACGCCCGTCCGCGGCGGCCGGCGGCGTACAGCGAGGACGCGTCCTTGACCACGACCCCCTCGTGCCCTTCGCGCAGTGCGTCGTCCAGCATGCGCTGAGCCGTCTCTGGATCCGCTGTCTCCACGCCGGGGATCCGGAGCGGCCCGGCGATCGCGTCAAGCCGGGCGATGCGGGCGTGGAGCGGTACGTCGAGCAGATCCTCGCCGTCGACATGGAGCAGGTCGAACAGGAACGTCACGATCCCCTCCGGCGGGGCGTCGCTGTCGATCTGAGACACCGTGTACTGAAACGGCGCCGGACCGCCGGCGTCCATCCACAGGGCTTCTCCGTCGAGGATCGCCTGGTCGACGGGCAGGCGGCGCGCGGCGTCGACGATCCCCGGCAGCGTGGCGGTGATGTCGTTGAGGTTGCGGCTGTAGATGCGGACCTCCTCGTCGCGGCGGTGGACCTGGATGCGGATCCCGTCGAGCTTGTACTCCACCGAGGCCCGCTCCAGTCCCGACAGGGCCTCTGTGACGTTCGAGCTAGTGGACGCCAGCATGGGGAAGATGGGGCGGAACAGCGTCAGGCCGACGGCACGCAGTCCGTCGGCCCCGTCCCGCATCGCGATCTCGGCCGTCTCGCCCAGGTCCCCGGTCAGCATCAGGGCGCGCCGGGCCACCTCGGCCGGGACGCCGGCGGCCCGGCTGACGGCGTCGACCATCAGCCCGGCCAGCGCGCCCTGTCGCAGGCCGCCGGTCACCAGTCGGATGAGGAAGTCGGCCTCCGGCTCGGTGGCGCGGCCGAGCAAGTGACCGAGGATCTCGCGGCGCCGGGCGGCCGAGCCGCTCCCGGTGGCGGCTTCGATCGCCGAGATAGCGCCGTCGACATCGGCGATCGTCAGCGGAGCCGCGCCGGCCGGCTGGCGCGGGATGTCCCGAATGGTGGCGTAGCCGATGCCGACCCGTCCCTGGCGGGGCACGCCGGAGAGCAGTCCGACGGCGATCGGCACCTCCTCCGGCTCAACCGTGCGCAGCAGGCCGGCCAGGGTGTCGATCTTGGCCGTTCGCGAGCGCGTGCCGGCCACGGCGGCCGAGGCGGCGACCACGTCGGCGAACCGCGTCATCCGCGGTGGCCGGGCCCGGGACGGTTCACGCGCCTCACGGGGCAGATCATGCCTGACCGGCGGGAGACCGGGACAATCGACCTGTGACCCGCCATGCCTGAGCCCAAGCGTCTGCTGCTGCTGCGCCATGCCAAGTCCAGCTGGGACGACCCCTCGCTGGCCGATCACGACCGGCCGCTGGCGCCGCGGGGGCGCAAGGCGGCCAGGCGGATCGGCCGGCACCTGCGAGACGAGGAGGTGACGGTCTCCCTGGTCCTGTGCTCATCGGCGGTTCGGGCCCGCCAGACCCTGGACTTGGTGGCACCCGGGGGCCGGACCGAGACGGAGCCGGGTCTGTACGGCGCATCGGCCGGGCAGCTGCTGGAACGCCTGCGTCGCGTGCCGGAGGAGACCGGCACGGTGATGCTGGTCGGCCACAACCCGGCCATGCAGGATCTGCTCGTCTCGCTCCTGCGCGAGCCTGGCGACCTGGCAGCGCGGAAATTCCCCACCGGGGCACTCGCCACGCTTGCGGTGAGCGGCCCCTGGCGGCTCCTGGAGCCCGGGCAGGCCGAGCTCACCGCGCTCGTCACCCCCCGGGAGCTCGGCTGAGGCCTGCTGTCAAGCAATGCTGTCGTGCGTCAGCGGACGGTTGTCTGGCGCTGATTGCGCCGGATGTCCCCTCGCCAAGCCTACGCCTGACGCATACGTCGTCACGGGGCGGTCGGCGGTGAATCCGAGCGTGGGAGCCTGAGTAGCAGCGCTGTCGTCGACTGGCAGAACCTCACCGAAGCGCCTAAAAGACGAGGTTCCCCCAAGGTCGTACCAACGAGGACCGCCGATGAAGACCGTTCTGCTCGCCCGCGACACGGAGCTGGATGCACCGTGCGCCTGCCGATGCCGGCTCCGGGATCGGCTGCGCGTGCACCTGTCCACGCTGAAGCTTGACCGGGCGCTGGCCGGGGGCGCGAGCCCCGACTCCGGGCTGCTGCTCTCCCTCCGGGCCGAGACGCTGACCAGCATGGCCAACCGCCACGACCTGGCCCGTACGCTCCGCCGCGTCGTGGCCGACGCCGCCCGGCCCTTGCAGCCGATGGGGCCGCTGCCGCTGGCCCGCCGGTGCATCATCCGTCATCGCGACGCCATCTACCGACTGGCAGACGTCGTCGACCGGCCCGGGCCGATCGATGTGCGCGGGCTGGCCGCGGTGGAGGTGCTCCTCAAGGACGGCGGCGGTCCGCTCTACGCCGACGACCTGCGGGATGCCCTCGGTCCGTGGTTGGAGACCGCGCTGAGAGTCCTCTCCACCCCGCCGGCCGGGTTAGCGGTGGCCTGATCAGCTGCCGAGCGCGTCGCGCAGCGCGCGCTCGGTCGACCAGAAGGCCAGCTCCTCCCACGGGATCTCGGTCGGAGAGAACGCGCGCACCTCCAGGGCCTCCGCGCTCGTATGCGGCGGGCCGATCGCCCGGGCGCGATACACGATCAGCACCACGCGGTCCTCCGGCCGGGAGTAGACGCCGACGAGGCCCTGCAGCTCGACCGCCATGCCCAGTTCCTCGTCGGTCTCCCGCCGCGCCGCATCCGGCACCGACTCGCCCAGGTCGACGAAGCCCCCAGGAAACGTCCACAGTCCCTGGCCGGGATCGAAGCCGCGCCGCAGCAGGATGACCCGCCCCTCCTCATCCACCGGGATGGCGGCCGCCACCGGCTTGGGGTTGTAGTAGGCGGCATAGCCACAGTGCGGGCACACGATCCGGCGCGGGAACTCGACGTCGGCCGGGCGGCCGCACCGCGGGCAGAACCGGGCCTCGGCCAGGGCGGGGTTGAGTCCGGGGTCCATGTCGGGTTCGATCCTACGTTTCGGACGACCCGGCTCGACTCGATTCCCGCGGCGGGTGGGTGGTTGGTGAGCTGTTGGCTCCGGGTCGGAAAAACGGCGGGCATTGAAGGAGGGAGGGTGGGCGTTTGTCACAATGTGATAACCGCCGTGGCGACGTTCGGCGGGGGCTTTGGGGTTTTTCACCTGCTATATAGGGGGTGAAAGTCCCCTAAACCCCTCGCTCGACGCCCGCCGACGGCTCCCCGGCTGGCAAATGCCGCAGATTGGCGGGAAAACGGGGTCAAACTAAGCCTGTTTCGTTATCACATCTTGATAAACGGGCGGTATGCAGCGCTCCGGCAGATTGCCTGTTCATTCCCAAAGCCGTTCCACCCCGGGGCGGCCTCTCACCAACCACCCACCCGCCGCGGGAGATCGGGTGGGGCACGCATCCGCCACCATCTGACCATGTCACCCAACTCCCCGGTCCTCGCCAACCTCCCCGTGCCCATCGTCCAGGCCCCGATGGCCGGCGGACCCTCGACCCCAGCGCTGGCGGCCGCGGTCAACCGGGCCGGCGGCCTGGGTTTCCTGGGCGCCGGCTACCTGCCGCCGGACCGGCTGCGCGAGGAGCTTGACACGCTCGGCGACCTGACCGACCGAGGCTTCGGCGTCAACGTGTTCGCCGCCGCGGGACGGCCGGCCGACCCGGAGCGGGTGCGGGCCTATGCGGCCCGGATGGAGAACGAGGCGCGGCGTGCCGGCGTGGAACTCGGCCGGCCCCGCTTCGACGACGACTGGTTGGACGAGAAGCTCGCCATCCTCACCGAGCGCCCACCGGCGGTCGTGTCGTTCACGTTCGGGCTCCCGTCCCGCCCGGCGGTCGAGGCACTACGCGACGCCGGGTCGGAGGTGTGGGCGACCGTCACGTCTCCGGAGGAGGCCGCGGCCGCCGCCGACACCGGCGCGGACGCGCTCGTCGTCCAGGGGGTCGAGGCCGGCGGACACCGGGGTGTGTTCGCCGACGACGAGTCGCAGTCGGACCTGACGCTGCTCGCCGCCCTGCAGCTGGTACGAGACCGGGTCGATCTGCCGCTGGTCGCCTCGGGAGCGATCATGACCGGAGCGGCTCTGGCCGCGGTGCTGGTCGCCGGCGCCAGCGCCGGGCAGGTCGGCACTGCGTACGCGACCAGCGCCGAGGCGGGCACCTCGCCGGCCCATCAGGCCGCGATCGCCTCCGACGCGCCCACCGTCCTGACGCGGGCCTTCAGCGGGCGCCTCGCCCGCGGAATCGTCAACCGGTTTCACGCCGAGCACGCGGCCGCCGCGCCGGCCGCGTACCCGGAGATCCATCACCTCACCTCGCCATTGCGGGCCCACGGGCGCCGGACCGGGGACGCCGAGGTCGTCAACCTGTGGGCGGGTCAGGCGCATCGTCTGGCCACCGCGCGGACGGCCGAGGAGATCACCCGCCGGCTGGCCGACGACGCGCGCCGGGCGATCGCCGCCGCAGCCGCCCGGTGGCCCGCCGACGGTCGACCGTAAGATCACCACCATGGATCGCGACGAGCTTCAGACGCTTCAGGCGCCCCTCAAGGAGCGCTACCGCGACGAGCCCGAGGCGGCTCTCGTCACCCTGTCGGCCAGCGGCACCCTCGGCGAGGGGGTGTCGTGCTCGGTTGCGACGGGACGGGCGCTGGCCGAGGCGGGGCTGCACCCGGCCACCGGCGGCGACGGCTCGCTGCTGTGCTCGGGCGACATGCTGCTGGAGGCGCTTGTGGCCTGCGCGGGGGTGACGCTGCGGGCGGTGGCCACGTCCCTGGAGATCCCGGTGCGGGGCGGCCGGGTGCGAGCGGAGGGAGACCTGGACTTCCGCGGAACGCTGGGCGTCGACCGTGAGGCGCCGGTCGGCTTCCGGGACATCCGCCTGGCCTTCGAGCTCGATGCCGACGCCGACGACGACCAGCTGCAGACGCTCCAGCGGCTGACCGAGCGCTACTGCGTCGTCTACCAGACGCTCGCCCGCCAACCGGGTCTCGCCGTCACGCTGACCCGCCGGTAGCCGGTTGCCGACGGCGGACGTCATCGTCGTCGGCCTCGGGGCCATGGGCAGCGCCGCCTGCTATCAGCTGGCAACGCGGGGGGCCAGCGTGATCGGTATCGACCAGTACGAGCCGCCTCACCAGGGCGGGTCGACCCACGGCGACACGCGGATCACCCGGCTCGCCTGCGGTGAGGGCGGGGAGTATGTGCCGCTCGTCCGCCGCGCCCATGAGCTGTGGCCGGAGATCGAGGAGCGGGCCGGCGTCGAGCTGGTGACCCAGGCCGGCGGCCTGATCCTGGCCGATGCCGACAACCCGTTCCTGGCCCGGACGCGAACCCTGGCGCAACAGTCCGGCGTGGCGCACGAGACGCTGACCGGCGCCCAGGTGGCCGAGCGGTTTCCGATGTTCGCCGCCGGCTCCGAGGCGGTCGCCTACCACGAGCCGGGGGCCGGGTACGTCCGCCCCGAGCGGGCGGTCGGCGCACAGCTTGCGCTGGCCCGGCGGGCCGGCGCGATGCTCCGCTTGGGCGAACGGGTGGAGAACTGGACGGCCGGCGGCTCGGGCGTCCGGGTCCGGACCAGCGCCGGCGTCCACACCGCCGATCACCTCGTTCTCTGCGCCGGGCCCTGGATCCCGGAGCTGTTCGCCGAGGGCCGGGACATCTTCGCCATCCACCGGCAGGTCTTCTACTGGTTCGAGATCCGGCAGGGATACGAGCGGCTGCGTGACATGCCGGTGTTCGTCTGGGAGTTCGGCGGCGACCGCGACGCATTCACCCACCTGCTCGGCTTCTACGGCTTTCCGGCCATCGATGGTCCCGACGGTGGCCTCAAGGTCGGCACGGAGGTCTATTCCGAGACGACCTCGCCGGATGGGCGCCAGCATCCGGCCAGCGCGGAGGAGGCCGAGGCCATGTACGACCAGTACATCGCCCATCGGCTGCCCTGGCTCGGGCCGCGGCCGGTGCGGACACAGTCGTGCCTGTACACCAACGCCCACGGCAACCGGTTTCTCATCGACCGCCATCCCGATCACGACGCCGTCCTGGTCGTCTCGCCGTGCTCCGGACACGGGTTCAAGCATTCGCCGGCGATCGGCGAGGCCGTCGCTCAGTGGATCCTCGACGGCGCCAGCCGGCTCGATCTCAGTCCGTTCGCCCTGTCGCGCGCCGTGCGACGGGCCGGCGATGTCTACTAGGACCGCCGGAGGGCTGGCCCGGCGCCTCGGCCACCGAGCGGTGTGCCGCCACGTCGACGTCCTGAAGCTCCAGCAACTCGCTCGGCGGGTCGCCGCGCAACAACCAGCCGCCACTGAGTGATTGCAGGAGGCCCTGGTCGGTCAGGGTCCGGAGCGAGCCGGTGACCGAGGGCCGCTGAGCCGCGATGAGGTCGGCCAGCACGCTGTGCGAGAGGCGCATTTCGACCGCCACCCCGTCGGGCCGTACGCGCCCCCAGCGGTCGGCCAAGTGCCAGAGCAGCATGTGCAGGCGCGTGGCGATCCTGGGGTGGTGGACGATCGCCATCATCAGCGCCAACCGCCGAGCCCGGTTGAGCGCCCGGGCGGCAAGGGCGCCGGTGAGCGGCGGGTACAGGGCAAGGCGGGCGGCGACGTTGCCGTCGAGCGCCGCCAGCCGGGCCGGCTCGATGATCCGCCACCCCGTCGTGTGGGGCAGCGTGGAGTAGATGTCCTCGCCCTGCCAGGGTCGCAGCAGGTCGCCGGGGCCGAGCAGTTCGGCGCCGAACCGGCCGTCAACGCCGACCCTCCGGATCAGCAGGCCGTCGAGCACGAGCAAGCCGATGCCGTCGGCCATGACACTCATCTGCTCGGGGTTCCACCGACCCCGGCGGATCGACAGGGCGGGCGCCACGCAATGCGCGACCGCCCGCTCCTGATCGGAGCTGGCGATCACGCTGCGCAGGTCGGCGTCCTCGAGGAGGAGCTGACAGCGGTCGACGGGCCGGAAGGGCCTCGACGCCACGGTCAGCGCCCTCCTACCGGCGCCCGAGCGCCTTCTCGCCCCGGCGTTCGAAGCGGTTGAGCTCCCGCCGGGCGGTGCGCCCCCGCGTGTATGTGCGCACGGCGCTGACGGCGGCATCCCGCGCCTCGAGGGCGGCGCCGACCGGGATCAGCACCACTGCGCGCTCGGCCTGGCGAACAAGTGCGTCCAGGCTGGACGTCGCCGCGTCGGCGCGGCGGTTGGCCGTACGGGACGCCTCGGTGGCGGTGGCGCGAGCCGCGCGGGCGGTGCCGCGGGCCGCGGTCCGCGTCTGCGTTGCCGATGCCTTGGTGCGGGAGGCGTTCCGCCCGGCTGCGTTCCGTTTGCGCGTCGCGGCGGCCTTGGTAGCGGCCTGCTGGCGCTGCGTTTGGGTCTGTGTAGCCATGGTGTGGCTTCCCCCTTTTTGTCGGTGTCCTGGTTGGCGTACCCCATTTGACTCACGTGGACACAAACGTATGTTCGCTCTCCGCACGGGGAGCCGACGGGGCGAGCAGGATCAGCCGTTCGCCGCCCCGGAGGGAGAGGTCGGCCGTGGGGGCGGCGATCTCGTCTCCCCGGCGCACCGCCACCAGCACGGTGCCTGGCGGCCACTCCAGCTCATCCGGAGTCTGGCCGAGTGCCGGGGAGCCCGGTCCGATCGGGATCTCCACGATCTCATAGCCGCCGAGGGGCGTGCTCGGCGTGTAGGCCCGCCGCTCCGGATCGTCGGCGCCGAAGTCGGCCGCGACCGCTCCCGCCTGCATCGTCGCCGAGGAGGCCTGCAGGTGGCGGGCGAGCGCGCGGAGGACGCCCTGGCGGGTGATCCAGCCCTGCACGTGCCGGCGGTCGTCGGAGAGGACCGGGAGTCCGGCGTGGCCGTACATGGTCAGCTGACGGAGCGCCTGCTCCAGGGTCTCGTCGCCGAACAGCTCCTGCGGCTCGCGCACCTCCGACACCGCGCCGGCGAGCTCCTGCCAGCGATCGTCGCTCAAGTGCCAGGCGTGCTCGGAGACCTGGCGGGGCGACATCAGTCGCGCATCGCCGTCGCCCGGGGCGACCGGCTGCATGGCGTCGGCAACGGTCACCGACTGCAGGATGTTGGCCGTCTTGGGCCGCTCGATGTCGATGCCCCGCCGCAGGAGCTTGGTGGTGTAGACGCTGCCGTAGGAGATCTGCTTGGAGATCGCCGAGGCGATGCCGCAGGCCAGCATCACCGAGATCGTGATCCCGAAGTTCCCCGTCATCTCGACGACGCTGGCGATCGCGGTCAGCGGCGCCTGGGCCGCGGCCGCGAACACGCCGCCCATGGCGACGACCGCGTACAGGGCCGGCGGTCCGACGCTGGGGCCGAACAGCGCGTGCACGCCGTCGCCGAAGGCCATCCCCGCCATCGCCCCGATGAACAGCGACGGCGCGAACACGCCCCCGGAGCCGCCGATCGACAGGGTCAAGCTCGTTGCCATCACCTTGCCGAGGAGGAACAGGACGACCAGCCACACCACGACGTGGCCGCCGATGACCGAGTCCATCACCGGATAGCCGACCCCGTACATCTGGGGCAGCGCCAGCAACACCAGGCCGAGCGCGAGCCCGCCCACGGCCGGGCGCGCCCACTCGGGGCGGCCCTTCCACAGCTCGTCGACGCGGTCCTCCATCCCGTACAGGACCGTCTTGAAGCCGAGCCCGATCAGGCCGGCGCCCAGCGCCAGGACCGCCACCAGCAGGTACGTGGTGTCGCTGGTGACGATCAGGTTGTGGGGGATCTGGGCGAAGAACGGCGCCGAGCCGAAGAACGCGCGGGAGATGACGTCGGCGGTCACGGCCGCCAGGCTCGTCGCCACCAGCGCGTCGAGCGAGAACTCGCGCAGCACGATCTCAAAGCCGAAGAACAGGCCGGTGATGGGCGCGTTGAACGTGGCGGCGATCCCCCCGGCGGCGCCGCACGCGACGATGATCCGCAGCCGGTTCTCGGACATGCGAACCAATTGACCGGCGGTCGAGGCCAGGGCCGAGCCGATCTGGACGATGGGCCCCTCGCGTCCGACCGAGCCGCCCACGCCGATGCAGATGGCCGAGGCCAGCGCCTTGACGATCGTCACCGGCGGCCGGATCCGCCCGCCGTTCTCGGCGACAGCCAGCATGACCTCGGGGACGCCGTGGCCCCGGGCCTCACGGGCGAAGCGCTGGATGAGCGGCCCGTAGACGAGGCCGCCGATGACCGGCACGATGAGCACGAACCAGATGCCCAGCCACGGCAGGTGTGCACTGGCGGCGTGCCCCTGCTGGCCGAACTGCTCATGTCCGGTCGCCAGCCAGGTGAACAGGAAGATCAGCTCCCGGAAGCCCGCGGCGCCGATCCCGGCCCCGGCGCCGACGATCAGGGCCATCACGACGAGGCCGAGCCGGCTGCGACCGCCGAGCCAGGCTGACACGCTGCGGAGCGTCATCCCTCGAGGTGCCATCCCAGCGACCAGTCCTGCTCAGGGACCTCGCCGGCGGCCTCGGCGAACGCCCGCAGGGCCTTGACGACGAGCGCGCGGTGCGACGAGGGCATCCGCTCGACGATCCGCCCGATCTCCGCCCGCCGGCGGCGGCTGACCTCGGCCACCAACGCGGCGCCCGCCGGCGACAGCGAGACGCGCACGCTGCGGCGATCCTCGCTGGTCCGCCGCCGGGTGACCAGGCGCTTGCGGACGAGGCGATCGCACATCCGGGTGGCGGTGGAGCGATCGACCCGCAGCGCGGTCGCCAGGTCGGCCAGCCGCTGGGGCCCGCGGGACGCGAGCTCGATCAGCACTCGGTACTGCGCCAGTGTCACATCGTCGGCGACGGTGGCCAGGGAGCGGGCCGCGACGGCGACCAGCGCCCGGCTGGCGCCCAGGACCCCGTCCACGAGCTCGTCGAGGTCGCCGTCCTGATTTCGGGGCGTCGCCATCTTTTGCACGCTGCGATCATTGCAGTACGCAACGAACTCTTTCGCTGGACTGCGGGAAACCGGTCAGCGCGCGAACAGGGACGGCCCCGGCGAGACATCCGCCGGAGTCGGCCCGGTGGTGTGCGCGTCAGCGCGGTTGAGTGCCGGTCGTGCCGGTGTTCGCTTCGACCCAGCCGAGCGGCAGCTGGCGCAACGTGCCCAGCCTGACGCCCTCGCGGATCGCTTCTTCGAACGTCCCTTCCCGCCAGCGGTTGGCACCGCAGCTCTCCGCGAGCCTGTCGCGGGGCATTGGTCCGATCGCCAGCAGGCGCCGCTCCAAGCGCCGCACCTCCGCGGCGATCACAGTGGCGCGATGGGTGTCCCGGCCCCGGCCCGACCGCAGCTCTTCATCCGCGCCTCGGTGCTGTGAGTGGGGGCCGTTGGTTGACATCGCTCCAGTACATACCCTCGTGCTTTCGGGGTCAGGCCGCCGGGTCACCGGTCTTACCGAACTCGCAACCGGCGCAACGCGGCTTGCGTGACACTCTCCTTGGAGTGCGCCCGCGTCGAATTGCCGCGATGGGTTGGCTCGTGCTCCTGTGCGCCTGGGTGGCCGCCGGATGCGGGAGCGCGGCCACGAGCAGCGCGACTCGGTCGGCGACGAGCTCCGCCGCGCGTTCCGGAACGAGCACCGCGGCGCGGTCCGGCGCGGGCTCGACGGCGCCGGCCACCTCGACAACGACCTCGGCGGTCGGGTCGCAGACGACCACCACCGTCGCCCGCGCCCGTCCGCCGCGCCGCCGGCACCCGCGCGGGCCGGCCCCGGGCACGCTGCCGCAGACCGAGACCCTGCCCAGCGCCCACACGCGCACATTCTCCGGCGAGATGGCCGCGCTGTGGCGAGGCGTGCGCACGAACTCGGTGCGGGCGGCCATGCCCGCGTTCTTCCCGGAGGCGGCCTACGCGCAGCTCAAGCAGATCGGCGATCCGCAGGGGGACTGGCGGGGCCGGCTGGTGGCCGACTTCGCGCTGGACCTCGGCGCCGCGCACCAGCTGCTGGCGCATCCCGCCGGGGCGCGACTGGTCGGCACCCAGGTCCCGGCGTCATATGCCCACTGGGTTCCGCCCGGGGTCTGTGACAACGTCGACGGCTACTACGAGGTCCCCAACGCCCGCGTCGTCTACCGGGACGCGGCCGGGATCCATTCCTTCGGCATCGCCTCGATGATCTCCTGGCGGGGCGTCTGGTACGTCGTCCACCTGGGCGCAGTGCTGCGGTCCACCGGCGGGGGCGTCGTCGACGATCCGAGCGCCGGCCCCGGTGTATCGGTGTACTCATCCACCTGCTGACTCATCCCACCGCGGGAGGGGCTCCGCGGGACCGCCGAGCCTCTCCCGGGTGCTTTGCGCCCGCCGCGGGGTCAGTTCGCGGGTGGGCGCTTGGCGGGTTTGTCGCCGCTCTTGGGCCAGCGGCGGCGCCTCCCCTCAGCATCGTAGGCGCGGAATTGCCGTTCGAAGTCAGCCCACCAGTTGCCGCGGAGCTCGGATGGGGTGCGCTGGCGGCGGAGCCGTACGATGGCCAGGGAGACGCAGAACGTCAGCACGACGGCGGCAATTGCGATCATGGCGATGATCATCTGGGTCCTCCGGTGAGCCGCCTATCTGCCAGTGTGAGGTGAGTACCCGTGGGCGCGTTTGGGGTCCCAACCGGGGTTACTCAACGGTAACGCCAGTGTCCGCGGTGCGCCAGTGGGTATGGGGTTGGCATGACGGTTTTCCCCGTCAGCCGACGTTTCAAACGAACATGACCCCCGGTCCGTCATGGGTGATACTGACCTGGTCACCGTCGGCGGGCCCAACGGGAAGCGCACAAACTGCTGGGTATCGTCGATGGGAGTGCAGCTCAATGGACGACACCGAACGATGACTCGGCGAATCCGTCTCCTGGAGGAAGATCCAGACCTGGGTGCCGACCTCTCGCCGGACGACTTTCAGCGCGCGAGCCGATACGCGGTGACCGAGGTCATCGATCTCGGCCGCGGAGTCCACGACCCCACCCATCTGGGCTCGCCTGACCTGCTGGGGCTGCTCGTCAT
>JBPYFQ010000223.1:0-39633 GCA_051985625.1 Solirubrobacteraceae bacterium
GCGTCGGCGAAGCCGCGGCCCAAGCCGGCCGCCAAGCCGCGGTCCAAGCCTCGCCCAAAGGCAGCGGGCACGGGCGACGACACCGAGGCCGCGGCGAAGGAGCCGACGGCAGCGGATGCCGAGCCCCCGTCGGCGGACGAGCCCGCCGAGGGCCGCGTCGATGAGATCAAGCCCCCGCGGCGCCCCCGCAGCCGCGCCCGCACGCAGCACGACGCCGAGGAAGCGGCCTAGCCGTAGCCACGGCCGGCGAGGCCGCGTAAGCGCGGCCTGCCGCAGCCACCGGCGAGCCGCTCAGGTGATCGCCGGAACCGCGGTCACTTTCGCCCGGCTGGGGGCCTCCGCAGGGCCGGCGTCACCGGCGGCGCGCGCCGGTTCGCCCAAGCGCTCCTCGACCGCAACGACCTGAATCATCGCCCGGACGACCTCCGGGTCGAACTGCGAGCCGGCGTTGCCGAGAAGCTCGGCCATCGCGACCTCGTAGGTCAGCGCCGGCCGGTAGGGCCGGTCGGTCCGCATCGCGTTCCAGCTGTCACAGCAGGTGATGATTCGCGCCTCCAGCGTGATGGCCGGGCCGGCCAGCCCGTCCGGGTAACCCCGGCCGTCCCAGCGCTCATGGTGGGAGCGGACGATCTGACCCACCTCGCACATGAAGCCGCCGACCTGGTTGAGCATCCGCTCGCCCTCTGTGGTGTGGGTCTTCATCAGCTCCCACTCGTCCGGGTCGAGCTTGCCGGGCTTGTTGATGATCGCCTTGGGGATGGCGATCTTGCCCACGTCGTGCAGCAGCGCACCGAACTCCAGGTTGCGCCGCCGCTCGGCATCCAGCCCCAACTGCTCACCCACCGCCAGCGCCAGGCCGACGACGTCCTGGGAGTGCTCGCCGGTGTAGCCGTCGTCGTGGGCGATCACGTCGCCCAGGAGGAGCGCGGTCCCGCGGTAGGTCTCGTTGAGCTCAAGCAGGCTGCCCAGCCGCCCGCGGCGCTCGTGCGCGAACATGGCCAGCAGCCCCAGCAGCGGCACCATCGCCAGCACCGCGTATGGCGCGGAATGCATGACCTCGGCCACCGCCAGGCCGACGCCGGACAGGCCGGCGTCGATCAGGTAGACCCAGCTGTCGCGCAGCTGGGCGCGCAGGGTCGCCCCGTGTGCCACCCCGAAGTAGAACGCCGACACCGCGAAGTCGCCGGCGAACTGCGCCGCCAGCGCCGCGGCCACCAGGACCGCGCCGGCGTGTTGCGGAGCCACTCCCGCCAGCGCGAACACCAGGCAGGGGAACACCGCCGACCACGAGTTCCCGGGTACGCGGAACAGGCGCCTGACCGGCTCCTGTCCGGCGACCACGTCCTTGAGTGCCGAGATGGCCAGCGCGCCGGCGAACGCCAGCGGGACGACCGCCACCGGCAGCGCGAACAGCATCGGCACGAACGCCAGCTGGGTGGCGACGGTGAACCCGAGCGGCGTCTCGAACAGGACGCGCGTCGCCAGGACCATGACCGCGATGCAGTACACCGCCGCGGCCACATCGACGCCGTGCGGCGGCACGATCCACCACAGCAGCGCGACGCAGGCGAAGAAGCCCGGGCCGACGAGCAGATCGCCGGCCAGCTCACGCACGGTCATGCGCAGCCGCGCCCGGCGACGCGTGTCGGCGAGGATCTCCTGGTCCTCGAAGGTGGGGTCCATCGTCATCCTGCGCGCCCTATCGGCGGGCCCAGGCCGGATCTGAAGGCGGGGTGGACGATGCGGACGGGTGCACACCGTCGGGGCGTCTGCGTCGAACATGCGTCGAGCTGGGACGCACGATCTGGAGCGGGCCCGGCGCAGCACCGATCAAAGGCCCATCGATAAACCTGAAAAGGGCAAACCTGGCGCGAGCCAGGGACGCAAAGCTAGAGGTCTCGCGGCCTGACAGCGAGATAGCTCGGCTGCCGTTACACACCACGGAAGGTGCGTAGAACATGTCGCTGGGCCTTTTCAGCCGTCACACCCGGATCCTCGGCGCCGTCACTGCGGCTCTCGGGATCTTCGCCCTCTCAGGGGCGAACGCGCACGCTGCGATCATCTCGACCGACGCGTGTGACAAAGCGGCGCTGACCCAACCGTTTGCGCCGTGGGGGGACACCTCTCCCTACAAGCTGGTCCCTGGTGGTTCCTTCGAGAAGGGATCCGCGGGCTGGGCCATGACCGGCGGGGCCCGGGTCGTCAGCGGCAGTGAGCCGTTCGGCGCCACCGGTTCGGCCGGGTCGGCGTCCATGTCAATCCCCGCCGGCGGATCGGTGACGTCGCCGTACACGTGCGTCGACGCCGCCTACCCCACGTTCCGTTTCTTTGCGCGGAACAGCGGGCTGCTCTCGACGGTCCTGGTGCAGGTCGTCTACAAGCTCCCGCTCCTGGGCGCCACGGCGGTTCCGGTGGGAACCGTCGCTCTGAGCGGAGCCTGGGCCCCTTCGGCGCCGATGCTGACGGCATCGGCGGTCACGGGACTCCTGTCCGGGGGCACCGCGCAGGTGGCGCTTCGCTTCACCGCGCTGACCGGTAGCTCACAGATCGACGATGTGTTCGTCGACCCGCGGATGCACTAGTCGCATCCTCTGCGGGCCGATCTGAAAGACACGTCGAGCCGAGGCAGGGCCGGCGCCGTTTCTGGACGGGCGGCGCCGGCCCCCTCATTACCCGATGAGGTGGACCTCTCCGGCCGACAGCGCATCCTCACGCGCGTCCTCGGTGCGCACCAGAAGGCGCCCCTGGGCGTCGACCCCCTGAGCCCGTCCCCGGCCCCGACCCCAGTCCACGATCTGTCCCCGGAGGGCGTCGCGTTCGCCGAAGGCGGCCAGGATCTCGCCGTCGGACCGCTCCAGCCAGTCGCCCAGGGCGCTCAGCAGGCGTGCCAGCGTCGGCTCGATCTCCTCCGGTGCCAGCCCGAGGGTCCCGGCGCGGTCGCGCAGTTCGGGCGGGAAGTCCTCGGGTGCCAGGGCCACGTTGAGCCCGATCCCCAGCACCCCCCAACCCTCCTGGGGGCGGCCCTCCACCAGGATCCCGGCCACCTTGAGCCCGTCGACCAGCACGTCGTTGGGCCATTTGACCCGGGCCTCGTCGCCTGCCACCGCCGCCACCGCCACGCCGGCGGCGAGCGGCAGCAGCGGACGGGTCCGGCGGATCACCACCGAGCACAGCAGCGCCCGACCCGCCGGCGCCGACCATGACCGGCCCTGGCGGCCCCGGCCGGCCGTCTGCTCGCCGGTCGTGACCAGGGTGCCGTGCGGCGCTCCGGCGGCCGCCAGCTCCCGGGCCCGCGCGTTGGTGGAATCGGTCACGCGCAGGTGGAGCCGCGGCCGGCCGAGACGCTCGCTGCTCATGCCCGGCGAATCCGCACCGGAGCGTCGATGACGAGACCAAGTCGCGCCGCGGCGTCTCCATGGCGCACCGCTATCGCCAGACGGCGCTGAGCGTCCTCGTAGAGCAGCAACTCATCCGGTGCCGCGTCGGCAAACGTGAGCACGAAGTGGACGTGCTGTGACGTGCCCCCGGGCAGCTTGATGCGTGCCGGCCGGCCCAGCTTGATCCCGGTCCCGCTCAGGTCGTCATGCCCGGCGTCCAGCTGGAGGTTGCCGAACCGGTCGATGTACCGCACGTGAGTGACGAGGGTTTCGCCGTCCCGTGAGGGCTCGGTCAGCTCCAGCCTGATCACGTCGTCGATGTCCAGCGGATCGCCCGCTCCGGCGACGGGAGCGCCCGCGGCCAGCGCCGCGGCGACGGGGGCGAAGATGTCCCGGCCGTGAAACGTGGCCGACACGGGCTGCAGACGGTGGCGCGAACGGGCGATGTCGACGGCCTCGGCGATGCCGCCCCCGGCCCGGGCGGCGACCGACAGCAGGCCGTTGTCCGGCCCCACCAGCACCCGCCCGTCGGCCAGCCGCAGCGCGATCGCCCGCCGCTGGGCGCCCACGTCCGGGTCGACGACGGCCAGGTGGACCCCGATGGGGAGATAGCCCATCGCCTCGCCGAGCACGATCGCCCCGGCCCGCACGTCATGCCGCGGGATCCCATGGGTCAGGTCGATGACCCGCGCCGCCGGGCAGATCCCGGCGATCACCCCGTGGCAGATGCCGACGAAGTCGTCGGTCAGCCCGTAGTCCGACAGGAAGGTGATGATCGGGGCTGCCGGCGGGTCCGCCATGTCCGGGACCCTAGATCATCGGTCTGGCGGCCGGCCAGATCTCGGATGGGAGTGGGCGTTGGGGGCTCAGTGTGCCCTGGACACACTGAGCCACCAAGACCTCCCTCGCCGCCAGGAGCGACGCGCCGCCCTCCGGGAGCTACTCGGTGCGCCGCCCCGGCACTCTCGTCATCGTCCCGCAGGCGGCCTGACCGCGGCGGACTTGGGCGGACGACGGCGGGTCGGTGGCGAGCAACTGGATCACGCTGACCGAGCGCAGGTGGCGGTGGCGCAGCGCCGGCAGAAGGGTGGTCAGGGCCCGGATCGTCTGCCCGCGATTCTCGTGCATCTCGATGATCGCGCCCGGACGCAGGCCCCGCTCGACGTTGTGGATGATCCCGGCGTAGTTGGCCCCGAGCGAGTCGGCCGAGTCAACCGACCACATGATGTCCAGCATCCCGAGCCGCCGGACGATCTCCTCGACGGTGTGGTCCTGGGCGCCGTAGGGCGGCCGGAACAGCTCGACCCGCTGGCCCGAATCGCGCTGGATCAGCTGCTTGGCCCGGGCGATCTCCCGGTAGGCGCGCAGCGGCGACATGGCCGCCAGGTCCGGATGGGTCATCGTGTGGTCGCCGAGGGCCGCCACCCGTGCCTCCCGCCGCAGCCAGCGCGGCCAGGCCTTGATGCTCCGGCCGACGACGAAGAACGTGGCCCGCTGGCGGGCCCGCCGCAGCTTGCGCAGCGCGTAGTGTGTGTACACGCCCGGCCCGTCGTCGAACGTGAGCGCCACCGCGTTCCCGTGCCGCCCGCCGCAGTAGATCGGCCGCCCCAGCGCGAGCAGCCGCCTGAGATTGCGAATGCCCGCCGCGCTCAGCCCGCGCAGCCGCGGCGCCGGCCCCGGCCGCACCTGGCTGAGCTGGAGCGTCGGCGCGGGCGGGTGGGACGGGCTGCCCGGGGACCGGACGATCAGGCCGGCGACAACCGCGGCGGCCGCGAGCATCAGCACCGTCGCGGCGGCAGCCCACCCCACGAGCCGGCCCCTCGGCCGCTCCCCCGCCCATCGCCGAAGGCTGTATCCAGGCACCCCGCGGCCAAGGCTATCCCGAGCACAGCCCGCCGGCGGGCCGCTCGGTTACGACGCCGTTAAGTGAGGCGAGCCGGTCGGCGGCGACGACAGCGCCGCTGCAGCCATGATGACCTGCTTTCCTCCGCCTCTCCAGCCCATGTCGACGCACACCGAGCCATCGCAGCGACGCCCGCCCACCCAGGCAATGACCTGGCGGACGGTCGGTCGGCGGCTCATCGAACCGCGGCCGGGCAGCTCGCGGCGGATCCCGCTCGGCCACACCGCCGGCATCCGGCTGGAGGCGCAGGACAACCTGTCCGTCGACCAGTGGCTCGGCCTGTGGGAGTCCGAGCTGGCGCGGCCGCTGCGCCAGATCCTCCGGCCGGGGATGCGCTGCCTGGACGTGGGCAGCTTCAACGCGGTCTACGCGCTCACGTTCGCCAGGCGCTGCCGCACCCCGGTCGTCGCCTACGAGCCCGACCCCGTCGCCCTGGCGCGCTGTGAGCGCAACCTGGCGCTCAACCCGGACCTGGCCCCCTGGATCACGCTGCGGCCGGTAGCGGTCGGCGGCACGGCGCGGGACGGTGTCGTCACCCTGGACGAGGACCTGGCCGGCCAGCAGATCGACTTCATGCTGATCGACGTCGACCGGGCCGAGTTGGACGTGCTGTCCGGCGCCAGAGAGCTGCTGGCCCGGCAGCACCCGCGGCTCATCATCGAGACTCACTCCATCGAGCTCGAGCAGGCGTGCGGTGACTTCCTGCTCGCCGCCGGCTACCAGCCGCGAGTGGTCACCAACCGCCGGCTGCTTCCCCAGAACCGCGCCATCCCGCACAACCGCTGGCTCGTCGCCTGACGCGGGCTGCCGCCGCACATCGCCCGGCCATCCCGGCCTGCGCCGATCAGCCGGGCGTGGCCGGCCGCGACAGGGAGAACGGCCGCACCCTCTCCCCCCAACCGGACGGGGCCCGGGCCATCCGCAGGACGAGCGTCCCTCCCCGGTCCACCTCCTGCTGGGTGATGAAGGCCCGGTCGAGGCGCCGGTGATCCAGGGTGGCCCCGTCGACATACTCGTTCAGAGATGACGCTCGCGGCGCGTCGATCGTGAACGTGCGCCGTCCTGAAAGCCTGATCACCGTCCGCGTGAACAGCGGTGCGCCGATGTAGTAGTACGGCTGGCCCGCATTCGGATACAACCCCACCGCGCTCCACACATACCCGGCCGACAGCGTGCCGGCGTCATCGTTGCCCGGCACCCCGGTCACGGAGTCGTGCCAGGCGCGCTTCAGGAGCGATCTCACCGTCGCGTCGGTCAGGTCCGGCCGGCCGGCGTGGATATAGAGCCAGGGGGCGAGCAGGTCGGGCTCGTTGCCCGGGTCATAGCAGCAGGCCATGTCCTGCGCAAGCCACGAGACAAAGTCACGGTCGCCGCCCAGGCGGTTGATCAGCCCCTGCACATCCTGGGGCACGAACGTGCTCCACTCCCGGGCCGAGCCCTCGTAGAACGGGCTGAGGCCAAATGTCGCGACCGTGGGGTCGAACGGATTAAGGAAGCTGCCGTCCGGGTTGCGGGGCCGGATCGACTGCGTCGCGGGATCCCACAGGTTCGCCCAGTATCCGGCCCGGCGACGGTATTCGGTGGCCTGACGGCGGTGGCCGAGCCGCTCGGCCACCTCGGAGACGGCGAAGTCGTCGTAGGCGTACTCCAGGGTGCGCGAGGCGGAGCGATCCTGATCGGTGGCGACGTAATGGAGACGGTGCCAATCGGCCAGCACGCGACCCTCCATCCAGGGATCGGGAGACTCAACGGTCGCGTCCTTGACCAGGGCCCGATAGGCGGTGGCGTATGGGACGCCGGTCAGCCCCTTGGTCAGCGCGTCGGCAACCAGCACATCGCCGTTGGATCCCACCTGGGTGACGCCGTTGTGGGTCGCCACCCGGGCGTCCGGCAGCCACCCCGTCGACCGGTAGGTGGCGATGAGCGAGCCGAGCATCGCACTCACCCGCCGGGGCTCGGTGAGCTCCAGCAGCGGATCGAGCGTCCGGAACGTGTCCCATAGCGTGAAGAAGTCCTCGTAGTGAGGCCCACCGTGCGGCCCGCGCGGCCAGTGCCCATCGCCGCTGACGTCGTGCGGCATGAGGTGCGCGTGATAGAGCGCCGTGGCGAACAATCGTCGCTCCACGCCGGTCCCGCCCTGGACCCGGATCTCGCCGAGTACGGATCGCCAGCGGAATTGCGCGGCCCGCACGGCCGCGGCGAAGTCAAAGCCGGGCAGCTCACTCAGGTGGCGCCGCGCCATCGCCGTGCTGGTGTAGGAGATGCCGATCCGCAGGCCGATGCTGCGCTGACGACGGGTGTCGAACGCGGCGACCACCGTGGTGCCCCCGGCCGCCGTAAGTCGAACCCGGCGGTCGACCTGCGCGGCGAAGAACAGCCGGTACCTGCCGTCTCCCCAGCCACCGGCGAAGGTCCCGCCCCCCTCGAAGCTACGCGGCCCGGTGAGGCGCACCCGGACGTGCTCGGCGTGCTCGCGCTCCGCCGTGGTGTTGTCCAGGACCGAGGCCGCGTCCAGCGTCAGGGTCACGCGAGGCGCCGCCGGGTACGTGTACCGCTCCAGGCCGGCCAGGCGCGCCGCGGTCAGTTCGGCGCGGATTCGCGAGCCCCTCAGCACGACCGAGTAGGCGCCCGGCGAGGCATGCTGATCGACCGGAGCCTCTGCCGGCCGCGACGTCCCCGGCACGGCGGGGGTGACGCGGAAGTTCCCGTACACCGCCGCCCCGCCCGTTCCGGATTCGTGAGTCACGCTGAAGCCGGTGATCGGCTGGCCGGGCGTGTAGCCGGACGTGCTCGGCAGCAGCGTGTCCGGCCCGGGCGCGGCGAACCCGAACGGGACCTGGGCGCCGATGAACACGTCGCCGGGCGGACCGGCCCCGATCATCGGGTCCACCTGGGTGAGCGAGGCTCCGCGCGCCGGCGGGGCGCCGAGCACGGCGAGGATCACGACGACGAGGAGGCCGCGCGCCGACCGGCCTGTACCGGTCACGCCCGAGGCGCCGCGTCGGCGACCAGCGCCTCCACCAGCCCGTCAATGTCGTGCCGGGTGGCCTCCACGTCCGGCTCGCGCCCGTGCTCGCGCAGCGCCTGGCTCGTCACCGGGCCGATGCTCACCAGGCGCGTCCGGTCAGACAGTCCATCGCCGACCGCGGCAAAGAAGAAACGGACGGTCGACGACGATGTGAACGTGACGTAGTCGGCGCCGGCGACCCCGGCCCGCGCCCGCTCGGACACCGGCTCGGCCACGGTCTCGTACAGGTCAACCACGTCCACCTCAGCGCCGCGGTCGCGCAGCGCGTCGGGCAGCACGTCGCGCGCCTCGGCGGCGCGCGCCACCAGCGCCCGGCCGACCGGCAGGTCGGCGAGCGCCTCGACCAGGCCCTCGGCGACGAACCGCTCCGGGACGACGTCGGCGATCAGGCCGTGCCGTTGCAGGGCGGCCGCCGTCCCCGGGCCGATCGCCGCCACCCGCACCCCGCCGAACGCGCGGGCGTCGCGGCCTACCGCCGCCAGCCGGTCGAACAGCAGCCGGACCCCGTTGGGGCTGGTCAGGCAGACGAGGTCGTAGCGTCCGATGTCCGGCGCCGGCCCGCCGAGCGGCGCGATCCGGATCGCCGGCGCCTCCACCGCCTCGGCGCCCAGCGCGCGCAGGCGTGCCGCCAGCCCGCTGGCCTGGGCGCGGGCCCGGGTCACCGCCACGGTCCGCCCGGCCAGCGGCCGGGCCTCGAACCAGGCCAGGCGCTCTCGCAGCGCCGCGACCTCGCCGAACAGCGAGATCGCCGGCGCCCGGATGGCCGCCGCGGCGGCCATGTCGGCGATCGTCTCCGCGGTCCCGGTCACCACCCGCTGACCCGGGAGCGTTCCGCGTTCGATCACCGCCGCCGCCTCGGATGGCGCCCTCCCGCCCGCGATCAGCTGCGCGGCGATGGCCCCCAACTGCCGCACCCCCATGTAGAACACGAGCGTGCCTGGGAAGCGGGCCAGGGCGAGCCAGTCAAGCGCCGATTCGGGCTTGGCCGGGTCCTCGTGGCCGGTGACGAACGCCACCGCGCTGGCGGCGTCCCGGTGCGTCACGGGGATCCCGGCGTAGGCCGAGGCGGCGACGCCGGCGGTCACGCCCGGCACCACCTCAAACGGCACGCCGGCCTCGCGCAGCAACTCGGCCTCCTCGCCGCCCCGGCCGAACACGAACGGGTCGCCGCCCTTCAGCCGCACCACGTCACGGTCGGCCCGCCCATGCGCAACCAGTACCGCGCCGATGTCCTCCTGAGACACCGACGGGCCCCCGCCCTCCTTGCCGACGTAGATGACCTCGGCCTCCGGCCGGGCCCCGTCGAGCGCCGTGTCGGGGATCAGCCGGTCGTGGACGATGACGTCCGCGGCGGCGATCAGCTCCAGCGCCCGCACGGTCATCAGGCCCGGGTCCCCGGGCCCGGCGCCCACCAGGAACACCGTCATCCGGCCGCCTCCACGGCGGCGCGCAGCAGCTCGGCGGCCCCGGCACTCAGCATCCGCCGGGCGCACTCGTCGCCGACCGTCTCCGGCTCTCCCTCCACCTCGTCGCGCAGCCAGGCCGAGCCGTCCGGCAGGCCGACCCAGCCCGCCAGGTGCACCCGCCCGTCGCCCATGCACCGGGCATAAGCCCCGACCGGGGTGTGGCAGGACGCGCCGAGCCCGTGTACGAGCGCCCGTTCGGCGGCGACACAGCTCATCGCCGCCGAGTCGCTCACCCCTGCCAGCGCCACCGCATCCAGCTCGCCCGCCCGCGCCTCGAGCGCCAGCGCTCCCTGCCCGGCCGCCGGCACGAACTCGTCGATCACCCCGCCGGCTTCGTCGGCCCGGCCGAGCCGCTCCAGTCCGGCCAGCGCCAGCACGAGCGCCTCGGCCTGGCCCTCGCGCAGCTTGCGCAGGCGCGTGTCGACGTTCCCCCGCAGCTCCACCACCTCCACGTCCTCACGAACGGCGCGCAGCTGCGCGGCCCGGCGCAGGCTGCTCGTCCCCACGCGTGCTCCGGCGGGCAGCGCCGCCAGGCTGGCCGCGCCACAGATGGCATCGCGGGGGTCGGCCCGCGGGGGGACGGCGACCAGCTCCAGGCCGTCGCCGAGCTCGGTGGGGACGTCCTTGGCCGAGTGGACGGCCACGTCGATGCGCCCGTCCAGGAGCGCCCGCTCCAGCTCAGACGTCCAACGGGACTTGTCCTGGAGTCCGGCGCCCCGGTCGCCGAGCGTCGTGATCTCGACGATCTCGGTCTCGCCGCCCAGCTGCTCGGCCACCCACCGCGCCTGCGCCAGCGCCAGCGCGCTGCCGCGCGTGCCCAGCCGCATCGGCGTCGCTCACCGGCCCCGGGCGGGCGCGCGCCTGGGCAGCTGGCGGACCTCGGCCAGCCGGTCGGCCAGCTCCGCGTCAGGCTCCGCAACGGCGACCGACACGCCCTCCTGCACCGACAGGCCGAACATGTCGCGAACGAGCGCCATCCGGGCGTGCACGCGGTCGTCGCGCATCTCCTTCATCTGGAGCGTGGGCTCGTGGAGCAGCCGGTTGACGATGGTGCGGGCGATGGCATCGATCCGCTCGCGATCCCGCGGCGAGGCCGACTCCCACTTGCCGGCGTTCTCGGACAGCACCTGGGAGGCGATCTCGGTGGCATGGGCGCGCAGCGCGGCCAGCGTCGGCAGCACCTCCAGCGAGCCCAGCCACGTCGCGAACCGCTGGATCTCCTCCTCGACGATCCCCTCGGCCCGCCGGGCCTCCACCTGCCGCACCCGCCGGTTGCGGTTGGCCACCGCCTGGAGGTCGTCGATGTCATACAGGGAGACCCCGTCGAGCTTGGCGCAGGCGCCGTCGATGTCCCGCGGGACGGCCAGATCGATCAGCATCATCGGCCGTCCCTCGCGCGCCTCCGTGACGGCGGCGACCTCGCCGACCTCCAGCAGGAGGTGGGGCGAGGCGGTGGCCGCGACCACGATGTCGGCCCGGACCAGTTCCTCGGGCAGCTCGTCGAGCGGCACCGTCGAGCCCCCGTAGCGGCGGGCCAGGCTGAGCGCGCGGTCCCGCCGGCGGTTGGCCACGAACACCGGACTGACCCCGTTGTCGGCCAGCGCCCGGGCGGTCAGCTCGCTCGTCTCTCCGGTGCCGATGATGACCACGCGGCGGCCCTGAAGCTCCCCCAGCTGCTCGCGGGCCAGCGCCACCGCGGCGCCCGGCAGGCTGAGCTGCCCCTCGCCGATCGCCGTCTCGGTCCGCACCCGCTTGCCGGTCTCCAACGCGGCCCGGAACAGCCGGCTGGTCAGCGGCCCGACGGTCTCCTGCTCCAGCGCGGTCTCGTAGGCGCGCTTGATCTGGCCCTGGATCTCGGCCTCGCCGACGATCATCGACTCCAGGCCGGAGACCACGCGGTACAGGTGCCGGGCGGCGTCGCAATTGCGGTGGGCGTAGATCGCTCCGGTCAGCTCGGTGGGGCGCATTCCAGCCAAGCGGGACAGCATCCCCAGCACCGTCGACTCGGCCTCCACCGGGTCGCCCACGACGAGGTACAGCTCGGTGCGGTTGCAGGTGGAGACCGCCACCGTCTCGTGCACGTCGGCCACCCCCCGCAGCTCCCGGATGAACTGCGCGGCGCGCGTCTCCGGCAGCGCCAGGCGCTCGCGCACCTCGACCGGCGAGGTCTTATAGGAGGTCCCGATCGCCAGCAGCTCGCTCATACGGATTCCCGCTCCAGGACCGGGTCCTCGTCGGACCCCGGCTCGCGGGCGGCCCGGGCGGCCTCGACGTCGCGCCGAAGCTCGTCCAGCTCGCGCTCCAGCCGCTGGGCGCGGACGGCCATGATCGCCACATAGATGAGGATGACCAGCAGGACGACGATGTAGGCGGCGGCGACGTACCGGCCCGCGGTCGAGTTGAGCGGGACCGCCGGGGCGGCGGCGAGCAGGGCGATCATGATGGGGCCGCGCTCCTGCCCGCCGGACGGACCGAGTCGTCGCCCAGCAGCGTCCGGCGCAGCCGGCGCACCTGGGCGCGCGCCTGCTTGGCTGCCATCTCGTACCGCCACAGCGTCACGTACAGGAGGGAGAAGGCGATCAGCGCCACCGCGAACGTCAGGCCCATGGAGGGCGGCAGGTGGGCGCCGCCCAGGGTCAGTACCCGCGGGTGCAGGTACTGGGTCGCCGCCTGGACCGCGATGTAGTTGAGCGGCACGAACGCCCCGGCGACGATGGCGAAGACGCTGGCGTAGCGCGACTGGCGTTCCGGGTCCTCGATCGAGAAGCGCAGCGGCTGATACGTGCAGAACAACAGCAGCACAATGAGGAACGAGACGAGCGTCGGCTCGCTCCACACCCACCAGTGCCCCCACGTGACCTTGGCCCAGATCGACCCGCTGATCAGGCAGGCGACCCCGAAGATCAGCGCCATGTGGATCGCCACGTAGGAGCGCATGTCCCATTTGCGGTCGCCGGTGCGCAGGTAGCCGATGGCCAGCCCGCCGCCGAATATGAAGCCGCACAGCGAGATGATCGCCAGCGGCACGTGGACGTAGAAGATCTTCTGCGAGAAGCCCAGGGTGGCGTCCAACGGCGCGTAGAAGAACACCAAGGCCAGGGCGGCGGCCATGGTGACAACAGTTGCGAACGAAAGGGCGCGAAGACCCTTTCCATACGTGGTCGAAGCGGGCACTGCGGCTAATCCTCCAGGAGGAAATCGAACACTGCGTAGGCGAGCAGTGCGAACACCACATCATAAAGAGCCAGGATCAACAGCCATCTCCCGGGGGGCGCGGTGGAGGCGTGGGCGCCGGCCAGCAGCGGTCCGGCGGCCCGCGCGGTGGCGATCAGCGCCGGCAGCAGGAGCGGCAGGCCGACGACGGGTCCGATCAGGTCGCGCGCTCGGGTGTGGACGGCGATCGCCGAGACCAGCGTGCCGATCACCGCCAGGCCGAGGTTGGCCAGGGCCAGCACCAGGATCAGCCCCGGCAGCGCCGGGCCCAGCGGCGAGCCGAGCAGGAACAGCTTGAACGCCGGGACCGCAATCACCTCCAGCACGACGAGGAACAGGTACAGCGCTCCCGCCTTGGCCAACAACATCGCCGTGCGGTCGACGGGGGCGAGCAGGAACGCGTCGAACCCGCCCTGCTCGCGCTCGGCCACGAACAGGCGGTTGATTCCGAGCATCGCGGCGAACAGAAGCGTCACCGTCAGCACCCCGGCCGCCAACTGGCCGTCGATCGACGGGCGGTTGAGGCCGAAGTGGAAGATCACGAACGTGACGAGCGCGAACAGCACCATCGCCGGCACCGTCTCCAGCGTGCGCAACTCCAGCCGGAGGTCCTTGCGCAGGAGGACGAGCGCGGTCCTCATGCGTACAGCTCCCGCAGCTGGTCCTCGCCGAACTGCCCGGGCTCGCCGACAAACGCCGGGCGGCCGTCCTTGAGCGCCAGCACCAGATCGGCCTCGGCCAGCGCCGCCCGCGGATCGTGGCTGGTGAGCACGCGGGTGCGCCCAGCGGCGCGGCCGATCAGCGGCTCCACCAGCTCGGCGGCCGCCGGGTCCAGGTTGGCCCGCGGCTCGTCGAGCAGGAGCAGCGCCGGCGAGTGCAGGACCGCGCGGGCGACGGCGAGGCGCTGGACCATGCCCCGGGACAACGAGCGGACGGGCTCTTCGGCCCGCCGCTCCATCTCCACCGACCGCAGGACCTCGTCGACCCGCGCCTCTTGCACGCGGTGCAGCCGGGCGTGGTACTGGAGGTTCTCGCGGCCGGTCAGCTCGCGGTAGAGCAGCGGCTCGTGGCCGAGCAGCCCGAGGCGGGCGCGGACGGCGAATGCTCGCCGCGGCAGCGATTCGCCGAACACCAGCACCTCGCCGGCGTGGGGGCGCAGGAGCGAGGCGAGGATGCGCAGCAGCGTCGACTTGCCGGCTCCGTTGCGTCCCAGCACGGCGAGCGTGGCGCCGGCGGGCAGGCCGAGGCTCACATCGCGCAGCGCGGTCCGCTCGCCGAAGTGACGCGCGAGCCCGCGCAGCTCAATGGCCGGGGGTTCGCTGGCCACGCTCGCGCTGCAGCGTCGCGACGACGTGCTCGAGCGTCGGCGCGATGACCGGGAACAGCTCGCCGATCGCCTTCGGGTTGCCGGGGAAGTTGATGATCAGCGACCGGCCGGCGATTCCGGACACCCCGCGGGTCAGGATCCCCATCGGCGTATGACGGACCGCCTCGGCCCGCATCGCCTCGGCGAACCCGGGCGCGGCGCGATCGATGACCGCCTCCGTCGCCTCCGGGGTCACGTCGTCGTCGGTCAGGCCGGTGCCGCCGGTGGTGAAGATGAGCGAGGCCCCGGCGGCCGACTGGCGGCGCAGCCAGTCCTCGATCGCGGCCCGGTCGTCGGCGACGACGTCCTGGGCCACGATCTCCGCGCCGGCGGCCGCGGTGTGCTCGGCCAGCGCGGCGCCGGACCGGTCTTCGGTCTCGCCGGAGGCGACCGACGTCGAAACGGTGAGGATGGCGGCTCGCATCAGCCGGGAGGAATTTACCGTCAGCGCCGCCAATGACCGGAGCGCCCGCCGGACTTCTCCAGCAGGGACACCGAGGCGATCTCGGCCCCGCGCTCCACGCCCTTGACCATGTCGTAGATGGTGAGCGCCGCCACCGACGCCGCGGTCAGCGCCTCCATCTCCACGCCGGTCGGCCCGGTCGTCCGAGCCTCGGCGGTCAGCTCGATCTCGCCGGCCTCCACGTCGACGACCCCCTCGACCCCGACGTAGGACAGCGCCAGCGGGTGGCAGAGCGGGATCAGCTCCGACGTCCGCTTGGCTCCCTGGATGCCGGCGATCCGGGCCACGCCGAGGACGTCGCCCTTGGGCGTGTCGCCGGCCTGGACCTTGGCCGCCGTCTCCGGGGAGACGCGTACCACCGCCCGCGCCACCGCCCGGCGCTCGGTGGCCGGCTTGTCGCCGACATCGACCATCCGGGCCCGCCCGGACGCGTCGAGATGGGTCAGGTCGCTCACGCCGCGGCGGGCGTGTGCTCCCGCTGCGCGTCGGCGATCAGCGACCGGACGCGATCGGTCTCGCCGGCCCGCAGGAGCGCGATCGGATCCGGATCGCCGTTGACGATCGATTCAAAGAACTCCTTGCGGTCCTGGTAGGTCGGCAGCGTCCCCTTGGCCCAGCCGCGCGCGTCGTTGAGCAGGACGGCGAGCGTGGCGTACGGCTCGCCGAACAGCTCGGAGATCTCCTGCTTCATCCGCTTGGCCAGGGCGGGCGAGGCGCCCGCGGTGGAGATCGCCACCGCCAGCGGACCGGTGCGCACGATCGCCGGGAGGATGAAGTTGCACAGGGGCGGGACGTCGACGACGTTGACCAGCATCGCCCGGCGCTCGGCCTCGTCGAACACCGAGATGTTGACGTCGGTGTCGCTGGTGGCGGCGATCGCGATCAGGCAGCCGTCGAGGTCACCAGCCTGGAAGCGCCGCCGCTCCCAGCGGATCGACCCCTCGGCGGCGAGCTCGGCCAGGGCGGGGTGGGCCTCCGGGGCGACCAGCGTCACATCGGCGTCGCAGGCGAGCAGCCCCTCCACCTTCTCCAGACCGACATCGCCGCCGCCCACGACGAGGCAGCGACGCCCCTTCAGGCGCAGACAGGCGATGTAGAACGGGGTGTCCAGCATGTCGCGAACACACGACTGGTCGCAGATCCCTTTGCGGAGCTGGCACACGCATTCCTTGCCGGCGTAGGCCTGGGCAGGCATGGTTTCTAGGGTAGCCCCTCGCCGCCGTCACTCGGCGGTCGTCACCGAATTGCACCGGCGCCGCGAACCGGTCCGCTCGCCGAGCTCCATCGCCCGTACGGCCCGCAGATGCCGGGCCAGCGCCGCCCCCGTCACCGGCCCGGCCGGGAGCTCCACGACGAATGAGCTGCTGCCCGGAAACGTGTGGTTGGACCACTCGGTCTCCTCGCCGGGCAGGAACGTCAGGCAGGTCGGCCGGAGCCCGGCGATCTGGGCGTAGCGCCGGGCCACCCCGCGGTCACCCCCGGACTCATCGACCAGATCCATGTGCTGGTGGTAGGTGATCGTCACCGCCGGACGGATGCGCCGGACCAGCCGCATCGCCGCCCGGGTCTCCGGCTCTGAAACCGGGCGCGGGCCGGAGTAGTAGACGGGCTCGGAGGTGAACTTCCACAGGTAGGGGAAGTTGCGGTTGAGGTCGACCCCGTGGGCGTTCTGGCGCGTGTCGGCGGCCACGCCATCCGGATTGAGCTCCGGTACCAGCCACAGCTGGACGCCCCGGGGCGGCCGGATCCGGCGCAGCGCCGAGGTGATGGCCAGCCCGGCGGTCTCGTTGCCATGAATGACGCCGATGACCAGGACCCGTCGCCGGGCGTGGTCGGACCCCAACGACCAGGCGACGATCGGCCGACCGCGCACCGAGGTGCCGATCACCAGGCGCCGCGCGGCCGCCGGGGCTGCGGCCCACAGACCGGCCGCGGCGAGGACCATCAGGATGAGGATCCTCCGCGCGGTCACCCGCCGAGCGTATACGGGGTGGGTCGGGTCCGGGTCGCCTCAGGCGGCGCGGGTGCGCATCAGCGTTGCGGCGTGGGAGACGAGCGCATCGGCGAGCAGCGGCCGCAGGTCGTCGGCCAGTGCCTCGTCGACGACCAGCAGGGCCGGGCCAGACGGCTCCCGGGCGCCCAGATCCACCGCCCCCACGCCCACCACGGTCTCGGTGGCGCCGATCAGGGCCGTGGCGACGAGCACGACGCGGCGGGGGCCGTCGAAGGCGACCAGTCGCGCCAGCTCCAGCTCGTCCGCGGGCCGTCCCTGGGCGGCGAACAGGTCGCGGATTCCGTCCCGGTCACGGCGACGGACGAGCCGCAGGCGGACGCGGAGGCCCGTCGGCAATGCGTAATAACGGGCGAGCAACGCCCCTGGGTCTTGAGCTGGTGACATTTCCTACAGATGAGTAGCTTTGCTCCGGCCAGAGGGCAAATTCCCGCTCCGGCGCCCGCCGACACCGTGCGCTTGGTCACACGTCGGACGTCGAACGCGACATATCAGGAGTCGGCGCGCCCGCGCCGGCGCCGGATCTCGGCCAGGCGCTCGTTCAGCTCGGCCTCGGCCTCGTCGGGCGCGTAGAACCGGGCGCCGACGGCGGCGTCGGGCAGCAGTTCCTGCGGGGAGAGGTGGCCCTCACGCCGGTGCGGGTTGTCGTACCCGCCGTCGCTGCGAGTCGAGGAGCGCAGGTAGGGCGGCGGGGGGGCCGCGCCCTGCTCGCGAATGTGGTCGCGCGCCGCAAACACCGCCCGCTTGGCGGCGTCGGACTTCGGCGCTAGAGACAAATAGATTGCAGCCTGGGCGAGGGCGAACTGAGCCTCCGGCAGGCCGACGTGCTCGACGGCGGCCGCCGCGGCGGTGGCGACCGACAGCGCCTGCGGGTCGGCGTTGCCGATGTCCTCGGAGGCCAGGATGACCATCCGGCGCACGATGAACCGCGGGTCCTCGCCGCCCTCCAGCATGACCGCCAGGTAGTACAGCGATGCGTCCGGGTCCGATCCACGGGTCGCCTTGATCCAGGCCGAGATGGTGTCGTAATGGCGGTCGGCCTGACGGTCGTAGAGCAGCGCCCGCCGCTGCAGCGCGTCCTCGGCATGGGCGAGCGTCACCCGGGCGTTCGGATCGGAACCGACCCCGGCCGCCTCGCAGGCCAGCTCCAGCCCGTTGAGCGCTGACCGGGCGTCGCCGCCCGAGCGCTCGGCCAGGAACGCCAGGGCGGCCTCCTCAACCCGCTCCGCCGGACCGCAGTACCCGCGCTCCACGGCGCGGTCGAGCAGCTTGCGCACATCGGCGGGCCCCAGGGCCTCCAGCTCGTACAGGTGGGTGCGGGAGATCAGCGCCGAGTTGACCTCGAAGTACGGGTTCTCGGTGGTGGCGCCGATCAGCGTGATCAGCCCGTCCTCGACGGCCGGCAGCAGCGCATCCTGCTGGGCCTTGTTGAACCGGTGGATCTCGTCCAGGAAGAACACCGTGCGCCGCCCGCCGGACTGCAGGCGGGAGCGGGCCCGCTCGATCACCGCCCGCACCTCGGCGCGGCCGGCGGCGACGGCGCTCTCCTCCTCCAGCGCGGCGCCGGATGCCTGCGCCACGAGCCGCGCCAGCGTCGTCTTCCCGCTCCCGGGCGGCCCGTGCAGGATCATCGAGTGGGGGTGCCCCTCCTCGATCGCCCGCCGCAGCGCCGATCCGGCCGCCAGCAGCCGCTCCTGGCCGACCAACTCGTCCAGCGTGGCCGGGCGCAGCCGGGTGGCCAGGGGCGCATCCCCCGGCAGGTCGCCGGCGCCCGTGGTCGGCCGCTCCGCCTGCGGGCGCGCGGCCTCGGCCTCCTCCTCTCCAAACAGTCGGTCCATGGCTCGAGTATGCACCCCGGGGGCGCGGCGCCGGATGGGCGGGGGACGCCGGCTGGGGCGGGGGACGCCGGCTGGGGCGGGGACGCCGGCTGAGGCGGGGACGCCGGCTGAGGCGCGGTCAGCGGCCGACGATCGCCCGCGCGGCCTCGTGGATCAGGCCGTTGGTGGCGATCGCGCTGCCGCCGTCGGCGGTCGCCGTCCCGGCCAGGTCGGTGAACCGGCCGCCCGCCTCCTCGACGATGATCTTCGGCGCGGCCAGGTCCCACAGCGAAACCTGGGGATCCAGGCCGATCTCCACCGCCCCCTCGGCCACCAGCATGTAACTCCAGAAGTCTCCGTAGCCGCGGGTGCGCCAGCAGCGACCGGCCAATTCGACCAGCGCCTCCAGGCGCCCGGAGTCGCGCCACTCCTCCAGTCCGCCGAAGCACAGCTGAGCATCGGCCAGGTCGCGGATGCCCGAGACCCGCAGCCCGCGCAACTCGGCGCCGCCCACCTGGTCGCGACCGACGGCCCCCTCGCCCCGGGCCGCCCACCAGCGCCGTCCCAGGGCCGGCGCCGACACGACGCCGGCCGCCACCTCGCCGTCTTCTTCCAGGGCCAGCAGCGTGGCCCAGGCCGGGACGCCGCGCACATAGCTCTTGGTCCCGTCGATGGGATCCACGATCCAGCGGCGGGCGCCGGGCGCGGCCGTCCGGTCGCCGCCGTACTCCTCGCCGAACACCTGGTCCTCCGGCCGCAGCTCGGCCAGGCGGTCGCGCAGCGCCCGCTCGACCGCGCGGTCGGCCTCGCTGACCGGGGTCAGGTCCGGCTTGGTCTCCACGACCAGGTCCTCGGCGCGAAACCGCGCCAGGGTGATGGCGTCGGCCACGTCGGCCAGTTGCAGCGCCAGCTCCAGATCGTCGGCGGGGGCGGGCATGGGCGCGGACACTACCGCCGGTTGGCGGGGGGCAGCGTCCGCTCCACTAGGCTGCACCCCCATGGCCGTCACCTCCCCAACCGACCTGCAAGCCGAGGCCGTCGAGCTGCTCCAGCAGCTCATCCGCTTCGACACCGTCAACCCGCCCGGCAACGAACGCCCGGCGATCGAGCACCTGGAGCGCTATCTCGCCCAGGCCGGCTTCGACACCGAGATCCTGGCCGCCGACCCCGAGCGCCCCAACCTGGTGGCCACCCTCGCCGGCGCCGCCGACGGCCCGGTCCTGTGCCTGCTCGGGCACGTCGACACCGTCCTGGCCGACGCCTCGGAGTGGCGCCACGATCCGTGGTCGGGTGAGATCGCCGACGGCTACCTGTGGGGACGGGGCGCGCTGGACATGAAGGACCAGGTCGCCTGCGAGGCGGTGGCCGCCGCCGACCTCGCCCGCTCCGGCTGGCGGCCCGCCCGCGGGGCGCTCAAGCTCGTGTTCGTCTCCGACGAGGAGACTGGCGGCGACGTCGGCGCCCACTGGCTGACCGACACCCACCCGGACAAGGTCCGCTGCGATCTGCTGCTCAACGAGGGCGCTGGCGGGTTCTTTGAGTACGGCGGCCGGCGCCGCTACGGGGTCTGCTGCGCCGAGAAGGGCATCTTCCGCTTCAACGTGACCGCCCGCGGCGTCGCCGGCCACGCCTCGCTGCCGCAGACCGGCGACAACGCGCTCCTCAAGCTGGCGCCGGTGCTGGCCGCCCTGGCCGACCAGCCGGAGTCGTTCGAGCTGACCGAGGCCCCCACCGCGTTCCTCCGCGTCCTGGGCGAGGGCGACGCCGACCCATCGGAGGCGCTGGCCCGCATCGAGGCGGAGGATTCCCGCCTGCGGACCCTGATTGAGCCGATGTTCGGCGTCACGCTGACCCCGACGATGACCAGCGCCTCGACGAAGATCAACGTCATCCCCTCGCGGGCCCAGGTCCGGATCGACTGCCGCGTCCCGCCCGGCCTCGGCGAGGACGCGGTGCAGCGGCGAATCGCCCGGGTGCTCGGCGACGTGATCGACCACATGGCGATCGAGTTCACCGAGCAGGTGGTCGGCAACGCCTCGCCGGTGCACAGCGAGCTGATGACGGCAATCGACGATTGGATCTCCGAGCAGGATCCGGGAGCGAGCACCGTGCCAGTCATCCTGCCGGGCTTCTCGGACTCGCGCTGGTTCCGCGACGCCTTCCCGGAGTGCGTGGCCTACGGCTTCTTCCCCCAGCGCCACCAGTCGATGCTGGAGGCCGAGCCGCTCATGCACAACGCCGACGAGCGGATCGACCTACGGGATCTGGGCTTTGCGAGTGGGTTCTACCGGGACATAGTCAGCCGCCTGCTCGGCTGACCCCGGGGACCGGCCTTCGTCGAGCGCGCGTGTCGAGCGCGGCACCAGGGCGAGGCACAGCAGGCCGAACGTGATCAGGCCGCCCACGCCGAGCACCACCCGGGCACCGAGGGCCGACGCCAGCGGGCCGGCGATGGCGAACCCCAGTGGCATCAGCGCCAGGGAGCCCATCCAGTCATACGAGCTGACTCGTGACAGAGCGTGCGGGGGGATGTGGTGAGCCAGCGCCGTCTCCCACCAGACCTCGAACAGCGCAAACCCGACGCCGTTGACGGTGGCGAGGATCAGCACGATGGGCAGCGGCGCGCCCAGCGCAAACACGATGTTCTGCACCGGCCACGGCAGGGCGAGCAGCAGCCCGGCGGCGACGGGATGCCGCGGGCGCCAGCGGATTCCGGCCAGCGCACCGATGAGGGCGCCCGCTCCGGTGATCGTCTCGATCAAACCGAAGATGCCGGCGCTGCCGTAGACGTCGCGGGCCACCCCGGGGGCGAGCGCTCCCCACTGCGAGTAGCCGCACAGGACCGCACCCGTGAACGCCGCGATCGTCACCCAGACCCAGGTCCGGGAACGAACCTCGCGCCAGCCGGCCCGCAGCGAGCGTGCCATCGACTCGCCGATGACCGGCTCGCCCCGCGGCCGCGGGTGAACCGGCACCAGCAACCCGGCGCTGACCGCGAAGGTGGCGGCGTCAAGGGCGAACGCCGTCCCAGCCCCGGCCGTCAGGACCAGTGCCGTCCCCAGCGCTGGGCCGACGAGCACGGCCACGCTGGTGGTCATCGCCGTCAGCGCCCGCGCGTCCTGGATGAGGTCGTCGTCGATCGTCTGGGGGAGCAGGCCGGAATAGGCGGGCTGGAAGAACGCGCGCGCCGCGCCGAACAGCGCCTCGATGATGATCAACTCCACCACGCCCGCTCCCCCCAACAGGATCGAGGCGGCCAGGAAGGCGTGCAGGACGGCGCGCGCGGCGTCGGCCGCGATCATGATCACGCGCCGGCCGCGCCCACCCCACCGGTCGGCCCACACTCCTCCGAGGAGCAACAGGGCGATGAACGGGAGCGACCCCGCCGCCAGCACCAGTCCGAGGTCGGTCGCCGATCCGGTCCGCTGGGTGATGTACAACGCCAGCGCGACGAAGACCACCTGATCGCCGACGGCGCTGGCCGACTGGCCCAGGAACAGGAAGCGGAAGTCTTTGTGGCGCAGGACGCGCAGGTACGAACTCATCGGGCTCCCAAGGGGACGCTAAGAACGGCGGGCAGCGAGGACGCGGCCCGCGAGCGAAACGGCGCTCAGCGGAGGCTGGGGAGCATCGTGCGAATGACCCTACCACTCGCAATAAACTGGCCCGCATCTCGACGCAGGTCTCCAATCGGCTCGACCCCGCGATCTTCCGCCTCCCGGTCGATCGACTTCGCAGCGGGTACTACTCGGACGCCTATTTCGTCCTCACCAAGCAGCTGCTCGAGTCCGAAGGCGAGCACCCGCACGTCACGATGCAGGTGTTCCAGAAGAACGACTCCATCCTGGGCGGGATCGATGAGGCCATCGCGATCCTCAAGACGTGCGCGGGACGCTCCGAGAACGGCGGCTGGGTCTCCGGCTGGGACCAGTTGGTCGTCCATGCGCTGCACGAAGGCGACCGGATCGCGCCCTGGGAGACGGTGATGACGATCGAGGGCGACTACTCGGTGTTCGCCCACCTGGAGACCGTCTACCTGGGCACGCTGGCCCGCCGGTCGCTGATCATGCGCAACGTCGCCGAGGTGGTGGAGGCCGCCCGCGGCAAGCAGATCTTCTACTTCCCCGCCCGGCACGACCATTGGCTCGTCCAGACCGGCGACGGCTGGAGCGCCCACGTGGCCGGCGCCATCGGCGTCTCCACGGACGCCCAGGCCTCCTGGTGGGGCGGCCGGGGCATGGGCACGGTCCCCCACGGGCTGATCGCCGCGTACGGCGGCGACACGGTCCGGGCGGCGCTGAAGTTCGCCGACCACTTCGAGAAGGACATGAACGTGACCGTCCTGGTCGACTTCGAGAACGACTCGGTCCGCACCGCGCTGGAGGTCGCCGAGGCGCTCGGCGACCGCCTGTGGGGAGTCCGGCTGGACACCTCCGAGCTGCTCGTCGACCGCTCGCTGCTGCAGGAGATGGGCTCCTTCAAGCCGACCGGCGTCAATCCGCGGCTCGTCGAGAAGGTCCGGGGCGCCCTCGACGGCGCCGGCTATCCCCACGTGAAGATCGTTGCCAGCGGCGGGTTCACCGCGTCCCGGATCAGGGAATTTGAGGCCCAGAACGTGCCCGTCGACGCCTACGGCGTCGGTTCCTCGCTGATCCGCGGCCAGAACGACTTCACCGCCGACGTCGTCCTGCGCGAGGGCAAGCCCTGCGCGAAGTTCGGCCGCACGTACATGCCGAACCCGCGCCTGGAGCGCGTGCACTAGCAACTAGCGCTTCAAGCATTCGCGGCCACACGCCGATAAGCGGAGAGAGTTGATGCTGTTCTCTGCATTTCTCGGCGACCCCGACTTCGTCACGTGGCTGCACGACTGGCTGCCGCTGATCTTCATGGGCGCGATCGTCGTGCTGATCGGCCTGACCATGCGCCTGATCCCGCGCACCCGGCCGGCCGAGATCCGCCCGCAGGAGACGCCGCCGATCGCCTGGGACGACATCGCCGGCGTCGACGAGGCCAAGGCCGAGCTACGCGAGATCGTCGACTACCTGCGCAACTCCCGGCAGTTCCATCAGCTCGGCGCCCACCTGCCCAGCGGCATCCTCCTCCACGGTCCGCCGGGCACCGGCAAGACCCTGCTGGCCAAGGCGGTGGCCCACGAGTCCGGGGCGCGGTTCTTCTCCCAGTCGGCCTCGTCGTTCGTCGAGATGTTCGCCGGCTTGGGCTCGGCCCGGATCCGCCGCCTGTTCAAGGAGGCCCGCAAGCACGCCCCGGCGATCATCTTCATCGACGAGCTCGACGCCATCGGCACGGCCCGGCAGGGCGGCGCCGCCAACCGCGAGTACGACCAGACGCTCAACCAGCTGCTGGTGGAGATGGACGGCTTCAACGCCAAGGGCGACGTCGTGGTGCTCGGTTCCACCAACCTGCTGGAGAAGCTCGATGCCGCCCTGCTGCGCCCCGGCCGGTTCGACCGTCACGTCTTCGTCTCCCCGCCGGACGTCGTGGGCCGCCGGCGGATCCTCCAGGTCCACTCGCGCAACAAGCCGCTGACGGACGCCATCGACTTCGACCTGCTGGCCCGCCAGACGTCGGGGTTGACCGGCGCCGAGCTGGCCAACCTGTGCAACGAGGCCGCGATCTTCGCCGGCCGCCGCGGCTCGCAGACGATCGAGATGTCCGATTTCGACGCCGCGCTGGAGCGGGTCATGGCCGGCGTGCCGACCCGCCGGACGCTGTCCGAGCACGAGCGGCGGGTCGTCGCCTACCACGAGGCCGGCCACGCCCTGTGCGGCGAGCTGCTGCCGTCGGTCGACCCGGTCCACCGCATCTCGATCGTGCCGCGCGGCGTCGCCCTCGGCTACACGCTCAACCTGCCCGACGAGGACCGCCACCTCAAGACCCGCGAGGAGCTCATCGACCTGATGACCATGCTCCTGGGCGGCCGCAGCGCCGAGGAGCTCGTGTTCGGCTCCATCACCACCGGTGCGTCCGACGACCTCAAGCGGGTCGGCGACATCGCGTACGCCATGGTCCACGAGTTTGCGATGGGCAACGGGATCACCTCGTTGCGGGTGGCGCCGGAGGCGATGTCGGAGACGACCCGGCGCGTCCGCGACGAGGAGGTCCGCGAGCTGGCCGATCAGGCCGCCCGCGCCGCCCGGGCCATCCTCAGCGGCCACCGCGCCCAGCTGGACGAGCTGGCCACCACCCTGCTGGGCAACGAGGTCCTGGAGCGCGGGGACATCGAGTCGATCATGCGCGGGATCCCCCACGCCGCCCCGGAGCGCCGCAGCAGCGGTCACCTCGGCATCGCCGCCGCCACCGCGTCCGACCCGGCCCGTCCGGGCGTCGCCGCCGACCAATAGTCCCTCCGTCGCCGCTTGAGTATGCTCGGCGGCGCCATGCTGTCTGCGATCGACCACGTCGGCGTCGCCGTCGAGAACATCGACGCCGCCCTGGAGCTGTACCGGGACCGGCTTGGGATGCCGCTCGTGCACCGCGAGACCGTCACCGAGCAGGGGGTCGACGCCGCGCTGCTTGACGTCGGCGACGGGCACATCGAGCTGCTGCAGCCACTCGGTCCGGAGACGGCGGTCGGCAAGTTCCTGAGCCGTAAGGGCCCCGGGCTGCATCACGTCGCCTACCGTGTCGCGTCGGTGCAGGAGACGCTGGACGCCTGCGCCGCGGCCGGCCTGCGGCTGATCGACGAGCAGCCGCGGACCGGGATCCGCGGCTCGCGCGTGGCGTTCCTTCACCCCGCCGCTACCGGCGGCGTGCTAACCGAGATCGTGCAGCCAGCAGAGGAGCACTGACGAGATGGATGACGAGAAGCCCCAGAAGATCAGCATCGGCTTCCAGGGCGGCCCGGTGCTCAGCGCCCGCGTCGCGCCCGCCGACCTGAAGAGCCTGCGGGAGTCGCTGAACAACGGCGGCTGGTATGACCTCACGGCCGAGGACGGGGTCATCGCCCTGCGCCTGGAGAAGGTCGTCTACGTGCTCGTCGACACCGAGGCCCACCGCGTCGGCTTCGGCGGGTAGCGCTCCCACTCCGTAGTTCCGCGCAGCAGACCTGAGGGGCCGGCCCCGATGCCGGTGCGCTGGCCCGAACGTAGCCTGGCCAAATCATGGCTGCGATCGTCAACCTCAACCATCACGCCAGCTACATCCACTGGCACTTCATCCAGCTCTCGGTCTCCAACCTGATCGTCATCGTGGTGATGCTGGTCGTGTTCGCGGCCGCCATCCTGCTTCCGTTTCCCAAGGGCCGGGAGCGCACATGAGCACCTCGACCGAGCGGTCATGGACGGTCCGGCTGCGCCGCCGCGCGGTCGCGGCGCTGCCGCCGGAGAAGCTGCTCCCGGACGGGCAGCCGACCTACGTCGCTTCGTGGATCTACGTGTTCGGCGTGCTGTCGATCGCCGCGCTGGCGACGATCATCCTGACCGGCACGATCCTGGCGCTCAAGGGGCCGGCGTGGTGGCACGTGTCGGGCATCGGCCACTTCTTCAACAGCATGCATCTGTGGAGCGTGGAGCTGTTCTTCTTCTTCATGGTCATCCATCTCTGGGGCAAGTACTGGATGGCCGCGTGGCGGGGCGGCCGGGCGCGGGTGTGGATGACCGGCGCAGTCGTCTTCCTGGTGGCCATCCCGTGCGCGCTGACCGGCTATGTCTCCCAGCAGAACTTCGACGCGCAGTGGATCTCCACCCAGGCCAAGGACGCGATGAACTCCGTCGGGATCGGCGCGTTCTTCAACCTCCTGAACTTCGGCCAGATGTACTCGTGGCACATCTTCCTGCTGCCGCTCGCGGTGGTGGCTTTGGTGGTGGCCCACGTCCTCCTCGTCCGCAAGCACGGGGTGGTGCCGCCGTTTGAGCTTGAGGACAAGCTCAAGGCGGCCCGCGCGGGCACGCTCGACGACAAGGTGCAGTCATGAGCCGCGCCGATCGCAAGCGTGACGACGAGGCCGCCCGCGTCTGGAAGGGCGGCTACCGGCCCTATGACCTGGTCAAGGAGGCGTCGATCGCCTTCGGCGTCGTGCTGCTCCTGGCCGTCGTGCTGACAGTCGTGTTCTCCTCGCCGGACGAGCCCTCCAGCACGGTCAAGCAGTGGTCGCGCAGCGATCCGGTCGACTTCGTGACGACCGCGGTCAGCCAACTGGACGGCACCAGCGGCACCGCCACCTACGGGCCGCCGTACAACCACAACTCCGACGGCCAGCACATGCTGTTCATCCGCCCGCAGAAGTGGCTGGGCGTGAGCCATCCGATCAACGCGCCCCAGGACTTCGTGCTGGCGCCGCTGCAGTCGATCACCGGCCAGCCGGTCCTGCACGCTGCCGTGGCCGTCTATAACGCGGCGCCGGCCAAGGTGCAGAGCGCCTGGACGACCAACTACAGCAATGCGCTGGCCAAGGCCCAGGTGGGTCCGAACGGCGCCGTCGTGGTGCCGCCCGGCCACTACGGACCGGTGCCGGTGATGATGAACGGGCTGCTCAGCTTCGCCCAGGGCGGCGGGCTGGACGGGACCCTGTTGACGAGCCGGCAGTTCTACCAGACCGACTACACCAAGCCGCTGATGCTCATGGCCGACGGCAGCGTGCTGGCGAACCGGGCCCAGGCCGAGCATCTGCTCGGCGAGCAGTGGGGGATGATGAACGAGACCGGCAGCTACCCGGGACAGGTGTGGCTGTGGCTCTACACCTTCTGGTATCAGATCAAGCCGTTCTCGACCTCGGCCAACGCCGACATCCTGGTGATGACGGTGATGACGGTCCTGAGCCTGTTGTTCGTGCTCATCCCGTTCCTCCCGGTGATCAACCGCATCCCGCGCTGGATCCCGATCTACAAGCTCATCTGGCGCGAGCACTACCGCTCGGAGGCGGCGACCAGCCCCGAGGCCGAGCACTTCCCGCCCGCCGCGCCCGCGGCCCCGGTCTGACCGAGGCCCCGCTCAGCGCTGGAACAGCGTCGAGAGCACGACCTCGGTCACCGTCCGGGTCACCCCCTCGGTGGCCCGGATGCGCTCCAGCGCCAGCTCCAGGTCCTTCGTGTCCTCGGCCATTACGTGGAGCAGGGCGCTCGCCTCGCCGGCCACCGTGTGGGCCGAGATCACCCCGGATTCGCGCTCCACGGCCCGCTTGATCGCCGATCCGGGCATGTTGCCGTCGCAGTAGAGATCGACGAACGCCTCGGCGCGCCAGCCGAATGCCTGGGGATCGACGATGGCGGTGTAGCCGAGGACGATCCCCTCGCTCTCCAGGCGGTCCAGGCGGCGCTTGACCGCCGGCGCGGACAGGTGAACGTGGAGCCCGATGTCCTGAAACGACCGCCGGGCGTCCTCGCGCAGGAGCGCAATGATCTTCCTGTCGACGTCGTCCATGGGCGGGTGTTCAGCGCTGTTGACGCAACATCCTGGGCTTGCAGTGCCGCTACAGCGCGCGGATCATTGCATACGTGACCGAGCCGGCGCGGAGGCTGTGATGTTCAAGGAGGCGCAGCTGTACGCACCGATCACCACCGCCGACGACGGCAGCGTCACGGTCCACCTGGACGAGACCCACCCCGGCTTTGGCGATCCGGAGTACCGCGCCCGTCGCAACCAGATCGCGTCCCAGGCGCTCCGCTGGGAGGCGGACGACGGCATGGGACCGATCCCCCACGTCGCTTACACGGAGGAGGAAGAGGAGGTCTGGCGCAGGGTCTGCCGGGAGCTGGCAGTCAAACACGAGCGGCTGGCGTGCACGGAATACCGCGCCGCGATGGCCGAGCTGTCGCTCCCGGCAGACCACATTCCCCAGCTGCCGGAGGTCAGCGCCCGGCTGGAGCCGCTGACCGGCTTTCGCTACCACCCGGCCGCCGGACTCGTGCCGTTCGAGCAGTTCTACGGATCGCTCGCCGACGGCATCTTCCACTCCACCCAGTACGTCCGCCACCACGCACGGCCGCTCTACACCCCGGAGCCCGACCTCATCCATGAGGTGATCGGCCACGGTGGCCTGCTGGCCAGCCCCCGCTTCGCCGAGCTCAACCGGCTCGCCGGGCGCGCCGCGCGCCGGCTGGAGACCAAGGCCGGGCGCGATTTCTTCGCCTCGGTCTTCTGGTACAGCATCGAGTTCGGCGTCGTCTACGAGGGGCCGAGTGACCTGCGGGCCTACGGTGCCGGGCTGCTCTCGTCCTTCGGGGAGATCGAGGAGTTCCGCGGCGCCGAGATCCGCCCCCTGCGGATCGCCGAGATGGGCGTGCTGCCGTACGACATCACGAAGTATCAGCCCGTGCTGTTCGCGGCCGACGGCCTGGAGCACCTGCTCGATGTCGTCGGAGGCTTCTTCGCCGGCTGCGACGACGACTCCCCGGCGCGGCTGGGCGCCGTCGTCCCCGCGCGGGCCTGACCTCTCGCCAGGCGCCGGGCGCCGGGCGGCCGTGCGCGCCATGCGCCGGCCGCTCCACGCCGCCGTGCCCGCTCCGCGTTACTAGAGTCCAGCAGCCGTGCCCAGCCCCCTCTCGCTTGACCGACAGCTGCTGATGCTGGCCCGCACCCGCGGCCACGGCCCCCGGCGCGAGCGCGCCGTCGCCGGCTACTCGCGGCTGGGCGAGCACGCCGCCTGCTGGCTGGCCCTCGGCGCCGCGGGCGCGGCGCTGGACCGCGAGCGGCGTCCTGCCTGGCTGCGCGGCGTCGGCGTCGTGGCCGCCGCGTACGCCACCAACTACGCCGTCAAGGTGGCCGTCCGCCGCCGGCGGCCGGAGCTGGACGGGCTGCCCGCCCTCTCGCCGGTCGTCTCCCGCCTGTCGTTCCCCAGCGCCCACGCCACCACCTCGTTTGCCGCCGCGCGGGTCTACCGCGGCCTGGCCCCGGGCGCCGCGTTGTACGCCGCCGCCGGGGCGTTCGCCGTCAGCCGCCCGTACCTCGGCGTTCATTACCCGAGCGACGTTGTGGCCGGCGCCGTGCTGGGCACGCTGGTGGGCGAGATCGCCGGGGGAGGCGACCGCCCATGCCGATGAAGGTCGGCATCGTGGGGATGCCGAACGCCGGCAAGTCGTCGCTGTTCACCGCGCTCACCGGCGTCGCCGCCGAGGCCGCCAACTACCCGTTCACCACGATCGAGCCGAACGTCGCGATCGTGCCGGTCGAGGACGAGCGGCTCGACGCCGTGGCCGGGATCGTGCGCGCCTCCAAGGTGGTGCCGGACACGATCGCGTTTCACGACATAGCCGGCCTCGTGGCCGGAGCCCATCGCGGCGAGGGTCTGGGCAACCAGTTCCTGGCCAACATCCGGGAGACCGACGCGATCGTCCATGTCGTCCGCGCCCACGCCGACGAGAGCGTCGTACACCCGGAGGGCCGGGTCGACCCGCTGCGCGACATCGAGACGATCGAGACCGAGCTCATCTACGCCGACCTCGAGCAGGCCGAGCGCCGGCTGGAGCGGGTCGTGCGACAGGCTCGCGGGGGCGACCGCCACGCAATCGCCGAGGCCGAGTGGCTCCGACAGGTGATCGCGGCGCTGTCGGCCGGCCGACCCGCCCGCACCGTCCCGCCGCCCGCCGACGCCCTGGACGCCGTGGCGCTGCTCTCGCCCCTCACGGCCAAGCCGGTGCTGTTCGTGGCCAACGTCGAGGAGGGCACCGACGAGGTCCCGCCGGCGATCGCCGAGCACGCCGCCGCCGTGGACGCCGAGGCGGTGGCCGTCTCGGCCCGGCTGGAGGCAGAACTGGGCGAGCTTGCCGACGAGGATGCCGCCGCCATGCGAGCGGACCTGGGGCTGGCCGAGTCCGGGCTGCAGCGCGTCGTCCAGGGCGCGTTCTCGCTGCTCAACCTGGTCGCGTTCTTCACCGCCGGCGAGGACAAGCCCGCCCAGTCCTGGCACCTGCGCCGCGGTCTCTCCGTCTGGCACGCCGCCGGGCTCATCCACTCCGACATCCAGCGCGGCTTCGTCCGCGCCGAGGTGGTCGCCTGGCAGGAGCTCGTCGACGCCGGGGGCTACTCCGGCGCGCGGGATCGCGGCACCCTGCGGCTGGAGGGCCGGGATTACGTGGTCGCCGACGGTGACGTGATCACGGTGAAGTTCACGCCCTGATCCCCGGGGCGAGTCCCTTGCGGCGGGTGGCTGACGGGTGGCTTGGGGCTCCGGGTTGGGAAAAACTTCGGGCCACGAATGGGGAATTGCCTGCCCGCCCCGCGGGTCCCGAGCTGCGTTTTGGGCGAGCGTGGATTTAAGCCGGATATTCCGGCATAACTTGACACTCGTCGAGAAATCGTGCGTTATCGCTTCCCGGGGGCCGACGCAGGGGCCGCGGGACTACAGGTCCTTCAACGACGACGCCCCCTCCAGCCGGTCGGCCAGCCGGTTCATCCCATAGGCCCGCGCCGCCCCCGCCCCGGCCTTGAGATTCGTCGCGGCGTCCTCGGGCGGCGTCATGCGCGGCAGGCGCAGCGTGGCGATCTCCCGGAAGGCGCGGAGCTGCTCGGCGTTGTCGCGCAGCGCGGCGGCGATCCGCGGGCGCTCCTCGTCGGCGGCGGCGATCGCCGCGTCGAGTGAGCCGTGGCGCTGGAGTAGGTCCGTGGCGGTCTTGGCTCCGATGCCCGGCGCCCCGGGTAGTCCGTCGGAGGGGTCGCCGCGCAGGGCGATGAAGTCCGGGACGAGGTCCGGACCGATGCCGTAGCGGCGCTGGACCTCGGCGGGGTCGACCTCCTCGAAGCCGGCCGACTTCTGCTTCAGGTAGACGACGCTGACGCGCTCGCCGGCGCACTGGTACATGTCGCGGTCGCCGGTCATGATCAGCGCCCGTCCGCCGGCGGCCGCCTCGGCCTCGGCCAGGGCGCCGAGCAGGTCGTCGGCCTCCAGGTCGTCGGCGGAGGCGGTCGTCCAGCCGAACGCGGCGAACAGCTCCGGCGCCCGGGCGAACTGCCAGTCCAGCGCATCCGGGACCTCCGGGCGATGCGCGTGATAGGGCGGATACAGCTCGGTCCGGTAGTCGGCCGCCTCGGCGCCGAAGCAGACGACGATCGCCCGGGGGTCGACGTCGGCGGCGATCCTCAGGATCAGGTTGACCGCGCCCAGCAGCGCGTTGACCGGGTGCCCGTCGCCGTCGGTGATGGAGTCCGGCAGCGCGAAGAACGAGCGGTAGAGGACAAACGGTCCATCGATCGCGAGGAGGGGACCGGGCATGCGAGCCCGGACACTACTGGGGCCTACCGGACGGTGACGGCGGGACCGCGCAGCGCGCCGGCGGCGATCCGGTAGCGGCCGGCGGGAACCCGCGTGGCGTACCGCCCGACCCGGGAGACGGCGGCGTGCCCGGCGGTCCGCCAGCGGCCGCCGGCGAAGCTCTGGACCGAGACCGAGCCGCGCGGCGGCGGGAACACGGTGCCGGTCAGTCTTCCGGGCGGGTCCTGGGTGGTGATGGTGGTGAACGCGGCCAGCGTCGAATCGAGGCCGAACAACCCTTCGAGCTGTCCGCCGCTGACGGTGGTCTGGCCACGGGTGCCGACCACCCGGGCGGTGATGATCCGGCCCGCGGTCTGGCGCACCACGGAGATCCCGACCAGCGATCCCCGGACCAGCCCGCGCAGCCGTCGGGCGGCCGCGGACAGGCTGAGTTGGAGGCTCCAGCGGTGGTAGGGGTCGCCGGCGGCGCCGTCGTAGGGGTCCGGGACTCCGCGCAGCCAGGGCTCGGGACTGGCGCCCGGCCAGGCGTCCTCGATGCTCTCGGTGTGGCCGCCGGAGCTGGCGAAGAAGTAGGTGACGGCCGGCTGGCCGTCGTAGGTGACGATCTGACCGGCGGTGGCGGCGACGGCCGCGTCGGTCCAGGACGTCTCAGCGCCGACCCCGCCGTAGACCTGGGAGCGGCTGTCGTCGTACAGGTCGTAGGCGCCCGCGCCCACACCGGTGGTGATGGCGTACGTGCGCGCGGCGACCGCCTGGGCCTCGAGCGCCGCCGGCGCCCATGAGGCCGGCATCTCATCAGCGACGACGCCTCGCACGTAGTCGTCGAGCCCGACAGCGTCGACCGTGTCCACGCCACCGCCGGACGCGGGGGTGAACCGCAGCGCGCCGTGGTAGCTGCCCCCCGGGACCCGGAGCGGTCCCGGCCCGGAGACGACGAGCGGCGCCGCGAAAGCGCCGACGGTCTTGCCCGCCGGGGTGCGCACCTGGAGCCGGCCGGCCGTGGTGGCCGACACCGTGTACGTCGTCCCGGCCGCCAGACGGGTCCGCCCGGCGCTCGTGGCCCCGCTGAACGAAGCCCGGCCGCTGCTCAGGAGCACGCGGACGGTCCGCTGGGGATCGGTGGTGCCCAGCGCCGTGCCGGAGAAGTAGTGGGCGAGGATGGCGCGGTAGCCGGCGCCGTGCAGGGCGTAGCCCTCGGCGCCGTACTGGCTCATGCCGATGCCGTGGCCGTACCCCCCGCCGCGGATGTCCAGGACGCTGGCGGCGTTGGCGGCGGCGACCGCCACGAGCAGGAAGACGACCGCGGTGAGCCCGGCCCGGAGGGCCCGCAGGGTCAGGCGGTGCAGGCGCCCGCGGGCGAGCGTCTTTGCCAGGGTGATTGGGTAGGGTGGCCGTGTGAGTGAGCGCAAGGCGTCAGATGTCTTCGTGGAGTGCTTGGAGGCAGAGGGGGTTCAGTACGTCTTCGGGATCCCGGGCGAGGAGACGCTGGACCTCAACGAGTCCCTGTCCGATTCGTCTATTCAGTTCGTCCCGGTCCGTCATGAGCAGGGCGGGGCGTACATGGCCGATGCGTGGGGGCGGCTGACCGGCCGAGCCGGAGTCTGCCTGGGCACGCTCGGCCCGGGCGCGACCAACCTGGTGACCGCCGTCGCCGACGCGTTCCTGGATCGGTCGCCGCTGGTGGCGCTGACCGGGCAGTCGGATCTGGAGCGGATGCACAAGGAGTCACACCAGTACATCGACTTGATCGGCATCCTCCGGCCGGTGGTTAAGTGGAATGCACGAGTTTCCAGCGCCGAAATCGTGCCAGAAGTTGTGCGCAAGGCGTTCAAGGTCGCTGAATCCGAGAAGCCGGGGTCGACGCACCTGGAGCTGCCCGAGGACGTCATGGCACGCTCGCTCGACGGCCGGCCCCTGCCCCGCCTGGCGCCGGTTCAGCCCGAGCCCGGCATGAAGGAGTTGCAGCGCGCCACCGAGATCATCATGGCCGCCGAGAACCCGATCATCCTGGCCGGCAACGGCGCCATCCGCACGCACGCCAGTCGCGCGCTGCGCGCCTTCGTGCACACCACCGGCATCCCGGTCGCCGAGACGTTCATGGCCAAGGGCCTGCTCGACTACGAGGACCCCCACGCCCTCGGCACGGTCGGACTGCAGGCGCGCGACTACGCGTTGGCCGGCTTCGAGGACGCAGACGTCGTGATCGCGGTCGGCTATGACCTGGTCGAGCACGCGCCCCAGCAGTGGAACCCGCACGCCAACAAGAAGATCGTCGTCATCGACACCGTCGCCGCCGAGATCGACGAGTTCTTCATCCCCGAGGTGGAGCTGATCGGCGACATCGCCCACGTGCTGGCCCGCCTGGCGGCCGGATGCAGCCGCAAGCAGTCAGCGCCGCCCGAGCCGGACCGCCTGCGCGAGCTGGTGTTCGGGGCGCTGGCCGACGCCTCCGACGACGACCACTTCCCCATGCGCCCGCCGCGGGTGCTGTGGGACATCCGGCAGGCGCTCGGTCGCAACGACCTGCTCGTGTCCGACGTCGGGCTCCACAAGCTGTGGATCGGCCGCATGTTCCCGGCCCACGAGCCGGGCACCGTCCTGATCGCCAACGGGCTGGCCGGGATGGGCTTTGCCCTGCCGACCGCGATCGCCGCCAAGCTCGTCGACCCCCACCGCCACGTCGTCACCGTCAGCGGGGACGGCGGCTTTCTCATGAACTGCCAGGAGCTCGAGACGGCCGTCCGGCTCAAGACGCCGGTGGTCAACGTCATCTGGGAGAACGGCCAGTTCGGCTCGATCGTGTGGAAGCAGGACAACAAGTTCGGCCGCCACTTCGGCGTCGACTTCGGCAACCCGGACTTCGTCAAGCTCGCCGAGGCGTTCGGCGCCCCGGCTTGGCGCTGCACCAGCGCCGAGGAGTTCTCCCAGCGACTGTCTCAGGCGCTGGCCCTCGACGTCCCCTCGGTCATCGTGGTGCCGATCGACTACTCGGTCGACGTCGCCATCTCCCGCGAGCTGGGCGCCGAGACCGTCGCCACCTGATCGCCGGCGGCCCCCGCCCGGCTGCGACCGTGCCCGGCGGGGGTTGCGCGCAATGGGCGGCTACGTGTTGCCGCGCGCCATCGCGCGGAGGTCCATCGCCTTGTTGTAGGTCTCCTCGTCGACGCCTTTCTCGTAGGCGACATCGCGCAGCATCCGCCCGGAGCTGGCCGCCTCCTTGACGATCTCGGTCGCCTTGTCGTAGCCGATGTACGGGTTGAGCGCGGTGGCGGCGGCCAGGGTCGACTCGGCCGACCGGTGGCAGCCCTCCTCGTTGGCCCGGATGCCGTCGACGCACTTCTCGGCGAACACCCGCGCGGTGGCGGCCAGCAGGTTGATCGACTCCAGCAGGTTGCGGGCGATGAGCGGCACGCGCACGTTGAGCTCGAAGTTGCCCTGCAGCCCGGCCACCGTGATCGCGGCATCGTTGCCGATCACCTGCGCCGCCACCTGGAGGACGACCTCGGGGATGACCGGGTTGACCTTGCCCGGCATGATCGAGGAGCCCTTCTGGAGCTCCGGCAGCAGCAACTCGCCGATCCCGGCGCGGGGGCCGGAGCCCATCAGCGCCAGGTCGTTGGCGATCTTGGTCAACGACACGGCGATGACCTTGAGCGCGCCGGACAGCTCGACGAGCGCGTCGCGGTTGCCCTGGGCCTCGAACGGGTCCTCCGGGCCGCGGATGTCGAGCCCGGTGGCGTCGGTCAGCCGCGCCCGCACGCGGATGGCGAACTCCTTGTGGGTGTTGAGCCCGGTGCCGGTGGCGGTGCCGCCCAGCGGGATCTGGGCCACCTGGGGCAGGGCGCTGCGGACCCGCAGCGCGGCCAGGCGCACCTGGGCGGCGTAGCCAGAGAACTCCTGGCCGAGGGTGACCGGCACCGCGTCCATCAGGTGGGTCCGGCCGGCCTTGACGATATCTCCGAACTCGTCGGCCCGGGCCTGGAAGGCGTCCTGGAGCTGCTCCAGGGCGGGCAGCAGCTCGTTGGTGGCGCGATCCAGCGCGGCGAGATGGACCGCGGAGGGAAACACGTCATTGGAGGACTGCCCCATGTTGACGTGGTCGTTGGCATGGGCCTGGTGGGCTGGATCGCCCTGGTTGGCCAACGTGGCGATGACCTCGTTGGCGTTCATGTTCGTTGAGGTGCCCGAGCCGGTCTGGAACACGTCGATCGGGAACTGGTCGTCGTAATCGCCGCCGGCCACCCGGTCGGCCGCGACGGCGATGCGCTCGGACAGGTCCGCGTCGAGTAGGCCGAGATCGCAGTTGACGCGGGCCGCGGCGCCCTTGATCCGCCCCAGCCAGTGGATGACCGAGACCGGGACCGTCTCGCCGGAGATGGGGAAGTTGGCGACCGCCTTGGTCGTCTCCCCACCCCACAGCTGCTCTCTCTCCTGCAGGCTCATGGTGTCCTTTCGAAAGTCGTTGCTCTCTGCAGAACGCTACCGCTCCGGGGGTCCAGCGGACCCCTGGGCCGGGCTTGCTGTCAGCCGCAGAACGAGATGAGCTCGCGCGCCACGCCGACCGGGTCGTCGTAGGCGATCAGGAAGCCGGCATCCCCCAGCGTGCGCAACTGGGCGTTCGGCAACAGGTCCAGTGCCTCGGTCGCCGCCTCCAGCGGGTGGGCCAGATCGTCCTCGGCCCAGAGCAGGAGCACCGGCATGGTCATGTAGGCGTAGGCGTCGAGCAGCCCGCTCTGCGCTTCGACGGGCCACCGACGGGCGAACTTGGCCCAGGAACGCGCGCGGTTGCCGTTGCCCCCGACATCGGCGAACGCGTGCCGGATCAGGTCGCGGGCGGCCTGGTTGTGCTGCACGGTCAGCCGCTCACCGACGGCCGGGCGGAACACGACCTTGGCGCCACGGGAGAGCAGCCGGTCGAACCCCGGCAGCGCGGCGAGCCGGCATGCGGTCCGCCAGGCGGCCCGCTGCGTGCCGAACTCGTCGCGGCGGTGCAGCCGATTGGGCATCAGCACCAGCCGCGCCACGTCCAGCCGGCCGCTGGTGATCGCCAGCAGCGCCAACTCCGCCCCGAGGTCATGGCCGGCCAGCATGCAGCGGGGGCCGCCGGCCTCGACGCAGAATCCGGAGATGACATCGGCCAGCCAGTCCGGCGAGTACGGGTGACGCGGCCGGTCCTCGGAGTCACCGTGGAGCGGCAGGTCCGGCAGGATGACCCGAAATCGTGCCGACAGCGGGTCGACGACCGGCTCCCACTCCCGGTGCGACAGGCCCAGGGAGTGGAGCAGCACCAACGGCGGCCCGGTCCCGGTCTCGCGGTAGGCGACGCGGGCGCCGTCCGGGTGGTGGTAGAGGCGCAGCCGCATGACCGACGGATCCTCTCATCCTTTCGTCCGCTTCTGGGCGCGTCGATGCGCCGTCACGCCTCTCCAGCCGGTACCGTGTACGCGCGGCCTGGTATGTCGGACCGGGATTTTGGACATCGGCATTAGATCGTCTTGATTTCTCCTTAAAAGGTTGTGCAATTGCTGTACTTGCTTTCACAAGGTTGCGCAAAGAGCGGTGGAATGAACGCATGAGGCAAATTCACGGAAGCCCCCTCGGCCTCTCGACCTCTCAAGCGGCGCAGGCGCTCGGCGTCTCGCTCGGCACCATCCGGCGCTGGTCGGACATGGGCTACCTCGAGTCCTACCGGACCCCGGGCGGCCAGCGGCGCTTCAGCCAGGAGCAGATCGACAAGTTCGTCGGCTCGCTGGAGCAGCAGAGCTCCGATTCGCTGCTTGATCGCCAGGTCGGCTGAGAGAACCCCGGCACCCTTCCCCAACCAAACTTCCCGTCCACCGCCGGCTTCTCGCTGGTTCTTCCCCCATCCCCGGGGGAGCCATTTTGCCTGCGCCAACCGGCCGGCCGAGCACGGCCGACAGGTGTCCTAGATCTAGGCGCCCGCCCCGGCCTGGTTGATGCGGCGTTCCATGTCGAGTTCCTGGTCGAAATCCGCCATGTCGGCGTGGCGATAGTCCACGCCCTCCCCGCTGAGCAGGCTGGCCAGGACCTCGACGTACCGGGCGTCGACCTGGGTGCCGGCGACCCGCCGCAACTCGGTCAGCGCCTCGAACGAGCTCATCCGCGTGCGGTAGGTGTCGCTGGCGGTCAGCGTGTCGTACACCTCGGCCACCGAGATGATCTTGGCGATCTCCGGGATCTCTTCCTCGGTCAACCCCGATGGATAGCCGCGGCCGTCGATCCGCTCGTGGTGAGCGAGCACGATCTCGGCCACCGGCCCGTACATGCCGAGGTCGCGCAGCATGTCGGCACCCAGCTCCGGGTGGCGCTGGATGGCCAGCCAGTCCTCCTCGGTCAGCGTCCGCCCGCGCTCGGCCACCCGGTCCGACAGCGCGAACCGCCCGATGTCGTGCAGCAGCCCGGCCGTATGGGCCAGCTCGCGCTCAGCCTCGCTCATCCCGACCGCTTCCGCGATGTCCCGGGCGAACCGCGCCACCGCCGCCGAGTGGCGGGCCGCCCGCTCGTCACGGGTGTCCAGCGCGCGCATCAGGCCGGCCAGCACGCCCCAGGAGAGCGAGACGTACTGCTGGGCCCGCTGGCGGGACTGCTGGAGCAGATGCGTCATGTACGAGAAAGCGAACACCGCGGCCAGGGCAAAGCCGATTCCGGCGTTCCCGATCTTCAGCGTGATCCCCACCCCGGCGACCGCGAGCAGGATGGACAGCGCGCCCCCAGGCAGGAATTCGAGGAGCGTCTTCAAGCCGAACTGCTCCGCGGTCGGGAACACGAGACGCCGCAGGGAGGCGAACGTCACGAATCCGAGGACCAGCGAGACGGCAGCGGCCAACGCGACCGCCAGGTAGAAGCTCGGGTGGTTGACCGGGTGTGGCGCGAGGATCCTGACGACCACCGCCGCGGCCACGGCGGGAATCACCGCGGGCGGGAGGTTGTTGAACACCGATGCCCGCCAGTGGGTTCGCATGGTGATCGACGCTGCGACCTCGGCGATGACCGCGGCCGCCGTCGCCGATGCGGGGCCCAAAAACGCAGCGGCCAGCACGAAGACGATGAACGACGCCGAGACGGCCAAGCCGCCCTGCTCCCCCGCGACGAGGACGCCGGCGCCGACCGCCGCCACGCCTAGGATGACGCTGAGCGTGGTGACGTGGGTCGGGGGACTGAGGGCGATGGCGACCGCGCATACGGCCGCAGTCAGCAAGAGCACCGCCGACGCGGCAATGTCGCGCCAGGGTAGGCGTGCGCCATCATCCGCGCCTCGGCGGAACATTCGTGCAAGGTAGCGCGCTTTCGCGGCGTCGGCTAGTTTGGATACTTGATCAGCCGGTGCGGAAGGTCATGCATCTACCTCAAGTGGGGGCGGGGGGCGGGACGGGGGCCAAACGACCTTGAGGGACGGGGGTGGCACCCTACGGGTCGTTGTTCCCCTGCTTACACGACGCGCGCAAGGTCGTGGACGTACCTCGGTCGTTTGTCTACCGGCACTTGCGTTTGTCCTGCTTTGCGCCCAGAATGAGCGCAAAAGACGACACGTCTTGCACAGTATTTCGGTAAGTAATCCGTGCAATTTTAAAGGTCTCCCGTCCGTTTAGCAACGGGCCGCTTCAGCTTCCCAGAAACCCGTGCGATATCTCAAGACGAGCGAAGCGGCCGCGCTGCTCAATGTGAGCCCGAACACCCTGCGCGCCTGGGAGCGGCGGTTCGGGTTTCCGAAGCCGCAGCGGTCCCCGGGAAAGCACCGGCTCTTCACGCACGGTGAGATCGCCGCCCTGCGCGATGCGCTCCAGGAGGGGCTGTCGATCTCGT
>JBPYFQ010000224.1:0-2934 GCA_051985625.1 Solirubrobacteraceae bacterium
GACTACAGGCGGTAAGGCTTTGAAGTTCTACGCCTCGGTCCGGCTGGATGTGCGGCGCATCGAGAGCCTCAAGGACGGCACCGACGTGGTCGGCAACCGCACCCGGGTCAAGGTCGTGAAGAACAAGGTGGCGAGCCCGTTCAAGCAGGCCGAGTTCGACATCATGTATGGCAAGGGCATCTCCCGCGAGGGGTCGCTCATCGACGTGGGCGTCGAGCAGAGCATCATCCGCAAGGCGGGCGCCTGGTACACGTACGAGGGCGACCAGCTCGGCCAGGGCAAGGAGAACGCCCGTAACTTCCTGAGGGAAAACCCTGACGTGGCGGCCGAGATCGAAAAGAGGATCAAGGAGAAGCTCGGCGTCGGCCTGGGCACGGGCGACGCCGCGTCCGGCCCGATCGACGTCACGCCGGTCGACTTCTAGGCGTGCCCGCACGTTCGCGCCGTCGTGGCGGGGCGGGCGCTGACCCGGATCAGCGCACCGCCCCGGCCGCGCGGACCGACCCGATGGAGTACGCCCGGGAGATCTGCCTGCGCCAGCTCGCCGTCCGCCCGCGTACCCGGGCCGAGTTGGCGACCGCACTGCGCCGGCGTGGCATCGACGACGAGGTCGCAGGTCAGGTGCTCGACCGGTACAACGACGTCGGCATGATCGACGACGAGGCGTTCGCCAAGGCCTGGGTGACCAGCCGCCACCACGGCAAGGGGTTGGCTCGTCGCGCCCTGGCCGGGGAACTGCGGCGCAAGGGCGTCGAGGCGGAAGCGGTCGGCGAGGCGCTGGAGGAGCTTGACCCGGCGACCGAGGAGGAGACCGCGCGGGCCCTGGTGGCTCGCCGGCTGCGGATCGAGCGCACCGCCGCGCCCGATGCCGTGTTTCGCCGCCTGGTTGGGATGCTGGCTCGCAAGGGCTACCCGGCGGGCCTGGCGATCCGGGTGGTGAAGGAGGCGCTGGCCGCCGAGGCGGCGACCGCCGAGTACGCCGACGGCATCGACCCCGACGCCCTGGCGGACGCCGTTGACCCCACCGAGGCCGGCTGAATTCAGCGCGCCCATAGTCGACCCCTCCAAGATCGCGTCGATCAAGGAGTTGTTCGGGTGGATTGATCTTCAATCACCCGAACAACTCCTTGATCGACAAGGTGGGGGCGTCTCTCTGCGTCGATGCGCGCGAATCTCCATGTTCGCGCGCACATATGAGCATCGGCCGTGACCAGCGCACTCAGTGGTCCGAGGATCACTCATGCGGTACATCCTGCCCCGCGCCCGATCATGAGTCCTTGACCGAAGCGGCCTCCACGACCTAGCCTCGCCTTACCAGAGGAGACCGCCCAACCACCGCGGGTTCAACCGCACAACATAGATCGCATTACAGATCAGCATCATTTGCCACCTCGCCGGGGTGGCCTGGCAGGTGCGACGTGGCCGCGTCGTCACCCGCTGTTCTGTCGTCGGACTCGATGCTCACCGGGCACCGCGTGCGGCCTACAAACGGTCCTACCCGCAGACCGGGCATCTCCTGTAACCGCAGCGTCGGCCTGTCCGGCGTCGATCGGGGAGGGGGCGGCCATGCGACCGTACGAGATAGTGCTCGTGTCCGTGATCGCGGTTGTCGCCGTCCTCGTCGGCATTGTTCTGCTTGTCGGCTTGCGGACGATGCGCCGGCTACAGGCCTCGCCCAAGGCGGGCACCACGAACGAGATCGACCCCGCCTATCTCGCCGAGAAGGACCGGCAAGAAAACTCCCTCACCTCGTTGCGCAACGCCGCCGAGGAGGCCGCGTCCGCCGTCGACGAGGCGCGCGCCGCGGCGGCTGCCGCCCGTACCGAGGCGGCGGCGGCGAAGGCGGAGGCGAGCGCGGCCCGCGCGGAGGCCCGCCGGATCCTCGACGGCGCCCGGGCGGAGTCCGAGGCCGTGCTGGACCGGGCGCACCGGCAGGCCGAACACGACGCGGAGCAGGCCCGGGCGGCCGCTCGGCGATCAGGCGAGCGGGAGGTCGCCCAGCTCACCACCGCGGCCAAGGAGCAGACCGAGGACGCCGAGCGGCGCCAGCGCCGGCTGGACGAGCGCGAGCGGCTGCTGGCCGCGGAGGCCGAGCGGCTCGCCGAGCGGGACCGGCGGATCACCTCGACCGAAGGGGAGATCGCCGACCGCGAGAACGCGATGATCGACCGGGAGGCACTGCTCGCCGAGGCCGAGGAGCACCGCCGACGCGAGTTGGAGCGGATCGCCGGGTTGACCGTCGATGCCGCCAAGGTGGAGCTGATCGACTCGATCGAGGCGCAGGCCAAGCGCGAGGCCGCGCTGCTGGTACGCGACATCGAGCACGAGGCCAGGTCCACCGCCGACCAGCGGGCCCGGCACATCGTGGTCGACGCGATCCAGCGGGTGGCCAGCGAACAGACCGCGGAGAGCGTCGTCAGCGTCCTGCACCTGCCCACCGACGAGATGAAGGGTCGCATCATCGGCCGGGAGGGGCGCAACATCCGGGCGTTCGAGTCGGTGACCGGGGTCAACCTGATCATTGACGACACGCCCGAAGCGGTGCTGCTGTCCTGCTTCGACCCGGTACGCCGGGAGATCGGCCGGTTGACCCTGGAGAAGCTGGTCCTGGACGGGCGGATCCACCCGCACCGCATCGAAGAGGTGTTCGACCTGGCCAAGCATGAGGTCGAGCGGCTCTGCCAGCGCTCCGCGGAGGACGCCCTGGTCGAGGTCGGCATCACCGACCTGCACCCGGAGTTGGTGACCCTGCTGGGCCGGCTGCGGTACCGGACGAGCTATGGCCAGAACGTGCTCAAGCACCTGATCGAGACCGCGCACATCGCCGGCATCATGGCGTCCGAACTGGGCCTGGAGCCGGCGCTGATCAAGCGCGGGGCGTTCCTGCACGACATCGGCAAGGCGCTCACCCACGAGGTCGAGGGCAGCCACGCG
>JBPYFQ010000225.1:0-6529 GCA_051985625.1 Solirubrobacteraceae bacterium
GTGCGCCACATGTGAGGAGGGAGTCATGGCTGTAACCGAGAAGACTGCGCCCCAGGCGCAGCTGGGCGCCGAGGGTCTGGACCGCGGGGTCGGCTTTCTCGGACTGCTGTGGGCCTCGGAGGGGTCAATCATCGGATCCGGCTGGCTGTTCGGCGCGCTCGGCGCTGCGGTGCTCGCCGGGCCGTCAGCGATCATCGGCTGGGCCCTCGGCTCGGTCATCATCATCCTGCTGGCGCTCGTCCACGCCGAGCTGGGCGGGATCTTCCCGGTGAGCGGCGGCACGAGCCGCTTCCCGCACTACTCGTTCGGGAGCTTCGCCGGGGCCACGTTCGGCTGGGCCTCCTACCTGCAGGCGGCCAGCGTCGCGCCGATCGAGGTGTTGGCGGCGATCCAGTACCTGTCGACGGCCCACTGGGCGCGCAACTTCTATGTCTCGCACCCGGTCGGCCCGGGCACGCTGTCCGGCGCGGGCATCCTGGCCGCGGTCATCCTCATGGTGATCTTCGTGGTCCTCAACCTGATCGGCATCCGCTGGCTGGCCCGGATCAACAACGCCGTCACGACGTGGAAGGTGGCCATCCCGGTCGTCACGATCCTCGTCCTGCTCATCGGCCACTTCCATTCCGAGAACTTCGGCCATGCCGGGGGCGGCTTCTTCGTCCACACCAGCCCGGTGAAGGCGATCCTGCTCACCCTGCCGGCCGGGATCATCTTCTCGCTGCTGGGCTTCGAGCAGGCGGTGCAGCTGGGCGGAGAATCGCGGAACCCGGGCCGGGACCTGCCGCGGGCGGTGATCCTGTCGATCCTGATCGGCGCCGCCATCTACATCCTGGTCCAGATCGCGTTCATCGGGTCGATGAAGCCGAGCCTCCTCATCAGCCAGCATGGCTGGACCAACATGGGGCCGACCAACAACAACCCCCAGGTGGTGGAGCTCAACAAGGGCCCGTTCTTCACCCTGGCCAGCATCGCGGGGATCTCCTGGCTGGCCACGGTGCTGCGCATCGACGCCGTCGTGTCCCCGAGTGGGACGGGGCTCATCTACCAGACGTCGTCCTCGCGGCTGAGCTTTGGCCTGGCCCGGAACGGCTACATCCCGAGCATCTTCGAGTTCGTCGACAAGCGGACCAAGGTGCCGGTGTTCGGTGTCGTCGTCGCCACCATCGTCGGCCTGCTGTTCCTGCTGCCGTTCCCGGCCTGGAGCGAGCTGGTCAACGTGGTCACCAGTGCTTCGGTGCTCATGTACGCGGCCGCTCCGCTCGCTCTGTGGGCGCTGCGCCATCAGAAGCCGGAGCTGCCCCGGACCTACACGCTGCCCGCGGCGATGGTCCTCGCCCCGCTGGCGTTCGTGTTCGCCACGTGGGTGATCGTCTTCGCCGGCTGGCAGACGTATACGACGCTGATGGTGGCGATGCTCATCGGCTACGCCCTTATCGCGCTGTCCTACGGCTTCAACCTCAACCCCAAGCAGCCGAAGATGGACTGGGAGGCCCTGCCGTGGATCGCCGCCTACTTCGTCGGGTTGCTGGTCATCATCTACTTCGGCGACTTCGGCCCCGGCGGCATCATCGGCGGCGTCGGCATCTTCAAGAACGTCCTGTCCCAGGGCGGCAATGACGACCTGGGGCTGGTCGGGACGCTGGGCGTGTCGGCGGCCTGGAGTCTCATCATCTTCTACTGGGCGATTCGCACCCGGCTGCCCAGCCAGAAGGTCGACGAGTACGTCCGCGACGTGTATCCGCCGCCGGTGGTCGAGTAGGAGGGTGTTCGGGGGCGCGCATGCGCGCCCCCGCCGGCGGCGCATGCGCCGCCGGGGCCGGGCCGCATGCGGCCCGGCCTTCCTGCTGATCAGCCTGCGCTGACCAGCGCCTCGTCGTCGGAGTAGATCTCGCCCCGCTCGGCCTTCTCCACCAGCGAGGCCGGCGGCTCGAACCGATCGCCGTAGCGCTCGGCCAGCTCCCGCGCCCGGCCGACGAAGCCCGGCAGTCCGCCGGGATACCCGTTGATGTACTGGAGCACGCCGCCGGTCCAGCCGGGGAAGCCGATGCCCATGATCGACCCGATGTTGGCGTCGGCCACGGTCTCGATCACGCCCTCGTCCAGGCACTTGACGGTCTCCAGGGACTCGATGATGAGCATCCGCTCCTCGAGGTCCTTGAGGTCGATCTGCGATGGGTCGCCGGTGACCGGGAAGGCCTCCCGGAGGCCGGGCCACAGCCGGGTGCGCTTGCCGTCCTCGTACTCGTAGAAGCCCGCGCCCTCCAGGCGGCCCGGCCGCTGGTACTCGTCCAGCATCCGGTCGATGACCTGCTCGGAGGGATGCGCGTCCCAGCCGCTGGAGGAGGCGCCGACGGCCTCCTTGGCCGCGTTGCGGATCTTGCGCATGAGCTTGAGGTTGAGCTCGTCGGACAGCTGGAGCACCGGCGCGGGATAGCCGGCCTGCGAGGAGGCCTGCTCGATCGTGATCGCCGGCACCCCCTCCAGCAGCATGGCGATGCCCTCGTTGATGAACGTGCCGATCACCCGGCTGGTGAAGAAGCCGCGGCTGTCGTTGACGACGATCGGCGTCTTCTTGATGAGCTTGGCCACGTCGAGTGCGCGGTACAGCGTCTCGTCCGAGGTCTGCTCGCCCTTGATGATCTCCAGCAGCGGCATCTTGTCCACCGGACTGAAGAAATGCAGGCCGATGAAGTCCGCCGGGCGGGAGACGTGGCCGGCCAGCTCGGTGATCGGCAGCGTCGAGGTGTTGGAGCCCAGCAGGGCCTCGGGCGCCAGATGCGGCTCGATCTCCGCGAACACCTCGGCCTTGACCTTGGGGTCCTCGAACACGGCCTCGATCACCAGCTCCGCCCCGGCGGCGGCCGCCGGGTCGGTGGTCGCCGTGATCCGTCCCAGGAGGGCGGCGCCGTCCTCCTGGCTCTGTCGGCCGCGGTCCACGGCCTTGGCCACCAGCTTCTCGGAATAGCCCTTCCCGCGGTCCGCCGCGGCCTGGTCGACGTCCTTGAGCACGACCTCCAGCCCGGACTTGGCGCACACGAAGGCGATCGCCGCGCCCATCATTCCGGCCCCGAGCACGACCACCTTGCTGGGCGCGAACGGCTCGATCTCCGCCGGCCGGCCCCGGTCGCCGGTCGCCCGCTGGAGGTCGAAGAAGAACGCCTGAATCATGTTCTTCGACACCTGGCCGGTGACGAGGTCGACGAAGTAGCGCCCCTCGATCTCCGAGGCGTTGTCGAAGTCGACCTGGGCGCCCTCGACCGCGGCGGCCATGATGTGGTGCGGCGCCGGGTAGTTGGCCCCCTTGATCTGCTTGCGCAGGTTGGCCGGGAACGCCGGGAGGTTCTGGGCCAGCGCCGGAGTGCTGGGCGTGCCGCCCGGGATCTTGTACTTCTTGTCCGCGTCCCACGGCTGCTGAGCCTCGGGATTGGCGGCGATCCACTTCTTGGCCGCCGGGATCAGGTCGTCGCGGGTGGGGACCACCTCGTCGACGACGCCGGTCTCCAGCGCCTGGGCCGGCCGCAGCCGTTGCCCCTGGAGCAACAGTTGCATCAGGGCGTTGACGATCCCCAGCATGCGCACGGTGCGCACCACGCCGCCCGCGCCCGGCAGCAGGCCCAGCTGGACCTCCGGGAAGCCGACCACGGCCTTGGGATCGTCGACGACGATCCGGTGATGGCAGGCCAGCGCGATCTCCAGCCCGCCGCCCAGCGCGGCGCCGTTGATGGCGGCCACGACCGGCTTGCCCAGCGTCTCCAGCCGGCGCAGAACGGCCTTGCCCTCGCGCACGAACGTGGCGATCTCGTCGGAGTTCTCGCGGGTGGCGGTCTTGAGGTCGTTGAGGTCGCCGCCGGCAAAGAATGTCGACTTGGCCGACGTGATGATCACGCCCGTGATCTCGTCCTTCTCGGCCTCGAGGCGGGCGACGGTCGCCTGGATCGACGCCGCGTACGCGGCATTCATCGTGTTGGCCGACTGATTGGGATCGTCGAGGGTGAGAATGACGACGCCGTCAGCATCGCGGTCCCAGCGGATGGTGCTGCTCTCGGCCGACATCAGATCCGCTCCACGACGGTCGCGATGCCCATTCCGCCGCCGACGCACAGCGTGGCCAGGCCGTAGCGCTTGTCCTGGCGCTCCAGCTCGTCGACGAGCGTGCCCAGGATCATCGCGCCGGTGGCGCCGAGGGGGTGGCCCATGGCGATGGCGCCGCCGTTGACGTTGACCTTGTCCATGTCCAGGCCCATGTCGCGGACGAAGCGCAGCACGACCGCGGCGAAGGCCTCGTTGATCTCGACCAGGTCCAGGTCGTCGACGGTCAGCCCGGCCTTGGCCAGCGCCTTGCGGCTGGCCGGCGCCGGGCCGGTCAGCATGATCGTCGGGTCGGCGCCGGAGACGGCGGTGGCCAGGATCCGGGCGCGTGCCCGCAGGCCCAGGTCGGAGCCGGTCTGTTCGTTGCCGATCGCCACCAGTGACGCTCCGTCGACGATCCCCGACGAGTTGCCCGGGGTGTGGACGTGGTTGATCTTCTCGATCCAGTGGTACTTCTGGAGCGCCACTGCGTCGAAGCCGCCCATCTCGCCCATCGCCTGGAACGACGGCTTGAGCGGTGCCAGCGTCTCCACCGTGGTGCCCGCGCGGATGAACTCGTCGCGGTCGAGGATGACGTGGTCGTTGATGTCGAGCACCGGGACGACCGAGTTGGCAAACCGTCCCTCGGCCTGCGCGGTGGCGGCCTTGGACTGGGAGCGGGCGGCGTAGGCGTCGACGTCGTCGCGGCTGAACTCCTCGACGGTGGCGATGAGGTCGGCGCCGATGCCCTGCGGGATGAACGACGTGTCGTAGTTGGTCTCCGGGTCCATCGCCCAGGCGCCGCCGTCGGAGCCCATCGGTACGCGGGACATCGACTCCACGCCGCCGGCCAGCACGAGGTCCTCCCAGCCGGAGGCGACCTTCTGGGCGGCGATGTTGACGGCCTCCAGGCCGGAGGCGCAGAACCGGTTGAGCTGGACGCCGGAGACGGTGTCCGGGAGGCCCGCCTTGATGGCGGCCGTCTTCGCGATGTCGGCGCCCTGGTCGCCGATCGGCGTCACACACCCCAGCACCACGTCATCGACCCGGCTGGGATCGAAGTCCGGGTTGCGGCTCAGCATCTCGTGCATGAGCCCCACCACCAGGTCGACCGGCTTGGTGGAGTGGAGCGACCCGTTGACCTTGCCGCGGCCGCGCGGGGTGCGCAGTGCATCGAAGACGAGTGGTTCGGTAGCTGCCATGGGTCTCCCTTTGATCAACCTGCACACAGTGTTCGGAAATGGTGTCTCGCCATGTTACCCGGGTACCGCCGTCGGCAGTCCCGATCCCGGTAGCGATCTTCTCAGGCCCGACCGCGATGACTAGTCTGAGACTTGGTGTCGACCACGGACGTCCCTCTCGGCGAACCGGAGCCAGAAGCCGGTAGCGAGTCCACAGGAATCCTGTCCGCAAAGACCGCCTGGGCGCGCAACCTGGAGACGCCGCTGCGCGAGTTCCTGCGGACGGAGACCGGCTCGGCGGCGGTCCTGCTCGGCGCCGCCGTGGCCGCGCTGGTCTGGATCAACATGGACCCCGCCTCCTACGAGCGGGTGTGGACGACGACGCTCACGGTCCGGATCGGCGGATCGGGCATCACCCAGGACCTGCGGCACTGGGTCAACAACGGGCTGATGACGCTGTTCTTTTTCGTCGTCGGCCTCGAGGCCCGGCGCGAGTTCGACCTTGGAGAACTACGCGACCGGCGCCGCCTGGCGCTGCCGTTCTTCGCCGGGCTGGGCGGGATGGTGGTGCCGGTCCTCATCTTCCTGGCCGTCAGCGCCGGGGGTGGGGCGCGGGGTGGCTGGGGCACCGCCATGTCGACCGACACCGCGTTCGCCCTGGGAATGCTGGCATTGGTCGGCCGGCGGTTTCCGCCGAGCCTGCGCGCGTTCATCCTCACGGTCGCGGTCGTCGACGACCTGGCGGCGCTGATCGTGATCGCGATCGCGTTCACCACGTCGCTGCACGTCGGGCCGCTGATGGTGGGCCTCGGGCTGATGGGTGTGATGGTCGTGGCCCGCAACCGAGGGGTCCACAACGGCGCCGTGTACCTCGTGCTGGGGCTGGCGGCCTGGGTGGCGATCCTCAAGTCAGGCATCGACCCGATCGTGGTAGGACTGGCCGTCGGACTGCTCACCATCGCCTATCCAGCGATGCGGTCCGACCTGGAGCGGGCGACGGATCTGTTCCGCGTCTTCCGGGAGCAGCCGACCTCCGAACTGGCCCAGTCCGCGCGGGCCGGCGTCCGGTCGGCGATCTCGCCCAACGAGCGCTGGCAGCAGATGTTTCACCCGTTCAGCAGCTACGTCGTGGTGCCGCTGTTCGCCCTGGCCAATGCCGGCTTTGTCATCAGCGGGCCGTTCCTGGCACACGCCTACGGGTCGGCGATCACGCTGGGCATCATCTTCGGCTACCTCGTCGGCAAGCCGGTCGGCATCACCGGCGCGTCCTGGCTGGTGAC
>JBPYFQ010000226.1:0-5423 GCA_051985625.1 Solirubrobacteraceae bacterium
GACGTCTCGCCCGGGGCGCCGCGGCACGCCGGCGCTGTGCTCCACGCGTGCGACGACCCGACGGTGCCCTGGCATCGGATCGTCCGCGCCGACGGCTCGCTGGCCAAGGGCCGCCGTCAGCGCCGCCTGCTGGAGCGCGAGGGGGTTCCGTTCCGGGGTGAGCGGGTCGACATGCGGGTAGCGAGGATGGGGTGGACGGGACCGTAACCATGTGGCTCCAGCGCGCCATCGCGCTCCGTCCGCGGCCACGCGGCTTTCACCTGGTCACCGGTGAGGTGCTGGAGGAGCTGCCGGAACTGGAGGAGATGGCGGTCGGCATCCTCCACCTCCTCATCCAGCACACGTCGGCGTCGCTGACCCTCAGTGAGAACGCCTCGCCGGACGTCCGCCGGGACTTCGAGACCTGGTTCAACCAGGCGGTTCCGGAGGGCGCCCCCTACTGGACCCACACCCTGGAGGGCGACGACGACATGCCGGCCCATATCAAGTCCGCGCTCCTGGGCCCGTCGCTCACGCTCCCGATCTCCGGCGGGCGCCCGGCGCTTGGCACATGGCAGGGCATCTACCTGTGCGAGCACCGCGACCGCGGAGGCGGCCGCTCGCTGGTGGCCACCGCCTGGGGCGAGCGGGCGTAGCGCCCGTCCGGCGCCGGCGTCCGGCCAGGGGGCGCTCGGGTCGCTCAGCGACCCTTCCAGACCGCCGCTCGCTTCTCGGCGAACGCGGTCGCCCCCTCACGCGCGTCCTCCGAGGCCATGACCGGCTCGGTGATCTCGGCCTGCCGGGCAAAGAATTCGGAGTCCGGCCAGTCGGCCGACTCGTTGAGGATGCGCTTGCTGGCCGCCAGGGCCAGCGGCCCGTTCTGCGCGACCGCGTCGGCCAGCTCCAGCGCGGCGGCCAGCGCCCCGCCGGGCTCGGCCAGCCGGTTCACGAGCCCCAGTTCGTAGCCGCGCTCGGCGGGCATCGGATCGCCGGTCAGCGCCATCTCCATGGCGATGTTGCGCGGGAGCATCCGGGGGAGGCGCAGCAGTCCGCCGCCGGCGGCCACCAGCGAGCGCTTGACCTCCGGGATTCCCAGCCGGGCGCCACGCGCGGCGACGATCAGGTCGCAGGCCAGCGCCACCTCCAGGCCGCCGGCCACCGCGAAGCCCTCCACGGCGGCGATGAGCGGCTTGGCCGCGGCCCGCTGCGTGATTCCGGCAAAGCCCCGGTCGCCCGCCCACGGTCGCTCGCCGGACACGAACGCCTTGAGGTCCATCCCGGAGCAGAACCCCTTGCCGGCGCCGGTGATGACGCCGATCGACAGGCCCGCGTCGGCGTCGAGCCGGTCGAGCGCCTCGGCGATGCCGTTGGCGACGGCGGCGTTGACCGCGTTGCGCTGGTCCGGCCGGTTGATGGTGATGACGAGCACGCGCTCACGCGGCTCGACCAGGACGGCCGACTCGGTATCGGTCATGTGAGGGGGCGCTGGCGGGAGGTCATGCCGCGAACAATCGCAGTTCCGGCTCGCGCTCGCCGCGCAGCACGGCCAGGTCGACCTCGACGCAGGCCAGCCCGCGCGCCTCGGCCAGGACCCGCGCCTGGGGCCGGATCACCTGGCCCACCAGCACCCCACGGCACTGGTCGAACTCCGGGTCCCGGCGAATGCGCTCCAGGTACCGGGTCAACTGCTCCACCGCCTCGATCCCGGCCACCCGCTTGACCTCGACCGCCACCCAACCGTCCGCCGCGTCCCGGCACATCAGATCGACCGGGCCGATGTCGGTCGGCCATTCGCGCCGCACCAGGCGAAAGCCCTCGCCGCACCACTCGGGAGATTCGGCCAGCAGCTCCTGGAGGTGGGCCTCGACGCCGTCTTTGGCCAAGGCCACGTCGGCCTCCGGCGACCCCATCTCATGGGTGACGTCCGACAGCACCTCGTGCAACTCGACCTCGACCCGGTCCTCGCCGGACCCTCCGTGCTTGCGCACGATGATTCGGGTTCCGTCCTCCTCCACCACGGTCGGCGGAGTCATCCAGTTCAGCGGCTTGACGCTCTGGCTGCCGTGATCGGACCACACCATGAACGTCCCGTCAGCCTTGAACATCAGCAGCCGGGTGGCCTCGGCCAGGTGGGTGACCAGCCGGCCGGAGTAGTCGACCGAGCAGCGAGCGACGATCAGGCGCATCGCCGTGAAGCTAGCCCCGGGGCAGGACGGGATCATTTTCGGACCCCGCAAATTGCGGACCTTCGCGCGCCGGTGGCGTTGCTGGTGGGCGGTGCGCAGGCGCTGCGCTGCCACCGGTTCTCCGAACGCGTCGGTCAGGGCGGCGAGCGTCGACGTGGTGACGATGTGCACGGCGCCGGCGTTGAAATAGGGGATGCGGTGCTCCTGCTGCAGCGACCAGCCCGGCGGCGTGATCGCGGCCACGAGCTCGTGCACGGCCGGATCGCCGGCCCTGGCCGAACGGCCGTCCGCCAGGCTGATGACGGGCTCCCCATCTTCCAGGTGGCTGCGGTGGTGCATCAGGCCCCTGACCCTCCGGAATCGGCGCGTCGGTTTGCCGGACGCGATCCCTCCGTCCGGACCGACAAGTGCCCACAGACGGTCGCCGTCCAAGCCGCGCGCATCGACGCGCACGCGGGCCAGCCGCTCACCGGACAGCGACTTGACCGGGTACCTCCAGATGCCAGGCGAGATGCGCGCCTGTCATGCGTGCGTACTGTGACGCCGGGCGGATTGGGTCGCAATCGGAACCGCGGCACGGGCCTTCCCACACGCAGGCAGCCGGCCCCACCGCCCGTTTGTCAAAACGTGATAACGCGCGGACTCGTCCGGAGCCTGTCAGTGGCCGGTCAGCGCCGTTTGGCGGTGCGGAGCGCCGCCGCCCGGCGTTCGAGCGAGGGGCTTTGGGGCCGTTCACCCCTATAGGGGCGTAAAACATCCCCAAGCCCCCTCCGATCATGGCCCGGGGCCGTTATCACATCGTGACAAACGCCTCGCCCGCCGCTTTCTTCATCGCCACAGCCGTTTTCACCCCGGAGCCTCCCGCACACCAACCACCCACCCGCCGCGGGGAAATCGCGCACCGAACCGGGCCATCAGTTGCCACGGCAGGTCAGCGCCCCGCCTATCATCGGAAAACATGCGCAATCAGCTTCGGCCGCTGTTCGACCGCATCGTGATCAAGGAGCTCGACCCCGACCGCGTGCGCCGGTCGGGCCTCCTCGTCCCGCCGGGCTCTGACGAGCCGCCACCCCAGCACGGGATCGTGCTGGCCGTGGGCCCGGGCCTTGACTGGTGGGATCACGTCGGCGTCCGGATGCCGGTCAAGCCCGGCGACCATGTCGTGTTCCCGGCCTCGGCCGGCGCCTGGATCGAGGTCGACGAGGAGCGCCTGCTCGTCTGCCGGGTCGGTGAGATTCTCGGCGTGCTGGAGCAGATCGAGCAGTGCCCGGCCTGTGGGGGTCGCCCCCTGGCACCCCAGGAGTCCTGCCCGGTCTGCGGGCGCGAGGGCTCGGCGACGCGCTCCTAGGCCTGCGGCCGCGCCGACGCGCTCCTAGGCCGGCGGGCGCGCCGACGCGCTCCTAGGCCTGCGGCCGCGAGGGGGCTCGCCGACGCCTCCGCCTTCCTGGCCGTCCCGCACGGCTACGCCGCGCTGCGCTCGGACAGCTCCCGCGGGGTTGCCCGGCGGACCCGGGCCAGCAGCTCGGACACCTCTTCGTCGTCGCCGAGCGCCAGCGCCCGGCGGCAGGCATCGCCGCACTCGGCCGGCCGGTCGGTACGCGCCAGCGCGTGCGCGTACGCCGACCAGGCGCGCCGCGACTGCGGATCGATCTGGGTGGCCGCCTCGGCCGTCGAGACCTCGGCGCCGACGTCGCCGGCCAGGTGGTGGGCGAGCGCCAGGTCGAGCAGTCCCTCCACGGTGGGGCCGATGAGCCGGGCCCGCTCCAGCGCGCTGATCGCGCCGGCGCGGTCGTTGAGCCTGAGGCGCAGCCGGCCCAGCCGTTCCCAGGCCGAGGGGTCGGCCGGGGCGCGGTCGGCTGCCCGCGTCGCTGCCTCGGCGGCAAGGTCGACGGCTCCCATGTCCTCGTAGATCCGCGAGGCAAAGCGCTCCGGCGTCGGACGGTCCGTCTCCACCCGGGCCCAGTCACGCACGGTGCGCGCCGCCGCCGGCAGGTTCCCGGCCTGCCAGAACGCCGTGGTCAGCAGGCGCAGCACCGCCGGGTTCTCCGGCTCGGCGTCCCGGGCGTAGACGAGCCGCTGGGCGGCCAGGGCGGCGTCGCCCTCGGCCAGCGCATGCTGGGCGGCGGTCATGAAGCGCTGCACGCGGTCGGCCGCCGGATCCGGCTTTGAGAAGTCGACGAACTGCAGGGAGCCGGCCGGGACCGTTCGCACGCCCACCGAGAACATCACGCGCGCCCACTGCTGGGCGCTCTCCTCGTCCCCGGAGAAGTAGATGCCGCTGACCGTTCCCACGCCCCACTCCGGGTAGGAGATGCACCGCGCGTAGCGGTGCACGACCGAGTGATCCGGCACCCGGGAGCCGAAGGGATCGTGCTTGGCCCGATCCGCGGCCGCCTCGCGCTCGCGCTGCTCGGCCTCGTAGGCCCGGCGCCCGGCCTCCTCGCGCGCCTTCCGGGCGGCGGCGGCCGACACCTTGACCGCATTGCGGCTGACCCGGCCCCCGCGGGAGGACTCGGCCAGCCGCTCCAGATCGTCCGCGGCCTCGTTGATTGCCTGCAGGTGGCGCTGGTGCTCGTGGCGCCGGCCCGGAGGGGCGATGTCCGGATGCCAGCGCTTGGCCATCTTCCGCCGCGCCAACTGCACCGCCCGCTGATCGAAGGGCGGTTCGAGCTCCAACAACAGGAGCGATGCTTCGACGTCGAGGATGCGCGGCATGACACACCAACGTTAGCGAGGGTTGGGGTCTGAGGCGACCTCTGGACGGTCATTCGGACAACCGGCGAGCGGCCTGGCGGCGGGGTTTGCAACGCCGACGTGACGGGGCGACCCAGAACCGGCGCGGATGTGCGCCAACTGCGTGCCGGCGGCGGTCCCGCGCCGGCTCCCGGCCGTACGGTCGCCTCCGTGTCCCTCGCGTCGCACCGGTCCTCGTCTTCGCCCCTCGTCCTGGTCGGCCTCGCCGGGGCGGCCACGGTCACCACGGGGCTCGGCCTGATGCTCGTGGCGGCCGTCATGGCGCCTCCGCCGGCCGCCTCCTGCCCCGCCGCCACGAACACGGCCGGCGCGGGCGCGATTGCGCTGGTGCCGCCGGTGGGCGGGGCGGGCGATGCGGGCCGGGCCGGCGGGATCCGAGTGGGAGCGACCGAGTACGGCGGTCCCGGCGATCCTTCCAGCGGCACCGTCGGCGCCTCCGGAGCCAGCCTGCCGGCGCACCCGGACAGCTACGCCGAGCTCGGCGGCACGACGTTTGCGTCCGCC
>JBPYFQ010000227.1:0-14699 GCA_051985625.1 Solirubrobacteraceae bacterium
GGGAACACAAAGGCCGTCGCCGAGGCGATCGCCGAGGGCCTCGGCGGCGCTGAGGTGGTGTCGGTCTCCCAGGCGGCGGATCGGAGTGAGGAGCCCGACCTGCTGGTCGTCGGAGGTCCCACCCACATTCACGGCATGGCCACGACTCGATCACGCCAGGCCGCGGTCGAGGCAGTGAAGGAGGACGGCGACACGCACGTCGAGCCCGACGCCACCGCGGAGCCCGGGCTCCGCGCCTGGATCCGTGATCTGCCGACAGTCAGCGGGGGCCGGGCCGCCGCGTTCGATACCCGCGCCGACCGGGCGCCGTGGCTGACCGGCGCCGCCTCCCGCGGCATCGCCAAGCGCCTGCGCCGGCACGGATACGAGGTGTTCAGCACCGAGAGCTTCCTGGTGGAGGAGTCCGAGGGGCCGCTGGCTCATGGCGAGCTGAGCCGGGCGCGAGCCTGGGGCGCGCAACTGGCCGCGGCTCCGGCCGCCACCAACTCCCGTTAGCGGCGGGCCAGAGGGCGCCGGAGCTCACGCTGCCGCGACCGGAACCAGTACGTCTGGTCGTGTGGACATGAGGTTCTCCTGGTGGTTCTCGTGATGGCTTGAATGTCACGCTCGCACCGACGCCTGCGGCGCCGGCGCCTCGGAGACCGCCACCCGGATCCGCGCATCGACGATCGTGGCGCCGTCCGCGGTGGCGATCAGGGGATTGCAGTCCAGCTCCGCAATCTCCGGGTGGGCCTCCACCATCGCGCTGACGCGCAGCAGGACAGCTTCGACGGCGCCGACATCGCAACGCGGCCCGCCGCGGTAACCGTCGAGGAGCGGGAACGTCTTTAGGGAGCGGATCATCTCGGCCGCATCGAGGTCGCTCACCGGCGTGATCCGCACGGTCACGTCGCGCAGCAGCTCCGCGGTCGTCCCCCCGGCGCCGCAGGCGAGCACGGGGCCGAAGCTCTGATCATGGACGACGCCCACGATCAGCTCCACGCCGGCGGGCGACATCGGCTGGACGACGAACCCCTGGAGGGCGTGACCGGCCTGCGTCACCGCCCCCGCGATCTCCTTGGCCGCCGTCCGCGCCGCATCGGCCCCGTCCAGCCCCAGCCTCACCCCTCCCGCGTCGCTCTTGTGCACCAGGCCCTCCGCCACGGCCTTGAGCGCCACCGGGACGCCGAGATCGGCCGCGGCCCGGGCGGCGGCGTCGGCGTCGGCGTCGGTGACAATCCTGGTCTCGATCAACGGCAGGCCGTAGCAGCCGAGCACGGCCGCGGTCTGCGCGGGGGACAGCCAGCCGGCTCCTTCGGCCAGCGCCTGGCTGATGACCGCGGCGGCCTCGTCCGGCCGGCAGTCGTCGAACTGTGGCTGATGGCCTTCGGGCGCTCGGCGCCAGACCCCGTTTCGAGCCGCCAGAGCCATGGCCCGGGCGGCGTCCTCGGGAAAGCGGAATGCCGGCACCTCGACGCGTCCGGCGGCCAGCTGGGTGGGAGCGCCGTCCCGCGTCATGAACACCGCGGCGATGGCCACGTCGTCGGCCTCCTGGGCCACCTCGCTGATCGCCCGGGCGACGTGGTCGGCGCGCGTCACGAGCGGCGGGACGAAGATCGCCACGATCGCGTCGCAGGCGTCGGCCTCGATCAGCGTCCGCATGGCCGTGGCGTAGTCGGCGGCGGGCGCCGACGCGATCACATCGATGGGATTGTCCACGGACGCCGCGCCGGGGAGGGCACGGCGCAGCGACGCGCGGAGGCTGTCACTGAGCTCCGGGACCTCGACGCCGTTGCTCTGGCAGGTGTCGGCACAGATGATCCCCGGGCCGCCGCCGTTGGTGACGATGGCGATCCGATCGCCTCTGGGGATTGGCTGCTTGGCCAGGAGCTCGGCCACGTCGAACAGCTCGTGCAGGGTGTCGGTGCGGATCACCCCCGTCTGGTGGAACAGCGCGTCGACGGTGACGTCGGAGGCGGACAGGAGCGCCCCGGTGTGCGACGAGGTCGCCCGGGCCCCCGCCGCCGAGCGGCCGCTCTTGACGGCGACGATCGGCTTGCGACGGGAGAACCGCCGCGCGACCCGCGTGAACTTGCGCGGGTTGCCGAACGATTCCAGGTACAGGAGGGCGACATCGGTGTCGGGATCGTCCTCCCAGTACTCGAGGAAGTCATTGCCCGACAGGTCGGCCTTGTTGCCGACCGACACGAACGAGGACAGCCCCACCCCCATCCGGCTGGCGGCCTCGATGATGGCGATTCCCACCGCTCCACTCTGGGAGAGGAAGCCCACCCGCCCCCGCGTCGGCTCCCGCGGGGCGAAGGTCGCGTTCAGCGCAACGTCCGGTGCCGTGTTCAGAACGCCCATGCAGTTGGGACCGATCAGGCGCATGCCGGAACTGCGGCAGACCGCCACCAGCTCGCTCTGGCGCTGGGCCCCCTCGGGGCCCGTCTCGGCGAACCCGGCGGAGATGACCAGGAGCGCTCGGACTCCCGCGGCGCCGCACTCGCGCGCGACGTCGCCGACGTGCGCGGCGGGCACCACCACCACCGCCAGGTCGACCGCGGCCGGGATGTCGGTCACCCCGTGGTAGGCGGGAAGCGACTGCACCACCTCGGCGCTGGGGTTCACTGCATAGACTGCGCCGCTGTAGCCGCCGGCGATGAGGTTGTGGACGACCTCGCCGCCGATCGTGCCGCGACGACGTGACGCTCCGATGACGGCCACCGTCCGAGGGGCGAGAAAGTGGCGCACGGCGGCGACCGCCGCGGCCCGCTCCCGCTCCTCGAAGCGCTCGACCGCCGCCGGCGACAATGAGGTGGGGAACTCCACCTCCACCGCGTCCCGGGTCGACCGCATGTGAACCGGAAACCCGCTCTGGCGGAAGACGTCGATCATCCGGTGGTTGGCCGGGAGCACCTCGGCGGTGAATGTCGTGATGCCGTGGTCGGCCGCGGCACTGGCCAGGTGGGCGAGCATGATCGTGGAGATGCCGCGGCCCTGCCATGCGTCGGCCACCAGGAACGCGACCTCGGCCCGCTCGTGGTTGATGCGCACGTAGGCGCCATGGGCGACGATCCGGCTGGGACTGCCCGTCTCGGCCACGAGCGCAAAGCGATCGGCGTAGTCGACCTGGACCGACCACGAGATGACCCAGTTCATGTCCGGTATGCCGAAGAAGCGAAACCCGATCGCCTCGCGGGACAGGGAGTCGAGGAACTCGGCGATCGGACCCTCGTCCTTGGCCCGGACCGGGCGGACGTGCACGGTGGAGCCGTCCCGCAGGACGACGTCGGCCGCCCGATCGGCCGGGTAGGGAGGAGTGGTGGCCCGGTCCATGGAGGCAATGTTCGGCATGTCCCCGCAGGGCGGCATCCGGGGTTTCCACCGAGTGGGCTGCGGCGGCGCCGGGGTCTGCGGCCACTCCATCCGTAAGCCCCCGCAATCGGGGCTGGTGTCTAGGACTGATGCTCGGCGTGGCCAGGATGCGGGATCCTGTCTGGGGCACTCGCATGCTGTTCTTCCACCACCCGTCGTCGGCTCGCCACGACCCGGGCGCGCTGTCGCCCGATCATCCGGACAGCCCGGAGCGCATCGCCGCCGTCGAGGCGGCGGTGGCCGCGTCCGGGAGCGAGGTGGAGTGGGTGCTGGCACCCCCGGCGGCCGAGGAGGACCTGGCCCTCGTCCACACCGGCGAGCACATCGTCGCCATCCGGCGGCTCTGCGAGGCGGGCGGCGGGCGGATCGACGACGACACAGCGGTCGGGCGAGAGTCCTACACCGCCGCCCTCCATGCCGCCGGCGGCGCCGCCGCGATGGTCCAGGCGCTCGTCGACGGCCCATTGGAGACCGGCTTCTGCGCGCTGCGCCCGGCCGGCCATCACGCCGAGCCCGACCGGGCGCTCGGCTTCTGCCTGTTCAACAACGTCGCCGTGGCGGCCGAGTTGGCCATCCGCCGGCTCGGCGTGGAGCGGGTCCTGATCATCGACTGGGACGTGCACGACGGCAACGGGACCGCCGAGATCTTCCGCCGCCGCGATGACGTGCTGGTGGCGGACATCCACCAGGCCGGCCTGTTCCCGGGCACCGGGGCGCTGGCCGACACCGGATCCGGAGCAGGCCGCGGCTTCACCGTCAACATCCCCGTGCCCAAGGGCTCGGACGAGGAGGTGTGGGTGTCGGTGCTGGAGCACGTGATCGTGCCGATCGGCCTCGAATACCGCCCGGGACTGGTGCTCGTCTCCGCCGGGTTCGATGCCCACCGCGACGACCCTCTCGGGGGATGCCTACTCGACGCCGGCTCGTTCGGGCAGATGACCTGCCATGTCCGTGAGCTCGGCGCCGCCGTCGGCGCGCCGGTGGGCGCGGTGCTGGAGGGCGGGTATGCGATCGACGCCCTGGCGGAGAGCGTCGTGGCCACCGTCGCCGCGCTCGGCGGCCGGGGCGAGGCCGAGTCGATCGCCCCGGATCCGATCGTGACTCCGCGGGTGGCCTCGCACTTCGGGCACGCGTGGGTGCTCTGACCGGAGCGCTTCGTGTTCGCGACGATCGTCTGGGCGAATGACGGGTCCGAGGCGGCGGCGGATGAGCTGGGGTGGGTGACGCGCTTCGCCGCCGGCCAGCAGGCGATGCTGTGGGTGGTGCACGTCGCGCCCTCCGGCGCCGGGCCGGAGGCCGCGCCCGGCGACGCCGAGGAGACGGCCATCGCCAGGCTCAAGGACCAGGTCCGCGAGCTGCGCCGGCACGGGTGCGCCGCCTCGCTCTACGTCATCCGCGGCGCCCGCGGGCCGCTCGCCACGGCCATCGACGCCGCGGCGCGCGCGGTGGAGGCCGATCTGCTCGTCGTCGGCGCGGGCAGCTCGCCCGGTGGCGACTCGCCGGTGACGAGTGCCCTCGCCGTCCAGGTCCTCGCGGCGGCGTCCTATCCGGTGCTGTCGCTGCCGGCCGTGGTCAGCCCGTCGAGACCGGCACCGGCGGCAGCTCGTTTTTAAGATGTGGCGTCAGGTAACGGGCCGCGATCTTGGGCGGCTGCGCGTCGCGGGCCACCGGGGTCAGCCCCGACGAGTCGGGACCAGCGTCGCCGGTCCGTCCGCGGACATACCGGGGGCGCCCGCCGGTGAGCAGGACGCCCTCCAGCGACGGCGCGAACGCCAGCGGCTCCACGCCGATGCCGGCCCCGGCGGCGATGCCGCTGGCGATGGTGTCGGCGAGTTGCGCGGCGATGCCGCCGAACTTCAGCGGGTAATCGGTCGCGTCGCCCGCCGCCCACACCGACTCGACGCCGGTGACGCGGCCAAACGCGTCGATCGGGATGAAGCGGTTGCCGTCCTGCGGGAGCCCCTCGACGCCCGGCCCGGACAGGGCCGGCAGCGAGACGATCCGGTCGGCATGGACCTCCTGGCCGCCGGGGTGGACGATGATCGTCTGCGCGTGGGGGATCTCGCAGAAGGCGGCGGTGACCACGTCGATGCGGCGCTCGGCCAGCAGCCGGGAGAGCTGGTGGCTGGCCTGCGCGCCGAACACCGCGAGCGGAGCAGTCTCCGGGGTGAGCACGGTCACGTCCATCTCGGCGTGCGTGTCCCACGCGCGCTCGGACGCCATCAGCGCCAGCTCGTAGGCGGGCAGCGGCCACGGCATGGGTGCCGGGACGACGATGGCGAGCCGCCGCACATAGCCGCCCTCCACGTCCTGCACGAGCCCGTGGAGAAGCTCGTCGACGCGAGCATCGTCGAACCGCGTGGTGTGCTGGTAGGGGTGCCACGCGACCGCGCCTGGGCACACCAGCAGCTCGTCGTAGGACAGGGTCGCGCCGGCGCGAGTGATCACGTGACGGCCGGCAGCGTCGACGCGCTGCAGAGCGTCCTGGATGAGCTCGGCCCCGGCGGAGGCGGCGAGCTTGGCCAGCGAGTAACGGCGAGCGTGGGCCGCCGTGAACGGCTCGCCGACCGACGGCGGACGGTAGACGAACTCGTCGGCGGGGGCCAGGATCTGAATCGTGACGCGGTCGCCGGCGATCGCCTGCAGCGCGAACGCGGCCTCCAGTCCGGCGACGCCGCCGCCGGCGATCAGCACCCGCCGGGGCTCGTCGGCAGGGTCGGTGGGCTGTGTCGCGTCGGTCATGGCGTCTCCGTTCCGGGTCGGTGCCTGGGACGGTATGGCGGGTCCCGGCCCGGGCCATCCGCGCCGCCTACGCGGTCCTATCGGGTCTGTCCACTGATCGGCGTCCGTACTTGCGGCGGCTCCGGGGGCGGCAACGTCCCGATGGCGCGCCGCCCGGTCTGGACGATCCTGCGCCCGTGATCCTCATCTGCTACGACGGCTCGGCCGATGCCCGGGCGGCGATCGTGGACGCGGGCCGGGTCCTGCCGGGCCACCCGGCGACCGTCCTCACCGTGTGGGAGCCGCTCACCGATGTCCTGGCGCGCATGGCCGCCGGCCCCGCCCTCATGGCCGGCCTGAGCGCCCCGCTGGGCGCCGACGAGGAGGGCGAGCAGGAGGCCACGCGGATCGCCGAGGAAGGCGCCGAGCTGGCGCGGGCGGCCGGGTTGGACGCCTGCCCGCGCGCGCGGGCGCAGTACGGGTCGATCTCCGACACGATCATCGCCCAGGCCGACCGGGCCAACGCCACGGCGATCGTCATGGGCTGCCGGGGCCGGACCGGGTTGCAGTCCGTGCTGGGCAGCGTGTCCCACGCCGTCGTCCAGCGATCCGACCGGGCCGTGATGGTCGTCCCGTCGGCCGAGATCGCCGCGGCGCGGCACGACCGGCTTCAGGCCGAGCGGGCGGAGTGAGCGGGGCGGGCCGCTAGGCGGCGGGGTGGCGGTGGCGCCGGCCCGCGGCCAGGAACCGCAGAGCCATCGCCAGCCAGGGCGAGGCGTGCGTCTTCCACAGCGCGTACGTGTGGCCGCCCGGGTAGATGGCAAAGGTGTGGGGGATGCCGCTCTGCGCCAGGGACGCGTCGTACTGCCGGTTCATGGCCACGAAGCGGTTGTCCTGGTCGCCGACGTAGAAGCCGAGCATCGTTGGCCAGCTGGCCAGGTGCCGGCGCAGGACCGCGCCGGTGGGAACGGTGGCGGCGCGCTGGGCCTGCGGGGAGCCGAGCGACAGGACGTGATAGCCGCTGGGGTCGGTGGCCGCGAAGTAACCGCTCCAGGACTCGACCGCGGCGAACTCCCGGAGATTGCGCAGCCCGACGTTGAACGCGCCGTACCCGCCCGCCGACAGGCCCATGAGCGCGCGACCGTAGCGGTTGGCGACGGTGTGGAACCGGGCGTCGATGCACGAGGTCAGGTCGTGGGAGATCGCCGCCGGCCAGTCCTGGCGGGCGTCCCAGTCCAGATACTCGGGGTCGCTGCCGGCCGTCCGTGCACCCTGAGGGGCGACCATGATGGCCCGCTGGCGGTCGGCGATCAGGGTGGCCGCGACGAACTCGTTCTGAGTGTAGGACTCGGGTCCGGCCGGCAGGCCATGGAGGAAGTAGACGACCGGGTAGCGGGCGGCGTGCCGGCTGTAGCCGGCCGGCAGGTAGACCTCGGCGGGCAGGCTTCCGTTCAGTGAGCGGGAGCGGCAGGTGACCAGCGCCGTCCGCGGCGGGATGGCGGCGGCACTGGCGAGAGGAGTCCGCCCCCCGCGGGCCAGCACGACGGCGGTTCCGGCCACCAGCGAGCACAGCGCGACCAGTGACAGCACGGCCGCCCGGACGGCGCCGCGCCGCCTGCGGCGAGAAGCGTGCACGACCACACACAACCCCGGCGTGCCCCTGAAGTTTCCCCACCTCGAACGCTAAGGACGCCCGCCAGAAATTAGTGGCGGAATTTGCCGCCATCAAAGCCGTCAATAATTCTGAAGGGTGTCCTAAAACGGTGCACACATTCCCGCCGGGCGCGGTCCGTACCCTGGATGAGATGACGACGATCCTGCGGCGCATCGGGGTGGTCGCCGGGCGGGGACTCGCCTGGGCGGTGATCGTGCTCGCCGGTCTGCTGGCCGGGTTCGGCTGGCTGTACCTGGTGCGGGGCCTGGGGTGGTTCGGGCTGGGTCCCAGCGTGGGCGACTCGCTGCCGTTGCTGCAGTTGGCCTCCTTCGACGGCCAACCCGCGCTCCGCGTGGTCCTCGCCTGGGTGCTGGCGGGCGCGCTGGCCGGCGTCGCCCTGGCCGGGATACGGAGGCGGTGGCGGGTGCTCCTGACCGGCGTCCTGGGGCTGACCATCCTGCTCGTGGCCTCGCAGGCCGCCTATGCGCTGGCGCGCAACCTCCCGTTCGGGCACGTGCTGTTCACGCGGACTCCCGGCTTCGGTCCGGTGCTGGAGGCGCTCGCCTTCGCCGCCGGGAGCGCGCTACCGCGCCCGGTGCGCCAGCGGGAGCGCGGGGGCGCGCGGCGCCCCCTCCCGGCTGGGCTCGGTGGACTCGGCGATCTCCGTCTGCGCGCCGGCCAGCACCGGGACCCCGGCCAGCACGACCGCGATCGCGGCCAGGTGCCCGGCCGCAGCCGCCGGGCCGACCCCCAGCGACTCGCCGAAGGCGACCAGTCCGCAGATCAGCGCGACGAGCGCGGCCAGCCCGTTCATCAATGAAATCGACGCGACCGGCCGGTCGCCCCGCAGCGAGGATTGAAACGCCAGGAACCCGGCGAACGTGCCGGCGGCGGCCACCGCCGTCCAGCCGGAGACGACCGCGCCGATCCCGTGGCTCGCCCAGCCCAGCGAGACGGCCTTGATGGCGGCGTCGGCGAGCCCGTAGAAGATGCCGGCGGCGATCGCGCGGGCCCAGACGGCGGGGACGCGGGTGACGGCGAGCGCCACGACGGCTCCGGCAGCGGTCGCCAGGAGGAGCGAGCCGCTGTGAAGATGGTCGCGCGCGGTCGAGAAGCCGACCGGCAGGACCGCCAGCGCGGCCGCCATGGCGAGCACCGTCAGCCCCTGCCTGCGCGTGATGCGGTGGTGGAACAGCCAGGCCGCCACCGGCACCGACAGCGCCAGGCCCCCGGCGGCGAACGCCTGTACGAGCGAGAGCGGCGCGATGGCCACGGCGACGATCTGGGCGATGAACCCGGCCCAGCCGATCGCCTGCCCGCTCAGCCACACGCGGTCGCACAGGGCCCGCCGCAACTGGGTCAGGATGCCGCCGCCGGCGGTGCGGCGCAGGCCCCGGTGTTGGAGGAGGAACCCGATGTTGATGAGCGCTGCCGAGACCAGCGCCAGTACCAGGCCGGCGATCATGCGATCGGTCCGGCCGGTGGGCGGCGGTGCTCGATCCGGCGCCGGCGTGAGAGCCGCTGCCCCTGCGGGGGCCGGCTTCCGTACGGGACCCGACGTCCGTACGGGGCCCGACGTCCCCACGGGGCCCGACGTCCGTAGGGGGCCCGACGTCCGTACGGGACCCGATGTCCGTACGGGAGCAGAGGCCGGTAGGGAAGCCGACGTCCGTACGGGAGCGACTGCTCGTACGGAAGCCGATGCCGGTGGCGGCGCCCCGCGCCGTGCGGGATGGGAACGACGCCGGGTGTCAGGGTGCGAGCCAGCCCGGTCCCGCGGGTCAGCGGCGCGCTGGTGTCCCGGGAGGCGAGGATCAGCATCTGGTCGAGGTGGGCGTGCCACAGCTGCCAGTCGTGTCCGCCGCGGTACAGCGCATAGCTGACCGTGGCGCCCGCGGCGGCCAGCGCCTCGGCCATCGGCCGGGTCTGGGGACTGTCGTTGTCGTCGCGCCCCACGAACAGGAACGCGCGGACCGGGTTGCGGGCGATCACCCCGGCCACCCGGTGGACGTAGTCCAACGGGCTGTTGGCGGCGAGGGTGGCGCGGCCGGCGTGGGCGAACACCCCGGCGCGGCTCTCGACGTAGTAGCCCGACCAGGACTGGAGGTTGGCGAACGACCTGAGGTTGTGCAGAAAGATGTTGGTCGCCCCGTAGGCGCCGGCCGAGAACCCGGCGATGACCCGGTCCCGTCGGTTGGCGATCGTCTGGAACCGCTGGTCGACGTTGTGCATGACGTCGATCACGTAGCTGGCGTAGTTCCCGGACCGCGTGTTCGCCCACTCGGAGTCGGAGTAGGTGCTGCCGCCGATCCGCCCGTCCGGCATCACCAGGATCATCGGCCGCATGCGATGACGGCTGATCAGGTTGTCCATCCGGACGGGCATGCTGGCGATGCCCAGGTACACCTCCGGGCGGCCTGGGCTGCCGTGCAGCAGGTAGTACGCCGGGTACCGGCGGGCGCTCTGGCCGTAGCCCGGGGGCACGTAGACGAGGTAGTCGGCCTGCCGGTGCAGGGCCGCCGAGTAGAACCTGACCGTCTCCAGGTGCCCGCGGCGCGCATGGGGGAGGAACGCGACCGTCTGAAAGCCGCGATGCTGGTAATAGGACTCCCAGTAGTGGTAGGTGCCGATCAGGCCGACGGCCATGAGCGCCGCGGTCAGGACGGCGACGAGCGGCCGTCGCGTAAGCAGCCAGCTCACCGGGGCTCGCTGAGCGCTCGGCGGTGGCGCGGGCGCTCCGCCAGGGGCCCCGGCATCGCGGGCGGGAGCCGGCGCAGCAGGGCCGACGGGCGGGGATGGGGGAGGTACCCCTCGGCCTGGAGCACCCGGATGACCGCGCGCGGCAGGGCGGACCGCGACTCATACACCAGGTAGCGACGGCGCCATTGCGGCGCGAACTTCTCGTTGAAGCGCACGAGCCGGTCCATCTGGAACCGGCGGTGCAGGGGCGCCATGGCGATCCGGACCAGCGAGCGGCGCCAGCGGCGCCCGCTCGGCTCCGCCCGCACCAGGTGCGCCAGACCGGCGTAGTTGAGGCTGACCTCGGCGATGCCGCGGTCCCGGGCGACCTCGAGGGCACGGGCCACCAGCGCCTCGTTGAGCCCGTTGGGCGTGTCCCCGACGCGCTGCATGGTGTCCAGGGAGAGGTTGCCGCCGTAGGTGACGAACCGCATGACCGCCCCCAGCTCTCCGGCCGGCGAGCGGGCGAGCAGGAACAGGTCATCCGGTCTCAGCTCGCCGGCGTAGGCCCCCATGCCCATGGCGAAGCCGTGGAGACGGGGATGGTCCTTCCGCCAGCGCTCGGACAGGACGTCCATCTCCTGCTCCGTGGCCGAGTCGATGTCGCGTCCGTCGCGCACGATGATCTCCCAGCCGCGCCGGTCCACCCGGTTCACCGACTGGCGCAGCTTGCGCACGGCGCGGCCCTCCAGGCTGAAGCCGGCCGGATCGACGAATGCCTCCTCGCCGACGCAGATTGTCCGCAGACCGAGGCGGCGATAGGCCTCGAGGTGACGCTCGGAGGCGGCCCACACGGCGATCTGCCAGCCCTGCCCGCGGGCGTGGGCCTGGAAACCGGCGAGCACGTCGCCGACGCCGTCCCCCGGGGCAACCGGATCGGCCGAGACGACCGCCGTGCCGCCGATCACCCGGTAGGACAGGACGCCGCCGGCGGCGAATGCCAGCGCCTTGTCCGGCCGGACGACGAACGGGGCCAGCGAGTCAGCGCCGTGGTGATCGACGATCGAGCGGGCGGTCCGGTACTCGTGCTCCGTGGGGCGGTGCTCGGCCCGCGCCGGGGCCACCGCCGACCGCAGGGCGAGCACGGACATCGCCAGTGCGCTGCCGGCCAGCACCTCGACGAGCCAGCCCCACCCGGCGTCGAGCCGCGGACCGGGGTGCAGCGCGTGGGGGTGGAGGACGTGGGCGAGGACATGCCCGGTGGTCCGAGCCAGCAGCGCTGCGACGGCCAGCGTGGCCGCGGCCAGGACCCACGCTCCCAGGGCGGCTAGGACGATGCGCGCGCGGGGGCGGTTGGAGCAGCCGAGCGGGAACGCGCGGCGGGCCAGCACAAGGGTCAGCGCCAGCCCGGCCTGCAGTCCGGCCATGGCGATCCGGTGGTGCTCGCCGTTGATGACGGCCAGCGCGGCCAGCGCGGCGACCGTGAGCGCCAGGGCGGTGCGCGTGCCCCGCCAGACCCGGGGGGTCAGCGCCAGCAGGGCCAGTCCCAGCGCCAGGGCGGCGATGCGGGCGCCGGCCGGTGCGCCGGGCAGGAGACCTCGCGCTGGTTCCTCGCCGGCCAGTCCGTAGGCCACCGATTCCAGGGCCACGAAGATGATCGCCACGGCGGCCAGCCGCCGCAGGCGTAGCGGTGCAGAGTGCGTCCCCATTAAGGCCATTCTGCTCCGTGTCTTAGACCCCAGAACGGCCTGGACGGCGAGTAAAACCCCGTCGTAACGACGGCGTTACCTTACAAAAACAATACGCCAGCATTACACCGGCGAGCCCCGTTTGCGCCGAATGAGCGGTCGTACGACGGCGATGCTCCGGTCGGATGTCTACGCTGTGCGGGATGCGGATCCTGATCACCGGAGCGGGCGGGATGCTCGGCCACGACGTCCGGCGAGCGGCCGAAACGGCCGGTCTTCAGGCCGTCGCGCTGACCCGGTCGGCGCTGGATATCACCGACGCGGAGGCGCTGTCCGCGGCCGTTGCAGCGGCCGCCCCCGACGTGGTGGTCAACTGCGCCGCCTGGACCGATGTCGACGGCGCCGAGGGCGCGTCCGACGAGGCACTGGCGGTCAATGGCGCCGGGGCGGGTCATGTGGCCGCCGCCGCCACCGCCGCCGGAGCCTGGACGATCCACGTGTCCAGCGACTACGTGTTCGACGGGACGAAATCCCAGCCGTACGTGGAGTCCGACGCCGTCGCACCCGTCTCGGCGTACGGCCGCTCCAAGCTGGCCGGCGAGGAGGCGGTGGCGCTCGCCGCGCCCGGCCGGCACACGATCGTCCGCAGTTCCTGGCTGTTCGGCGCCCACGGACGCTGCTTTCCCCGGACGATCCTCCGCCTGGCCGACGAGCGCGACGAGCTCGCCGTCGTCGCCGACCAGATCGGCTGTCCGACCTTCACCGGCCATCTGGCCCACGCTCTCGTCGACGTGGCCGAGACGCCGCGTCCTGGGATCCTGCACGTGGCGGCCGCCGGAGCCTGCTCCTGGTATGAGCTCGCCGCCGCGGTCGTGGCCGGCGCCGGCGCCCGGTGCGAGGTCAGGCCGATTCCAAGCGCCGATTACCCGACCGCGGCGCAGCGTCCGGCCTACAGCGTGCTGGCGTCCGAGCGCGACGCGCCCCGGCTCCCCTCCTGGGAGGCCGGGCTGAGCGAGTTCCTGTCCGAGCTGGCCGGGGTGGCCGCGTGAAGCTGCTGGTCTGCGGGGCGGCCGGGTTCATCGGCTCCACGTTCGTCGAGCTGCGCGTCCAGGAGCACGGCGACGAGGTGACCGTGCTCGATGCGCTGACCTATGCCGGCCGCCAGGAGAACTTGCGTGAGGTGGAGTCGGACATCCGGTTCGTCCACGGCGCGATCGAGGACCCGGAGGCGGTGGCCGACGCCGTCGGCCATGCCGATGCGATCGTCAACTTCGCCGCCGAGACGCACGTCGACCGCTCCATCGCGGACCCGTTCGCGTTCAGCGTGACCAACGGCCAGGGGACGCACGTGCTGCTGGAGGCGGCCCGGGAGCGCGGGCTGCGCTACCTCCAGGTCTCCACCGACGAGGTCTACGGCTCGATCGAGTCCGGGTCGTTCACCGAGGAGTCGCCGCTGCGCCCGTCGAGCCCCTACAGCGCCACCAAGACCGGCGCGGACCTGCTCGTCCTCAGCTACTTCCACACGTACGGCCTGGAGACGCTCGTCTGCCGGGGGTCGAACAACTACGGCCCGCGCCAGTATCCGGAGAAGCTGATCCCGCTGATGATCCTCAATGCGCTGGCCGGCGATCACCTGCCGGTCTACGGCGACGGCCGCAACGTGCGCAACTGGCTGTACGTCGAGGACTTCGGACGGGGCATCGGCCACGTCCTGGAGCACGGGCATCCCGGCGAGGTCTACAACTGCGGGGGACCGGACGAGTGCGAGAACCTGGAGGTCGTCCAGCGGATCCTGGCGTTGACCGGCGGCGACGAGTCGCTGATCGAGTACGTCACCGATCGCCCTGGTCATGACCGGCGCTACTCGCTGTCCTCCGACAAGCTGGCGAGCCTGGGCTGGCGGGCCCAGACCCGCTTCCAGGATGGGCTGGCACGCACCGTGGACTGGTACCGCCAGAACCGGTGGTGGTGGGAGCCGATCCGCTCCGGCGCCTACCGCGACTACTACGAGCGCCACTACGGGCGCGCGCTGAAGGCCTGAGCGCCGCCATGGCGACCGCGCGAGGCCGGCATGCTCCGCCGCCGGAGGTGCGGCTCCCGTTGCAGCGCGACCGGCTGCTGCGAGCCGCCGCCCTGGAGTTCGCCCAGGTCGGCTACGCCGGCGCCAGCTCGGAGTCGATCAGCCGCCGGGCCGGGATGTCGAAGGCCACTTTCTACGAGCACTTCTCCAACAAGGACCAGTGCCTCGCGATGGCGGCTGCGGAGATGATCGAGTTGGCGCTCGTGGAGCTCGGCCAGCTCGGCAAGAACGGCCTACCTCCCGGCCCCGATGTGCTCCTCGAGAGGTTCATCGAGTTGGTCTGCGCCGAGCCGGCGGCTTCCCACGTCTGCTTCGTCGAGCTTCCCGCAGCGGGCAGGAGTGGTGAGGAGATCGCCGATCGAGGCTTCGCGTCACTGTCGCGGATGGTCGACGACGCGGACGCTCGCCAGCCGCTGGCAGGCGAGCGGCTGAGCCCGGACCTTATTCAGGTGCTCATCGGCGGAGTGGGCAAGGTGATCCACAGTCGCATCTACCGCGGCAAGGAGGAGGAACTCACCGA
>JBPYFQ010000228.1:0-19222 GCA_051985625.1 Solirubrobacteraceae bacterium
CCGGCAGGCCGACCCCACCATCGCCCAGGGCGGCAGCGGCAGGGCCGCCATCGGCCTGGGCCGCGCCGGCGGTGACCGCCAGCCCCAGGGCCAGGAGGCAGACCAGCGCAGAAGTGAGGGTGAGAAGGCGTTGCATGGTGGTGGTCCTGTGGCGCCGACCCCCCGGCCGCCGGTGAGCGGCCGGGGGATCCCCCTGTGACGCCGGGGCGTCTAGACCAGGACGCCCGAGCCTGTGCTCTGTGTCTCGCCCCCCTTCTGACCCGTGCCGCTCCGGTTGCCTGCGAGGCTCCCGCCTGCGTTGGTGGCGCCCTGAGTGGCGTTGTCGTTCCCGGCACCATTGATGTCGCGACCGGCGACGTTGACCGGGACGTTGGCGTTGACCGCGTTCTGATGGGCATCGGCCTGCGATGCGGCGTACTGCCCCGTGAACGCGCCCTGGCCGGAAAGCTGAGCCTGCCCGGTGCCTCCGCACCCCAGCAGGCAGCTTGAGCCGGCCGTCTGATCCTGCGAGTTCGACTGACTGGTGTGGGAGCCGTTCAGCGCCGCGCTCCCGGCCAGGTTCGTCGCATTCTGGGTGGCGTTGTCATTGCCGGCGCCGTTGATATCGCGACCGGCGATGTTGACCGGAACATTGGCGTTGACCGCGTTCTGCCCGGCATCCGCCGAGGAGGCCGCGGCCTGTGCCGTCAGCGCGTTCTGGTCGTTGAACTGCGCCTGCCCGGTGCCACCGCACCCGAACAGGCAGCTCGAGCTCGCCATTTGATCCTGCGAGTTCGACTGATGCGTGCCGGCCAGGTTGCCGGCCAGACTGCCCGCGGCGTTCTTGGTGTTCTGGGTGGCGTTGTCGCCCCCGGCACCGTTGATGTCGCGGCCGGCGATGTTGACCGGCACGTTGGCGTTGACCGTGTTCTGATCGGCGTTCGCACGCGATGCCGCGTACTGCCCGGTCAGCGCACTCTGGTCGTTGAACTGCGCCTGCCCGGCACCACCGCACCCAATCAGGCAGCTGGGATCGGCGATCTGGGTCTGCTCGTTGCTCTGGCCGGTCCTCGACCCGTTGAGCGCGGCGCTACCCGCCAGGTTGGTCGCGTGCTGGGTGGCGTTGTCGCCGCCCGCGCCGTTGATGTCCCGGCCGGCGACATTCACCGGCGCGTTCGTGTTCACGGCGTTCTGCTTGGCTCTGGCCTGGGACTGAGCCGCCTGCAGTGTCGCTGCCCACTGCGAGTTGCCCTGAATCTGGCCGGTGCCACCGGACCCGGACGGCATGAAGCCGGACCCCTTCGAGTCGCTACCCGACCCGGACGGACTGCAGCCGCAGCCCTTCGAGCCGCCACCCAATGACTGCAACTGGCCGGAGCGTGGATCCTGATACTGCGAGTTGCTCTGGCCGATGTGGGACCCGTTGGCGGCGGCGCTGCCCGCCGCGTTGGTGGCGTGCTGGGTGGCGTTGTCATTCCCGCCGCCGTTGATGTCGCGACCGGCCGTGTTGGACGGCGCGTTGGCGTTGACGGCGTTCTGGTCGGCGTTGGCGTGGGACTCAGCGCCCTGCAGTGTCGCTGCCCACTGCGAGGAGCCCTGGGCCTGGCCGGTGCCGCCGGACCCGACGCTGCCGCTGGGGCCAGCGATCTGCGTCTGGCTGTTGCTCTGGTCGGTCTTGGACCGGTTGAGTGCCGCGCTGAGAGCCACGTTCGTGGCGTTCTGCGTGGCGTTGTCGTTCCCGGCGCCGTTGATGTCCCGGCCGGCGACATTCACCGGCGCGTTCGTGTTCACGGCGTTCTGGGCGGCCTGCGCCCGGGACTCGGCGGCCTGAAGCGTCGCTGCCGCTTGCCCCGACAGCTGCGCCTGGCCGGTACCTCCGCCCGGACTGTTGTCTTGCGTGCCGGCCATCGCCGTCGCGGGCAGAGCCATCGCGAGGGCGCTGACGCCGGCCGCAATCCATTTGGATCGCATGCTGTTGTCACTCCTGAAATCGAGATGACGCTTCGTCGCCGCCCGGTCGGACGGGACGGAGCAGCTGGCTTGGTGGCGCGGCCGAAGGAACCCCGGAGGGGACCCGCGGACCGCAGCTCAGCCGGCCGGCGCTAGCCAGGCCGTTCGAGGCGTAGCGCGAGCAGCGTTTCGCGCCACGCCGCCACCTCCAGCGGCATCCGATCGCCGGCGAACCACATCAACCAGATCGCGGCGATGATGAAGAGCATGGCCGCCGCGGCCCCCACGCCGCCGCCGACGCCGGCGGCGCTGGCCGGGCCGTTCGGCACGGGGATGGGCGGAAGCGGAGCCTGCGTCGCCGGCTCCGGGGCGGGCGAGCGCGCTCGACGCGACGGTGGGTGGCGGGGACGCGCGGGAGCGCCGGAATGGGCGACCGCGTCAGCCCGTCCGCTGGAGGGCAGCATGGTGGCCCCATTCGCGGCGAGCTGCAGCCGCCACGGGTGGGTCGCCGCCGCGCCGGCGCGCAACAGGTCGGCCGACGCCGCGCGGGCGCGCAAAAGGTCAGCGCGCCGCCGGGAACCGCCTCCGCCAGCCCTATGCCGGCGCCCGGGATCGCGCAATACAAGCCGGTGTCGGAGCCAACCGACCGAGCCGACAACCGCGGCGCCTCCCCGGCCGGACCGGTGCCGGAGCCGCGCGCCCGGATCTACCCCCAGGCGCGTCGCCAGGTCGGCGACGGTCGCCAGGAGCCGGCGGTCGGATGGCGGGCCGGCGGTGCCGGCGGCGGGCCCCGGGGGCAGCCCGCTCACCGGCACCGTCTCAGACCCCCCCGGCCCGGACATCACGCCGGCCCTGTGCAGGGCCGTGGTGACGGTCTGCTGCGCCGGCGAGGGGACCGGCACGGGCGCGCCATTCTTAGCGACCGTCGGCGCAGGATGCGCGGGCGCGGGGTCTCCGGGGGTGGGGGGTGCGGGCACCGACCCGGAGACGGTGGTATGGATGGACTGAACCGCCGCCACAACTTCGTGTGAGAGGGCACGGGCGGTGGGCACGGCGGGCAGCGTCACCGCCTGCGCGGCGCCGGCGGCGAGGAGCGCGGCGAGCGGGGCGAGGACGGTCGGGAGGGCGCGGACGAGCCCTCTGTGGTGCGCCCACCCCGCGCCCACGCGCCGACTCGTGCCCTCATTCAATTCGGTCCCCACGTCCTGAAAGGTCCCCCGTCGACGCTGGGATGATCCTTCGCAGGCCGCAAAACGGTTGGTACCATGGCGTGATATCGCTCACGAAGCGGGGCCTTCCGGGGCTTGGGAAGAGGTGGCGACGGTGAGCACAACCCAGCAGCGATCCGCTGCACAGGCGCGGGAGCGCTTGATCGAATCTCACCTTCCGTTGGTGAAGTCCTTGGCGCGCCGGTATGCCGGCCCGGACGCGGAATTCGATGACCTCGTCCAGGTCGGGGCGGTCGGCCTGATCAAGGCCTCGGATCGCTTCGATCCCGGTAAGGGCGTGGCGTTTGCGACGTTCGCGACGCCGACGATTGAGGGTGAGATCCGCCATCACCTCCGGGACCGGGGCTCGGCCATGCGGATCCCGCGCCAGCTTCAGCGCCTGGGATCCAGGGTCCACCGCTGCCAGGCGGAATTGGCCGTCGAGCTCGGCCGCTCGCCGACCCTCGGCGAGGTGGCGGCGGCGCTGCAGATCAGCCAGGACGAGGTGGAGCGTGCCCTGGCCGCCGAGCGCGCCCAGGCCGCGGTGCCACTGGTCGCCGACGCGGACCCGGCCGCCGTGTCGGAGGAGGAGTCATCCGGGAGCGACAACCGGTTGACGCTGGCCAGCGGCATGCGGGCGCTGGATGACCGGGAGCGGCGGATCGTCTACCTGCGCTTCCACGCCGACAAGACCGAGCGCCAGATCGCCCGCGAGATGGGTATCTCCCAGGCCCACGTGTCCCGCCTGCTGACCAGCGCTCTGACCAAGCTGCGCGACGGCCTGGACAGCGCGGATACCGCCCCGGAGTCGGTGATATCACTGGCCCAGACCGGGCAGAATCCCCCGCACACCGGCAAGAAACGCCAAACCGGTGAAACAAGGACGCGGGGACGCCCGCAACCGGTGGGCGACGCCGAGCTGCGGTCGGCCATCGAACGCTGGCTGGCATCCGAACGCGAGACCCCGGCGCACGACGAGACGCGCGACGCCGCCAAGGCAGCGGGGAGCGGACCCGACCGCAAGACCGGCTCGACCCATAGCGGGCGCTTCCTGGTCCGGATGCCGAGCGTGCTGCACACTCAACTGGCACAGGCGGCCGAGCGCGAGCAGGTCAGCCTCAACCGGTTCGTGACCGACGCGCTGGCGACGACCGTCTCCCCCGCTCCCGAGGAGCCAGCGCCCTCGTCACTCCCGGCCGACGCCGCCACCAACCGCGCCGCCGACGGCACCCCGCCCTCCGCCCGGACGATCCGGATGGTGCTCGCCGCCAACCTGGCGATCGTCGTCGTGTCGGTCGCGGTCGCGGCCGTCCTGCTCGTCCTGGCCCTCCAGCGCGGCATCTGAGGCGGCGCCAGACCTGCACTCGGTGGCGTACGACCTGAAGGGCAGCGCCGGGACCGCCGCCTGACGTGGCCAGGCGGCGCTTGCGCCCCCCGACCGCTTCGGCCGCGGCGACATCTACCTGGTGGTGCCGCCGGAGCAGTGGTCGCGCGCCACCGAGATCATTGACAACCTCGACTGAGGCATCGACTCGCATCAACCGGGGGCGGTGCGGGTACTGACGCCGCATGGGACGCGCGGGCCAGGCAGGATTGTCGCCGGTGGTGGAGGCATATCTCCGGATGGCCACCGCAGTGGGCGGGGACTTGGCGTCGGCCGCCCTCTCCCCCGGCCACCGGGATCCGTTTGACCTGCGCGACCCGGCGTACATCGAGCGGACGCTGCCCGCGCTGCGGCTCATGTCGCACCTCTACTTCCGCGCCACGGTCACCGGATTGGAGAACATCCCGGCCGAGGGACCCGTGCTGCTGGTGGGCAACCATTCCGGCGGCACCCTGATCGCCGACACGTTCGTGTTCGCCCAGAGCTTCTACGACCACTTCGGCGCCGACCGCCGCTTTCACCAGCTCGCCCACGACCTGGTGTTCAAGCTGGTCGGGCCGCGGACGCTCATCCAGCGTTACGGGACGGTCCCGGCCTCGCCGCAGAACATGAAGGCCGCGCTCGACCGGGACAGCGCGCTGCTCGTCTACCCGGGCGGCGACGAGGAGACCTACCGTCCCTCATGGGAGTCCGACCAGATCGACTTCGCCCACCGCACCGGCTTCGTCCGCCTGGCGCTTGAGCACCGCGTGCCGATCGTCCCGGTGGTGGCGATCGGCGGCCAGGAGACGGCGCTGTTCCTCGGCCGCGGCCGGAGGCTGGCCCGGTGGTTGCACCTCGACCGCGCGCTGCGTCTGAAGGTGCTGCCCCCGGTGGTGGGGCCGCCCGCCATGTTCACCGTCCTCGACCTGCCGATCCGGGTTCCGCTGCCGGCCAAGATCACGATCGACGTGCTGGAGCCGATCCACCTTGACGAGCTGCTCGGGCCCTCCCCGGACGTGGAGCAGGGATATCGGGCCGTGACCACCGTCATGCAGGACACGCTGACCCGGCTCGGCGAGGAGCGCGCGCTGCCGGTGCTTGGCTAGATCGTTGGAAAAGTGCCGCGCCCAAGTTGTAATCGAACGCGGTGTTTGACGCGTCCGTCTCAATTTGGGACGTTGCAGCCGGTCCCCCTGCTTGAGACACGTTATGTCAAGCGTCGCCGTCCCCACCCTCAGCCCATGAGCGGGCTCCAGAGACGCCTGCCCTTCCAGATGGAGGAGCATTTCGAGGACGGCTATCGGCTGCGCCTGGCGCTCGTCGGCGAGCTCGACCTCGCCGTGGTCAAGCGGCTGGCCGACCGTCTACACGAGCTGCGCAAAGGCGGCTACACCGTCCGGCTCGACCTGAGCCGGCTGGACTTCATCGACAGCTCCGGGTTGCGCGAGCTGATCAGCGAGTTGTCGGAGTCGCGGCGCGACGGCTGGAACTTGGAGATCGGCGAGGAGCTCACCCCCCAGGTGGCGCGAGTCATCGACCTGGTGGGAGCCCGCGCATATTTCTGGCCGGGCCCCGCGTAGGCCTCATGGCCACGAGCGATGCGCCGGGAACGCCTGCGGTTCTCCAGGAACTGAGTGCGCTCCGCCTGCGCCAGGAGACGGAGTTGCTGACCCTGGTGGCCCGTGCCGTCGACACGGGCGCACGCAGCCAGGACATCGCCGACGCGTTGGCGGTCAGCCGCTCCACCCTGTGGCGCCGGTACGGCACCGTCCTGCGCCGCGAGAGCCCGCCGCCCGGCTGAGCCGCGGCCCGGGCTGGTTCGCCCTCCGGCGAGCCGGGTAGAACTGGCGCGGCCAATCGCCGAGTCGCCGAATACGTATGAGATCTCTCATGAAAAGCCGGATGGGGGCCCAGAATCCTGGGCAGCGGGTGAGAACAGGACGCGGAGCGCATGTCTGACTCCATCTGGCTGCTGAGACACGGTGATACGAGCTGGACGCGGGCGCAACGCCACACCGGGCGCCAGGATGTGGCGCTGAGCCGAACCGGGCGCGCTCAGGTCAGGCGGGCGGCGCTGACCCTCGTCGGCCGCCCGATCGAGCACGTGCTTGTGAGCCCCCAGCTCCGCGCTATGGAGACCTGCCGCCTGGTGGGGCGCGCCGACGGCGCCCAGGTGTGCGAGGACCTGGCGGAATGGGATTACGGCGAGTACGAGGGGCTCACCGACGACGAGACCGAGGAGCGGGCGCCCGGCTGGAGCCTGTTCCGCGACGGCACTCCCGGGGGCGAGACCCCGGAACAGGTCCAGGCGCGGGTGGACCACGTGCTGGACCTGGTGCGCCCGCTGGAGGGCCCCTGCCTGCTGGTCAGCCATGGCAAGCTGCTCCGCGCCCTGGCGGCGCGGTGGCTGGGCAGCGAGATCGCGATGGGGAGCCTGCTGCCGATGGATCCGGCGGCGGTGTCGCTCCTGGAGCGCGACGGCGACCGGCCGCTCCTGCGTCTGTGGAACCTGACGCCGGATCTGGTGCGGGCGGACTCACTCGGCGAGACCGTGTCGCTCAGATCCACGCCGGACCGGTCCCGCTCGGTCCCGGTGCGCTGATCGCTCGCCCGTCGGGGTGGTCGTGAGTTGGATTGCAACCCGACTTAACCCGAGGGCTCCGCGCTGCCCTAGCCTCGCCTGATCGTTCACCAGGACGGGCGGGACCAGCATGAGCCGGAGCTTGACGGAAGCGACGGGCGCTTTGTCCTGAACGTGATCCCGGATCGCGCCCGGGTGATCGTCGCGCCGGCCGGCGAGATCGACCCGGCCACCGCCCCCCAGGTGCGGCAGGCCATCGAGGAGCTGCTGGACCGGGGATTCGACCAGGTCGTCGTCGATCTACGGCGCGTCGAGCGTCTCGGCTCGGAGGGGATTCGGGTGCTGTCGATGGCGAGCGACCGCGCCCGGGCACTCGGGGCGACGCTGTCGGTCGTCGGCGGAAGCCCGGCCGCCCGCAAGGTGCTGGAGACCGGCCGCGTGCGCTAGGAGGCCGCGCCGGCCGCTGTCTCGGTTTCCGACGCGGCGGTTTCCCCACGGGGAACGCTCGCCGGGCGGGGCACCACGAGCAACGGGCACCGGGCCGCGCCGGCCAGGTGGTGGGATGTGCTGCCGTGCATCAGCCGGCCGAGCGGCCCATACCCGCGTGAGCCGACGACGAGCAGGTCCACCGATGCCCCAAACAGGGCCAGCTCCTCGCCGGGCTCACCGTAGGCGGCGTGCGGTTCGACGCCGCCCAACTCGCCCAGGCGCCCGAGCGCGCCCTGCACCAGTCCGTCGATCTTCTCGGCGGTTGGATGCCGCCCCTCGTCGTAGGCGGCGTTGACCGGCACCGCCTTGAACGCGGACAGCCGCGACCCGTGCTGCGCCGCCAGCTCCCGGGCGACGTCGAGCGCGTGGCGGCTCTCCGGCGAGCCGTCGTACCCGACTCCGATCTCGGTCAGCGCGTGGGGGCTGTCGGCGTAGCCGCTCGGCGCGATGGCCACCGCGGCCGGGGCCCCGTTGAGCGCGCTGCGCATGTTGTTGCCGTGCCACACCCGGCCCGTGATGCCCTTGCGGGAGGATCCGACCACGATCGCGTCGGCCCCGGTGTCCTCGGCGAGCACGTGCAGGCCGCGGCCGACGTAGTGGGAGGCGACCGCCGCCAGCTCGGCGTCGACGCCCGCCTCGGAGCGCGCCTGCTTGAGCACCTCGTGGGCCGCCTCGCGCTGACCGCTGGTGAAGATGCCGGCGTTTCCGCGCGCCGGCCACGTGCCGGCGATGTAGACGTTGGCCAGGACCAGCCGGGTCTGCGGGCCGGCCAGCTCCCGGGCCAGCGCCAGTGCGTCGCGGCCGGTGGCGGTCCCGTCGACCCCGACGACGATCTGCTCAAACATGACGGTGGCTCCTCTGCAGGGTGATCCGCCAAGGCTGACCCGCGCCGGGCGCGGGTGCATCCGTACAAACCCCCACCCGGACCCGTAGAAGCCGGAGTCCGGAGCTGCCGGGGTCCTACTGCTGGGCCAGGGCCCGCGCCGGCGACAGTCGGGCGGCCCGCCAGGCGGGATACAGCCCGCCCAGGATGCCGATGAGCATCCCGATGAGCAGAGCTCGCCCCAGCACCCATCCGGTCACGCGGGGCGAGACGAACGGGGCCGCGCCGAGGGCGTGGATGAGCAACTGTGCGCCGACGATGCCGATCAGGACCCCGATGGCGGCGCCGGCAATGCTGACGATGACGCCCTCGGTCAGTACCAGCCCGGCCACCTGGGGCCCGCTCCACCCCACCGCCGACAGCAGCGCGAACTCGGTGCGCCGCTCCACCACCGACATCAGCATCGTGTTCATGACCCCGATCCCGCCGATGAGCAGGGCGAGCACGACGATGACCAGCGTGACGTTGGCGATCAGCTGGCCGTTGGCCCCGGCGCGCAGGGCCTCGTCCGGGTCGGTGATGACCAGCAGCCCCGGATAATGTGCGGCGATCAGGCGCTTGGCCGCCGGGAGCCGCATCCCCGGCGACACCTTGACCGCGATCGTCGTCACCTCGCCGGCGTGCCCGGTGATCGCCTGAGCCGTCGACAACGGGATGAACGCGCCCTGGTCCTGCTCGGAGATCCCCAGGTGGTAGATGCCGACCACCTGCATGCGCCGGTGGCCGAGCGCGACGTTGTCGCCGACGTGGGCATGCAGTTGTGGCGCCAGCTCGTCGCCGAGCACGATCTGGTTGGGGCCGGTGTACGTGTGCCCTGATGTGAACACCATCCGGCTCGTCTCAAACCCATTTGGCTCGGCGCCGAACACCACCGCGCCGGGGGACTGGTCCAGGCGTCCGACGAGCAGCGCCAGGCCCTGCGCGGCCGACACCCAGGACTGGCGGCGCAGCGTGGTGATCAGGCTCTCGGGAAGCACCGACGTGGTCGGATCCGTCGCGTCCTTCTGAAACAGGCCGAGCTCGCCGGGACCGAGCCGGATGAAGTTGCCGGCCGTCTGGGTCGCGCCCGCCGACACCGCCAGCAGCGCGACGATGGTGCCGATCCCCAGCGCAGTGCCGAGCGCGGTCAGAAACGCGCGCCCCGGCCGGTGGCGGACGCTGGCCAGCGTCTGGGTCAGCCCGGTCAGCATCAGGCGCTGCCCGGAACAGCGTGGCGGGCGGTCCCGGCCTCGGTCAGGCGGCCGTCGACGAGATGCAGCGAGCGGTCGACGTGCTCGCCGAGGGTGACGTCGTGGGAGGCGATGATGACCGTCGCGCCCCGGCGCTCGCGCACCGCCGAGAGCAGCCGCCACACCTGCGCCGAGGCCACGGTGTCCAGCGAGCCGGTCGGCTCGTCGGCCAGGACGAGCGGCGGCTCGTTGGCCAGGGCGCGGGCGATGGCCACGCGCTGGCGCTCGCCGCCGGACAACTCGGAGGGCAGGTCATCGGCGCGGTCGGCCAGCCCCACCTCGCCGAGCAGCGCCCGGGCGCGCTCGCCCCGCTCGCGCCGGGAGACGCGGGCGGCGGCCAGCGGCAGCTCGACGTTCTGCTGAGCGCTCAGGGCCGGCAGCAGGTAGTGCAGCTGGAACACGAACCCGATCGTGCGGCGGCGAAACAGCGCCGGGCGCCGCAACTCGCCCACGTTGACATCGTCGACCAGGATCCGGCCGCGCGTCGGCCGGTCGAGGCTGCCGATCAGCTGGAGCAGCGTCGTCTTGCCCGAGCCCGACGGCCCGGTCAGCGCGACCAGCTCACCCGGCTCGATCGTGAAGCTGACATCGTGCAGGACCTCGCTGGGACCGTAGGAGCGGGACAGGCCCGCGGCGATGACGCTTGCGCCCGGCACACCGCTAAGCCGCCGGCGCGACCGCGACGGCGACGGGACGAGGGGCTGAGCGCGCAGATCTCACGGGGCTCCTTACGCGGTCTTACCAGTGATCGTACCGACGGGCCGGACGCTGCCTGCGCCCGGCGGTCAGAGCTCAACCTAGCCGTAACTAGTCGGCCAGCTCGGTGCAGGACAGGCACCCGGAGTGGAAGATGCGGCCGTCGGCCCTCGTGTCCTGGAGCGCCAGCAGGCCCGATCGGACCAGAGTACCGTCGGGTCGCTCCAGCCAGATCGGCTCATACACGCCAATCCGGTCGCCGCACAGCGGGCACACGGGGCGGAGTTCGGTTGGGGTCATCGAGAGGGCCGAGGCGTTGAGGCGAATGGACGTGACCGACGGTAATACCGATCGGCGCCGCCGGGTCGTGGCTTTGCCGTACGTTTGCGCCGGTCGCCTGCGGCGTTCTACTCAGACCGGCGCCAGCACCAGGTCGTTGCGCACCGACACCCACTCGCCCGTGACCCCCTCCGGCGTGTCAGGGTCGTCGGCGGTATGCGTAACAAATTCCCTCACCAGCGAGGGCTTGACGGCGAACACCGCGTCCGATCCCAGGTAATCGCTGGCACCGTCGAAGATGTGGGTGGTGAGAGTCCGGTAGCCCCCGGCGCGCACGATCATGTGGATGTGCGCCGGGCGCCACGGGTGGCGCCCCGTCTGCTCCAGCATCCGGCCCACCGGGCCGTCGTGCGGAACCGGGTACGGGAGCGGCCGAACCCCGACGAACGCGTAGCTCCCGTCGTCACGCGTCACCATCCGGCCGCGGAGGTGATCCTCGGGCGCCTCGGGGCGCTGCACGGTGTAGAGCTGGTCGGCGCCGTTCTGCCAGATGTCGAGCTCGGCGCCGGCGATCGGGCGGCCCGCCGTGTCTCGGACGTGGCCGTGGACGAGCGCGGGCGTTCCTGCATCGTCCTCCGCGGTGAGGTTGGCGCCGTACTCGCGCAGCGGGGCACCCGGAAGGTAGAACGGGCCAAGGACGGTCGACTCGGTCGCCCCCGCCGGCAGCGGGTTGCCGAGCGCGTCGACGAGCATCGAGGCGCCGAGCGTGTCCGACCACAGGATGAACTCCTGGCGGTGCTCGTCGGTGATGTCCCCGGTCTGGGTGAGGACCCTGATCGTCGCCTCCCACTCGGCCGGGGTCAGGCGGACCTCGGTGATGAAGCCATGGAGATGGCGGACGAGGGCCTGCATGATCTGGCGGCGGCGCGGATCGGCGCACCCGTCGAAGCTGGCGTGGGCGGCAGCCGTGATCGCCTCGGGGCTGGTGGTGCTCGGCGTCTGCTGTTGAGTGTCGGCCATGCCCTCTCCTCTCACCGCCCCGGATGTTAGGGCGACTACCCTATGGCCTGCCATGGCCGCCGATCCGTTTCAGACACTGGGAGTCGATCCGTCGGCGTCCGAGGTCGAGCTGCGAGCGGCCTACCGCCGGGCCGTCCAGCGCCACCACCCGGACCACAACAACGGCTCGGCCGAGTCGGCCCGCCGGTTCGAGGAGGTCCAGGAGGCCTATGCCGAGATCCGGCGCCGCCGCGCCGCCGGCGCCGGCCCTCCCCCGCGCCGGAGCGCTCCCGGCCCGCCCCCCGGTGCGGGCACCCCGCCGCCGCCCGATCCCGACCTCGAGGCGCGGCTGGCCAAGCTGGAGACCGAGCTCAAGGCGGCCCGCGACGCCCGAGAACGCGCCGCCCGGGCGGCGCGCGAGGCCCAGGCGGAGGCGCTGCGCCAGGCGCGCGCCACGTCCGCTGGCTCGGGCCGGCCCGGCCGCGCCACCGACGAGGAACTCGGGTACGTCACCACCGACGACAGCTTCTCCAAGATCCTCGACGACGCCGCCGAGGAGCTGTCCGGGCGGTGGTCGGAGGCCCGCCGGTCGCCCGCGGCACACCGGGTCTCAGACCTGATCGATGATCTCGCGGCCAGGTTGACCGGCGAGCATCACCGGCGCGACTAGCCCCGGGCGTCGGCCCGCGCCCGGCGGCGCAGCGTGCGGGCCACGTAGTCGTCCACGCTGTAGCGCTCCTCGTGCCAGGGGTCGCCGCGATGGTGGTAGCCGTTGCGCTCCCAGAAGCCGAGCCGATCGTGGTCGAGCAGTTCCAGGCGCTGAACCCATTTCGCCGACTTCCACAGGTACAGGTGCGGCACGAGCAGCCGGGCCGGCCCGCCGTGATCGGCCTGGAGGGGCGCGCCGTCGGCCTCGTGGGCGATGAGCGCCGGGTGCTCCAGCACGTCGGACAGCGGCATGTTGGTCGTGTAGCCGCCGTGGCAGTGGGCGAGCAGGTGGGTGGCCTCCGGGCGGGGGCCGGCCCGTTCGATGAGCGCCGCCACGTCCGCGCCCCGCCAGTTCATGCCGAACTTCGACCAGCGGGTCACGCAGTGGATGTCGCCGTGCCACTCGGCGCCGGCGACCTTCCGGAACTGCTCCCAGTCCAGGACGTACGGCTCGTCAACGGCGCCGTCGATCGACAGCGTCCATTCGCCGGTGCCGATCCGGGGCGTGGCGCCCAGGCTGAGGACCGGCCACTTGACCGTCGGCGACTGGCCGGGCGGCAGCCGGCCGGGGTCGATGCCCAGCGATTGGGCGCGCTGCCGGCCGCGCTCTCCGAAGATGCGTGAGGTGATCGCCATCGATTGCATTCTGCCGACCGGGGCTATGGTCGGTCGGGAGGCGGGGACTGCACACCGATTCGGCAACCAACAAGGGAGCTTTCAGATGGCGAGCATGAGAGCGATGGTGGTCAACGAGGCGGGCGGGGACTTCGTGCTGGAGGAGCGTCCGGTCCCTGAGCCCGGATTCGGCGAGGCGCTGGTGCGGGTCCATGCCTGCGGCGTGTGCCACAGCGACGTGTTCGCCAAGGAGGGGGCGTACCCGGGCGTGACCTTCCCGGTCGTCCCGGGCCATGAGATCGCCGGAGAGATCGCGGCGCTGGGCGATGGGGTCCAGGGCTGGGAGACGGGCCAGCGGGTCGGCGTGGGCTGGTTCGGCGGCAACTGCGGCTACTGCGAGTGGTGCCGCCGCGGCGACCTGCTCGACTGCGAGAACATGGAGATCCCGGGCATCACGGCCGACGGCGGGTACGCCGACTATGTGCTCGTCCGCGCCAGTGCGCTGGCGGCCATGCCCGACGATCTGGCCGACGAGGAGGCGGGGCCGCTGCTGTGCGCCGGGATCACCACCTACAACGCGCTGCGCCACAGCGGGGCCACGGCCGGCGACCGGGTCGCCGTGCTGGGGGTCGGCGGGCTGGGCCACCTGGGCGTCCAGTTCGCGGCCAAGATGGGGTTTGAGACCGTCGCCATCGCCCGCGGGACCGACAAGGAGAAGCTGGCGCGCCGGCTCGGGGCCCATCACTACATCGACTCCACCGCGGGCGATCCGGGCGAGGCGCTCGCCCAGCTGGGCGGCGCCGACGTCATCCTCTCCACCGTCACCGCCGCCGACGCGATCGGAGCCGTGTTCGGCGGCCTGCGGCCGCGCGGCCGGCTGGTCGTCGTCGGCGCGTCGATGGATCCGATCCCGGTGCCGGTGGCGGGGCTGATCGGTGGCTCCAAGGTCATCCAGGGGCACGCGTCCGGCACGTCCCGGGACTCGGAGGACACGCTCGGCTTCAGCGTCCTCGCCGACATCAAGCCGATGATCGAGACGTTCCCGCTGGAGCGGGCGGCCGACGCCTACGAGCACATGATCTCCGGGCAGGCGCGCTTCCGCGCCGTCCTCACCACCGGGGGCTAGCCCGTCGACGCCTGGGGCGGCTCCGCCGAGCCGCCCCGGCGTCGGAGCGCCTCCTCAACGTCGGCGATCTCGATCTCGGTCCGGCCGTCGTCCAGGGCGCGCGCCCCGGCGCTCATGAGCAGCCGGCGCACCTCCGGCGAGGGATCGACGATGAAGCCGGCCGTGATGGGCGGGGCGGACGGCCCCCGCGCACGCCGGGCCCGCGCCACCGCGCGCGGCGCGTCCGCCTCCACCTCCTCCGCCGGCGGCAGTGCCTCCAGCACGGCGGCACGGAGGGCGTCGAGGTCGACCTCGAGGTCGCCCAGGACCCGCGCGGCGACGCCGTCGCCCTCGCGCATGAGACCGAGCAGCAGATGGTGGGGCAGGACGCGGCCGCCGCTCGTCCTCAGGCTCTCACGCAGGGACAGTTCGAGCGTCTTCTTGGCCCGCGGCGTGAACGGGATCTGCCCCGCCGATTCGTCGTCGGCGGAGGGGACGATCGACGTCACACGGGCCCGGGCGGTCTCCAGATCGACGCCGTACGAGGCGAGCAGGCCGGCCGGCGGCCGATTCCGGTCGGCGAGCAGCCCCAGCAGCAGATGCTCGGTGCCGATGTAGTTGTGGCCCAGCGACCGGGCCTCGGCCTGAGCGTCGACGATGACCCCACGGGCCTGGTCTGTGAATCGCTCGAACGTGCGCCAAGCTTCCCACCGCGGGTGGCCCCGCGCAACAGCCTCTTAGAGGCCGTCTCGGAACCCCCCGCGGCGTCTGGCGGCGGCGGATCTGCGCGGATGCAGCGTCCTCGGAGCTCGCGGTAGCGCTGCTACCGCTTCGCTCCTGCGTCCTTGCCCCGCTTGATCCGGCGCTCGCCAGCCACTCACGCGGGGTTTCGAGACGACCTCTTAGAAGACCGGCTGCTCCCGGTAGTCGCCCCACACCTGCTGGAGCGCCTGGACGATCTCGCCCTCGGTGGCGTTGACGCGGGCGGCGTCGAGGAGGAGCGGCATCAGGTTGCGATCGGGCGCGGCAGCGGCCTCCCGGATCGCGGTGAGCACGCCGGTGACCGCGTCGGTGTCGCGGTCGGTCCGGATGGCCTGCACCCGGGCGATCTGCTTGCGCTCGAGCGCCGGGTCGATGCGCAGGATCTCCGTGGCCTGCTCGCGGCCCTCGGTGTAGCGGTTGAGGCCGACGACCGTGCGCCGCCCGGAGTCGATCGCCTCCTGCAGCTCGAACGCGGCGTCGGCGATCTCCCGCTGCGGGAAGCCCCGCTTGACCGCCTCCACCATCCCGCCCAGCTCATCGATCTTGTGGAAGTAGTCGTAGGCCTGCTCCTCCATCCGATCGGTCAGCGCCTCGACGAAGTAGGCGCCGCCCAGCGGATCGATGGTGTTGGCCACCCCGGTCTCCTCGGCGATGATCTGCTGGGTGCGCAGCGCGATCCGGACCGCGTCCTCGGTCGGCAGCGCCAGCGCCTCGTCGTAGGAGTTGGTGTGCAGCGACTGGGTGCCGCCGAGCACCCCGGCCAGCGCCTCGATCGCGGTGCGCACGATGTTGTTGAGCGGCTGCTGAGCGGTCAGCGACACGCCCGCGGTCTGCGTGTGGAAGCGCATCCGCCACGACTCGGGCTTGCGGGCGCTGAACGTGTGGCGCATCTCGCGCGCCCAGATCCGGCGGGCCGCTCGGTACTTGGCGATCTCCTCAAAGAAGTCGATCTGGGCGTTGAAGAAGAACGACAGCCGGGGCGCGAAATCGTCGACGTTGAGGCCGCGCGCGACGGCCTGCTCGACGTACGTCAGGCCGTCCTTCAAGGTGAACGCCAGTTCCTGGGCGGCGGTCGCCCCCGCCTCCCGGATGTGGTAGCCGGAGATGCTGACCGGATGCCAGCGCGGCATCGTCTGCGAGCACCACTCGATCATGTCCCCGACGAGCCGCATCGCCGGATCGACCGGGAAGCACCACTCCTTCTGGGCGATGTACTCCTTCAGGATGTCGGTCTGGATCGTGCCGCCGAGCCGCTCCGGACCGATGCCCTGGCGCTCGGCGGCCACCACGTAGAAGGCCAACATGATGGCCGCCGGCGCATTGATGGTCATCGAGACGGTCACGTCACCGAGCGGAATCCCGGCGAACAGCGTCTCCATGTCGGCGACCGTGTCCACGGCCACCCCTTCGCGTCCAACCTCTCCCTCGGAGCGCGGATGATCAGAGTCGTGGCCCATCAGCGACGGCATGTCGAATGCCGTCGACAGCCCGGTCTGCCCGTGATCCAGCAGGTACCGGAAGCGCGCGTTCGTCTCCTCGGCGGTGCCGAAGCCGGCGAACTGGCGCATCGTCCATAGCCGGCCCCGGTACATCGAGGGGTACACCCCGCGAGTGAACGGATACTGCCCCGGCAGGCCGATCGTCTCAGAGTCGGCGGGCAGGTCGCGCTCGGTGTACAGGGGGCGGATCTCCTCGCCGGAGAGCGTGGTGAACGGTGCGTCGCGCTCCGGCGACAGCCCGTACGCCGTCCGCCACTCCTCGTGGGAGACCGGCAGATGATCCACGACCGTCATGGCGGCCATGGTAGCGGCAGGTATTTGGACGTCAAAATATTCTGGCGGCGGTTAGCCCCCAATCGGGGGGTACCCCTCACGCGCGCTGGATGGATATGGTGCCGCGCCATGTCCAGCACCCCTCCGGCGCGTGTCGCCATGGTCACGGGCGGCGCGCGCGGCATCGGCGCGGCCATCGCGCGTGGCCTGGCCGAGGACGGGATGGCGACGATCATCGGCGACATCCGGACCGAGCAGGCGCGGGACAACGCCCAGCGGATCTCCGACACGGGCGGCCGGGCTCTGGCGGTGGAGATGGACGTGCGCAGCCCGGACAGCGTCGCCGCCGGCCTGGAGCAGGCCCGCGGCGCGTTCGGCGAGATCGACGTCCTGGTCAACGTCGCCGGCTGGGACGAGCTCAAGCCGTTCATCGATACCGACGAGGAGTTCTGGCAGGAGGTCCTGGAGGTCAACTTCAAGGGGGGCCTGCGGCTGACCAAGGCGCTGCTGCCGTCGATGATCGACCGCGGCTGGGGGCGGATCGTCAACATCAGCTCCGATGCCGGGCGCGTCGGCTCGTCGCTGGAGTCCGTGTACGCCGGGGCCAAGGGCGCGATCATCTCGTTCACCAAGACGGTGGCGCGCGAGACGGCCCGGACCGGCGTGACCGCCAACATCGTCTGCCCCGGCCCCACCGACACCGAGATGCTCCAGGACGTCGCCGCCGCCCACCAGGACGCCGAGAAGGTGCTCCAGCGCCTGGCTCGCGCGGTGCCGATGAAGCGTCTGGGCAAGCCGGAGGACGTCGCCGCCGCTGTTCGCTTCTTCGCCTCCGAGCAGGCGAGCTACATCACGGGCCAGACGCTGTCGGTCAGCGGCGGCCTGACGATGGCGTAGTGGATGTGCCCGAGCCGCCCGCGCCGCCCGCGCCGCCCGAGCCGCCCGCGCCGCTGAGGGCGCTGGTCACCGGAGCCGCCCGTCCGGGCGGGATCGGCGCGGCGATCGCTGAACGGCTGCGCGCCGGTGGGCTGGAGGTCGTCACCCTGGACCGGGAGGCCGGCTGCACGTACCAGGTCGACCTGGTGAGCGACGACCTGCCGCCGCTGGCCGACGTCGACGTGCTCGTCTCCAACGCCGGCCTGCCCACGATCCTGGGCGGGGCGCATTCGATGGACCTGGAGCGCTGGCAGCGGGACCTGGCGGTCAACCTGACCGGCAGCTTCCGGGTCATCCAAGCCTGCCTGCGCGGCATGCGCGACCGCCGGTTCGGCCGGATCATCGTCATCTCCAGCTTCGCCGCCCAGTACGGGATGCCGGCCCAGGTCGCCTACAGCGCCAGCAAGGCGGGGCTGGTGGGGATGGTCAAGACTGTGGCGGTGGAGAACGCCGCGCTCGGGATCACCGCCAACGCCATCCTCCCCGGGCTGGTGGCCAGCGAGGGGGTGCTGTCGATGCCGCGGGAGATCGTCGAGGCCTGGCTGGAGCGGATCCCGGCCGGTCGGATGGTGAAGCCGGCCGAGATCGCCGAGGCGGTCGCCTACTTCGCCTCCCCCGCCGCCGGCGCCACGACCGGGCAGGAGCTGGTGATCGACGGCGGGCAGACGCTCAACTCCCTGTCGGTGACGAGCAGCGTCGTGCGCAAGCGGTGACCGAGGACGCGCTGGCGCAGCTGCCGGGCCGCGTGGAGGCCGCGGTGCGGCGCCGCTGGCCCGAGGCGCGCGTGGGCGAGCTGGAGCCGCTGCCGGGCGGCATCTCCAGCCTGACGTTCTCGGCGGCGGTGGCCGGCCGTGGGCCGGTCGTCGTCAAGGTGGCGCCGCCCGGGCTGGCGCCGGTGCGCAATCGCGACGTGCTGCGCCAGGCCCGGGTTATGGCCGCCGTGCACGGCGCGGCCGGCGTGCGCGTGCCCGCCGTGCTGGCGCAGGACGACGACTTGCCCCCATTCGTCATCATGGAGTTCGTCGAGGGCGAGGCGTATGAGCCGAAGTGGGACGTGAGCGCCTCGCCCCCGGCACCGCCGGTCGTGGACGCGCGGGCGCGGGCGGCGGCCCGGATGCTGGCCCGGCTGCAGGCGGTCGATCCGGCCGCGGTGGGGCTGGGCGATGAGCCGGTGCTGTCGCCGAGCCAGGAGCTGGAGCGGTGGGTGCAGCTGTACGCCACCGCGGGGGATGATCTGCGTGGCGACGAGCAGGTGCTGGCCGACGCGCTGGCGGCCCGGGTGCCGAACCCGCCGGCTCTCGGCTCTGCGCGGATACTCCACGGCGACTACCGCCTGGGCAACATGCAGTTCGCCGGCGCAAGGCTGGCCGCCCTCATCGACTGGGAGATCTGGTCGGTCGGCGACCCCCGCCACGACCTGGCCTGGGTGATGGCGTTCGCCGACCCGGTCCAGCAGCGGGTACGCGAGCGCGACGCCGCCAACCAGGCCGCCGCCGACGCCATGCCGCCGGCCTCCGAGCTGCTGGCCGAGTACCTCGACGAGGCCGGGCTGGCCGAGCCGCCCCCGGACCTCGACTGGTTTCGGGCGCTCGCCTACTACAAGCTCGGCGCCACGATGTCGGTGCTGGCCAAGCGCAACCGGCGGGCGGCGCAGCCGGACCCGGG